>JBBRBX010000063.1:0-34383 GCA_038205395.1 Caldilineales bacterium
ACAAGCTGATTTTCCAAACTTACTCACTTGTGACCCGGAACTTCGTAAAAAGAACTCCGTCACCACCCATTTGCCCAAAGGCATTCATGCCCATCGCCGCACCAAACGGGCCCTTGACCCCTGATTTACCGGAAACTAAAGGGTTACATCGGCTGCGGAAGGTAGAATACGCAGACTTATGTCCGCCGCCACACTGGTGGCGACCCCATTGCTCACGGTAAACCGAATGCGATCTAAGCCGCTGGCATTGATGGCAGGCGTGTACTGCAGGTTCGGCGGGTTGCCCGTGATCGTGCCGTAGAACGGCCCTTCTATAATGGTGTAGCTCAACGGCGCACCCACCACGTCACGCCCGCTAAGCGTGACGGCGACTGTCTTGCCCGCCTCGACCTCCAACTTCTGCGGCTCAGCCACCAGCGGTTTGATGAGATTCGTCAGCCGGTTCGTCGGCGTCTCCTCCGGCACGGAAGGGAAGTGAACCACTGCCTGGTTGCTGATCACTGCGCCGGAAGGCAGGTCACTGCGCAGTCGCACGCTGTAGGAAACTGTGCCTTTCGCACCTGGCTGTCCCTTGGGCGCCAGATCACCCACATCCCAAGAGATGCTTTTAGAGCCTGGTGCATAGCTGCCGCCATTGTTAATCTGGAGTGTCGCCAGGTCAAAGACGTCCACCGGCAGCTTATTCAGAATAAACACACCAAAGGCCGTTCCCTCGCCGATATTCTCATAGGCCACGTCGTAAGTGATCAACTGTCCCGGCAGCAGATCACCATCCGGGCCATACATCTCATTCGGATCCTTGGCGATGCGACAATCATCACACTCTTGGTCGCTGCTGGCCATCACTTCGAGTTTGTCCTGCGCTCCCTGCTGTGCCGCCATTGCCACGACAGTAGCCAGTGTATTGAGCACTTCAAAGTTGCCTACTTTGGCCACACAGACGGGGCTGCCGCCATTGTCCATACACTTCTCACACAGCGCACAGGTCTTAATCACTGTCTCGGCAAAGTAGGTGCCAATCCCCTCTTCCTCGTCCGTAATATTGCACTTCTTCATCTTGACGACATCGACGCCAAAGGTGCCGTAGATCCAGTCGCCGCTGTCACAGCGGTATTTGTCCTCGCTGCAGCAGTGACAGTTAGGGTTGCTGCAGCTGCCGCCGCTTTCCTCGCACTGCTGGCAGTCCGAATTGCACAGACCCAGGTCAATGCCTTCCCCGACACCCGGCACGACCTTGCCGATATACTTAGCGCAGCCCAGATAGGAACTGTCGTCACCTTGTGCTGACTTGACACAAGAAGAAACCTTACCCAACTCACTGAGCGATTTGATCTTCTTCTTGATAATGTAGCCGGGCAATTTGTCCTCGATACAATTCTGTACACACTCACCCCACGAAATTGTAGCGCCGGCTGCACGCAGCAACCCCAACGTGGTTGGCGCCCAGGCGTTGGTCTGCAGATCATAGCGCACAGCTCTGCCGTCACGCACGACGGTGTAGGAAGAGCCATCTACCAGCGCGCCCACCACTTTGCCGTTTGCCGACCAAAGATAAAAGATTTCGAACTGTGGCTGGAAGCGCAGCAGCCGAATCTCCGTCTCCTGCTCGCCGGTGCTGTAGACGTGCTGCTCAGCGTTGCCGTAGACAAAACCATCGGCAATCACCTGCTTATAGAGTTTGTCCAGTTCTGGAGATGCGCTGCGCAGCGAGTCTACCTGGGCCACACTCAAGTCCGCCACATTCTGCAAGCTGCGCGGCACATAGTTTGTATAGGCGGCAACGTTGAAGATTGGCGCCGGCAGATTAGAGCCGCTTAACTGCGCAGCGGTGGCCGCTTTGAAGCCATCAGGCAGGCCCCAGTCATAGCGTACTCGCACCCACACCAGTCCCCGGCCGGTTGGGGCAAGGCTGCCCAACTTCCAGAAGACGTGGTTGCGCTCGATATGAAAGATGCCATTAGGGCTGCTCTCCAGCAGCACAGCGTTAGCAGGCATACCAAAGCGCAGCACAGCATTGTCGATAGCACTGCCGGTGCCGTTGTAGTAAAAGATGCTGTACACAACGGTTGCACCGGGCGCAAACCGCCTTGGTCCATTCAGATCAACCGTGATGCCGGTGATGCCACCGCCCGTATCATCTGGGCTGCGCAGCCATGGCTCCAACAACACATCGCCGCTGACTTCTTGACCCTGACCGCTCGGATTGCTGCCGTGCTTAGGGCCGCTGGCGTCGCCCCACCAGTTAAAGCGTGCATCCACCTGCTCCAATGCATAGACAGCGATCAGACCAGACTTGTTATTTTCAACACTGTTGTTGCGGATAGTGGGTTTGGCGCCCGCCACCACCATCAGACCGGCAGAACTGCTGTCATGGATGCGGCAGTTGCTGATCGCCAGCGAGCTGCTCTGCACCGTCAGTTGGGCCGAGTTGCCTATAGGCCCCCAGTTGCCGCCATACCCGATGTCGCAGTAGCGCAGTTCGGCCACGCCCCCATTGCCGATGCTGATCCCCTTCCACCAGCCGGCCTGCTTCTGCACGCCGGTAAAAATAACCGGCTGCTCACTCGTGCCCACAGCGGAGAGAATTCCATCTATGCTAAAGCTGGCATCCTGAGCCATACGCACTTCGACGCCCGGCTCAATAGTGAGGGTGCCTCCTTTGCTGACGCCGCCCTGCCCCTCGATCAGATAGGGGAGGCCAAAGCTGCGCCAGGTGTTGTTGCCCCACACATAGGAACGAAAGATAATGGCATCCTGGCCGTTGCCGCTCACCTGCAAATTGTTCAACGTCATGTTGCATGATTCGTCTTTGCAAACAACAGCTCCTTTTTGGTTGCCGCTGATCGTGCTGTTCTCAATTGTGACGGCAAACTGCTCATCCGGTGCACCACCTTCATTGTAAACACCATAGGTGCTGCTGTTGCGCAGGATGGTATTGGTGACAGTCACATTGGCGGTCGAAACGATCAGGTTGCCGCCGTAGTCGGAATTATCTGAACCACCATACTCGATAATTACCTGGTCCAGCAGCGCACTGGCAATCCCCAATTGGCCGCCGTTGACATTCATCCCCCACCAGCCGCCAGGCTGCTGCTTGATGCCGGTGAACAAAATCGGCTGCGCGGCAGTGCCTACGGCTTTAATCGCACCGTCTACATAGAAACCGGTGTCTACCCGCACTTCGACGCCCGGATCGACCGTCAGCACGCCACCCGGATCGACGTCAAAACCGCCCTTGAAGATATACGGCAGCCCCATCTTCTCCAGCGTGTGCGGCTTGTCGATGCTGACTGTGCTATAAACGACTGCATCATACTCGCCGTTTTGGCTTGCTGACAGATTGCTGAGCACCGGATCAAACTTGGGCTTGCCGGAGGAGAGCAGCACAGCGCTAAACATATTGCCGATAAAGCTGCTGTTGCGCAGCGTCAGCTTGGTGGCATAGGTGGCGGACAAGCCATAGCTGCCGCCATAGCGGAAAATACTATGATCGATGTCCGCCACAGCCGATTGCAATTCCAGATTGCCGCGGTTGTAAGCCTCCAGCATTGCTCCATATTCCATTGTCACATAGTCGAGCGTGACGGAAGCCGGCTCGGTCTCGCTGTTGCCGGCGATTAACCCACCCCAACTGCCGGTCTCCTTTTTAATGCCGGTAAAGGTGATGGGTTCGGCAGCCGTACCCTTTGCGACCAACACACCCTTTACTGTCATTGGGATGGCAAACCCATCCTGATTGCCGACTACCACCGTTACGCCTGGCTCAATGGTCAGTTTGACGCCTGCAAGCACGGAAACATTGCGCGTCACGTTGTATGGGCTGCCGGCTTTACTCCAAGTTATATTCGTATCAATGTCTCGATCCACTGTAGTGCCCGTGACAGCGGCAGGCTCCGCAGTGTTCTGTGTTCCAGTGTCCTGAGCATAACCGCTGCGCACCGCTAATAGCAGCGCAGTAGCGACCAGCAGCAAAGCTACCAAGTACCGCACAGAAGTGCGCTGCATCCCGGAAAAAATATGAGTCATGTCTGGAATTCTCCTGTTTGGGTTGTAAAGCAGAAGTCATCCACTTCTGCTCTCTTTCTGCGCTCACTGTTGTGCAGACCTGATGGGCAGAAGGATAGCAGGCGGGGCGATCCGTAACCGTTACGGCGAGCGTTTGACAATCGTTAAATCGGCAGTTGGAGCGGGTTGTAAGTTCCCACCGGCCACACGCTAGCTCAACGTTTCTTCTTCTTCCACCCAATCCGGCACTTGCTCCACACTGATAGTGGCCCCAGCATGGCGCAGCATTGCCAACAGCACCGGCACAAGGGCAGCCCATTCGCGAAAGTAGGTCACATCATCGCTTGCGATGTGGTGCAGCTTTCCCCGCCACTCCAAGCGGCTTTCCCCCACTCTTTCCTGCCAGACACGCAAGGTGAACAAATGTGCAGAGGAGGGCTGTGCAGTTTCTGGATGCGGCGCGTGGCTCGCCATAAGCAGTCTCCTGTAGACAAAAGCGCAGCCGATCGCCGGGCGCGCTGCAATTGGGTCGTTGTATTCAACAATATACGGTCACCCGTTTGCTCGCCGTTTATTTCTCGTTTGAAAAAAGGAAAATCAGTGCAACACGCAGATTATTGTCGAAATATTTCGCTGCAGTTGCTGAGGTTATTCTACCGCCAATGCATAGGCTACGGCTTGTTCTTGACTAAAGTGAGCGCCTTCCTGCAGCGCGGCCTGCTGCTGCGGGTCGGCGGCAATTCGCCGGAGCAGCGCCGCCACCAGCCGCTCGTCCGAGGCAATAATCGCACCGGTTATGCTGCGCATGGCGGCTGCTGCGCCCAGCAGCCGTGCTGTACGCAGCAGCCGTCCAGACGCATCTGCTGCGAACGCCAGTTCTTCCAGACATTCGGGTATATCCACCAAGTTGCCAAGTTCGGCAAACGTGACCAGGGCTTGGCGCACCAATGACTCCGCCTCAGCCGGCTGTCCGCGCCGCAGCGCCACACGTCCTAGCCCGTTTAGCGTCAAAGCCACCCCACGCGCTTCGCCGATGCGTCGCAACCGGTCGACAGCCTCCTCCAGCAGCGGCTGCGCTTCCTCTAAGCTGCCGCAGTCCACCTCCAGCCGGCCTAAACTGTACAGCGCCAGCCCGATCGCACTCTCGTTGCCCAGCCGGCGCCGGTAGACCAGCTCCTCGCTGTAGTAAGCCTTGGCCTCAGCCAGAGCGCCTTCAACCCAGGCACTGTCACCCAAAGTGTCCAACGCCTCCGCTATACCGCGCTCGTCCCCACAGGCGCGGAACAAGGCTAGGCTTTCCAATTGCAGCGTCTTGGCGCGCGCCGTCTCACCCAACATATTGAGCAACCAGCCCAGTGTGCTGAGCGCTTCGGCGCGCACTGCCACACTGCCCTGCGGTAGCAGCGCCAGCCCGCGTTCCAGCCAACTCCTGCCTTCGCGCAGATAACCACGCCCGTTCCAAAAGCGCGGCAGGCCGGTCACAATCCGCAGCGCCTTTTCTCTGCGCTGCTGAACAACAGTGTCCGCGTCATCCGCCTGCAGCACCGCATCCTCGCGCAGCGCCCATTCTAACGCCACTCGCATGTTGTCGTGCTCAAGCGACAGACGCACCAACCACTCACGCTGCTCCACGCCATAAAGCTGCTCACGCGCCTCTTCCCCCAACTGCGCGATATAGGCTAGGTGGCGATCATGCACTGCCGCCCACTGCTGTGACTGCGCCAGCCGCTCAGCAGCATACTGGCGCACCAGTTCATGCAGCATATAGCGTCCAGCCTCCGCCCGCTGCACAAGCGATTTGGCTGCTAATGCCAGCAACATGGGCAATCCTGCCTGCGCGACGGCCAGCGCCGCATCACGCCCAAATCCACCTTGAAAAACAGCCAGCGCTGCCAATGCCTGTTGTTCCTGCTTGCTCAGGAGCTGCCATGAATAGTCAAACACTGCACGGATACTGCGGTGCCGCGCAGGCAAATTGTGCTGTGCAGCAGCCAACAGATCAAGACTGCGGCCCATCTCAGCTACAATCTCACGGCAAGAGAGCAGGCGCACCCACGCCGCCGCCAATTCTATAGCGAGCGGCATACCGCCTACCATACGGCAAATCCGGATGACGTCCGTCCGGTTGCTCTCATCAAGCACAAACGTGTGGCTGCTGCGCCGTGCACTGCGCACAAATAAGGCGATGGCGCTGTTGGCTTCGCCGTCCGCTACCTGCGGCAGCGGCAGCCCTTGCAGTTCATAGACCCACTCCTCCACCAAATCTAACTGCTGGCGTGAGGTGACAAGCAGCTTGCAGCAAGGAGCCTCAGCCAGAAGCGCAGGCAGCAAACTCGCGTCACCCACCAGATGCTCAAAGTTGTCGATGACCAACAGCAGTTCACGCGTACGCAGTATAGACAGCAGTTGCTCCTGTGCATCTTCTGAATCGCGATAGGGGGCGTTTAACGAAGCAGCCAGTGCCGCCGCCATCTGTTCCCCTGCCTCGACACCTGCAAGTGAGACATAGGCAACACCGTCGGCAAAGACCGGTTGGTGACCTAGCGCCACCTGCAGCGCCAGGCGCGTCTTGCCGATACCGCCCTGCCCCAGCAGGGTCAGCAGCCGGCAGTTATCATCCGCCAGTCGCTCGGCAATCTGCGCCAGTTCTAGTTCACGTCCCAGGAAAGGCGTGGCTGGTATGGGCAGCGCTCGCGGCCGCCAAGTGCTCTGGTGAGATGAGCTTGGTTGCATTTGAAGCGCCACCGGAGTTTCTACAGGCGGCAGCGTCTGTGCTTTGCTTGCCGGCAGTGCGCCGTCGATGAGTGGAGCGGGCGCCAGCCGAAGATACTCAGCGTAGGCACGCTGTGTACTGGGCGACGGCTCAACATCCAGTTCACGTCGCAGCACGGCAGCGCAGCTTTGATACAGCCGCTGCACGGCAGCGCGATCGCCCATCTGTGCGTGCAGCCGCATCAGTTGAATATAGGCGCTTTCATTCAGCGGATCAGCTTGTACATAGCGCTGCGCCGGTCGCAAGGCGGCTGCATAATTGCCGAGCCGCTCCCACAGCGCCACCAAAGCACGCAGCGCCTCAGCGAACTCCTGGTGCAACTGCTCCCGCTCGGCAATCAGCCAATCATCATAGTTGCCCCGCAGCAGGTCTCCGCCATAATGTGTTATGGCTTCTTGCAGCCATTGTGCGCAGCCGGCATCATCCCGCGCCTGCGCCGCCTGCTGCGCGGCAGTCAACGCAGCCTGAAACTCGGCCACATCCAGAACAATCGGGGCAGCGACCCGCCATTGAATGGTGGTGGCATCGCTCACCAAATAACGGTCTGGTTCAGGCAATGCTTGGCGCAGATTAAACAACAGATTGCGCAAGTTGCTGCGCGCCTGTGCTTCAGTCGAATCGGGCCATAATAAGAACGAGAGGTAGCGGCGCGATTGCGGTGCCGTGCGGTGCAACAGGAGAAAGGTCAGCAGTGACTGCAGACGGTCGCCAGTCAGTCCGCTGAGCGGACGGTTGCTGGCGCTGACGAGAAACTCGCCCAGCAGGCGGATAACGAGTTTTGGTTGATCTGTCTGTTGTAAATCATTCTCTACACACATAACTATGCCTTGCCCAGTGCAGACTAATCCAGCCTGCGCTGCGCTAAGGCATGAAGACGGCTACCTACAAGCCATCGCTGCGCCCATGCTTGCGGCTGCGCCACCAAATCCCTGGCAGCATGCGCAGTTTCTCCCATTTGCCGACATAGGCTCGCTGCGAAAAGACATCGTAGTCGGCACATTCGATGGCGTCAAGGATACCACAATAGATTTCAGCAGCGGCAGCAATCGCAAAGCGTCCGTTCTTATTGAGCAGCGCAATACCCGCCATTGATTCATCATACAGCCGGCGATTGCGCTCAATCTGAAAGCGCATAAACGCCCGCCAGCGCTCACTGACCACTCCTGCCGCCAAATCCGCCTCATCGAGTCCATATTCAGCCAACTCTTCTTGCGGCAGATAGACGCGGCCTGCCCGCCAGTCGTCCCCAATATCCCGCAGGATATTGGTCATTTGCAGCGCTACGCCCAGCTTAATGGCATATGGGATAGCCTGCATGCTGCTAAAGCCGATAATATGCATGCTCATCAACCCAACCGTAGAAGCGACGCCGTAGCAATACGCAGTCAATTCATTAAAAGTTTGGTAGCGCGTCTGCTCCAGATCGCGTGCGACACCATCGATCAATTGTTCCGCATAGCGTTCCGGCACCTGAAACCGCTGGCGGGCATCAGCCCAGGCTACTGCGGCCAGTTCATTGGTGGGAGGACGAACAGCAGTAACCAAACGCCGCCATTCTGCCAGTTTTGCGCCACGATTGGCCTCTGCACAATCCACAATGTCGTCGCTGATGCGGCAAAAAGCATATAAAGCGCGTACTGGCGCTCTTTGTTGTCCCGGCAGCAGACGCGAAGCTAAGAAAAACGAACGGCTGTTAACCGCTGTCAAGTCTTCGCAATAAGAATAGGCAGCTTTCAAAACGACGCTGTCATAACTGGCCTCTGACGCCGGTCGCTGTTCACTGCGGGATAGCGCTTCGTGTGCCAGATCGAGGAGACTGTGCTCCCAAGCATGTTCCAGTTGCATTGCTCGATCTCTCCTATCTTTTGTCGCTGCGGCTGCTAGACTTTACTTTTCCTCGATAGAGGCTTGGAAGCAGGCTGACAGCCCGAGTTACGATGTTAAAGTACCATAGGTATCACACATTGTCAAGCATCAATCGCATTATTTGTCCAACTTATATCCATGCCTTCTTGTAAAAATATTTTGCAAATGGTTGACGAAACCCTGAAAGTATAGTAAAGTAAAGACCGAGCACTATATCTCAGGCTTAGGCAAGCCGGTGTGGCGGCATCATTTGAGCTTGACGCCACCAAATTTAGACGCAGGACAGGTATGAGCGATAAAACACCAACATATAATCTAAAAGCAGTCGTGCGGGAAACCGGCTTAAAGCCGGACACACTGCGGGCTTGGGAGCGGCGTTATGGTGTACCCACGCCCGACCGCACAGAGAGCGGCCACCGCCTCTATTCCCAATATGATATCGATACCCTGAAGTGGTTGCTGGTGCGCCAAAATGAGGGGATGAGTATCAGCCGCGCCATAGAACTCTGGCACCGGTTGGAAAATGATGGGCTAAATCCGCTGGCGACCAATGTAGCTCCAGGAGCTTTGCGCGCACCATCAACAACGCCTTTAGCCCCCCAATTACCGGCCGCAGCACTGGGAGAGGGCGATACAGTATCAGGCTTGCGCCAGGCTTGGGTAGACGCCTGCCTTGCTTTTAATGAATACCAAGCTGAACAGTTGTTAGCGCAAGCCTTTGCCCTCCTGCCGGCTGAATCTGTTTGTCTCGATATAATTCAGAAAGGGCTGGCCGAGATCGGCGATAGCTGGTACCACGGTCGTGTGACGGTGCAGCAGGAGCACTTTGCGTCCGCCTTGGCGCTACGCCGTATGGAAGGGATGCTGCTTTCAACACCCACACCGACACGCCCAGGCCGTATTATGGTCGGTTGCCCTCCCGATGAAGAGCACACGTTTGTGCCGCTGATGCTTTCGCTGCTGCTGCGCCGCCGTGGATGGGAGGTGGTCTATTTGGGTGCCAATGTGCCGATTCGCAGTATTGAAACCACGATTAATGCCGTTCATCCTAACTTGGTGATTTTGACTGCCCAGCAGTTGCACACAGCCGCGGGTCTGCTGGAAATGGCCGAAGTACTCTACAGCGAACGTGTGCCGGTGGCATTTGGCGGTCTTGTCTTTACCGAAACCCCCAATTTGCACTTGGTGATCCCCGGCTATTACTTAGGTGATAAGCTGGAGCGCGCCGTCTCTGTGGTGGAACAGATGATGTCGTCACTGCGACCGACAGCGGCCCAGCGTTTGGTCAGCTATGATTATAAAGAAGCAGTAGAACACTTCCGTGCTCGCCAGTCATTGATCGAAACTGACATCTGGCAGGCAATGGAACTACAAATACAGAAACGCCACCTGGCCACAGCCAATCTGAGCTTTGGCCGCAACATTATCGCCGCCCTCACACTGGGAGATATGAACTATCTTGACCCGGACATCGACTGGATCGAAGGGCTGCTGGTTAATCACTATGAAATTCCTGCCGGCTCATTGGACGCTTATCTGGAAGCATACTACGACTCATTGGTTAGAAACCTAGACCAACGAGGATACCTGATCATTGATTGGATGGCTCGCGTGCTGGGCAAAGAAATGCCGGCCATTAATACACAACAGCAAAAGCACCGTACGCCAAACACCCGGCGCGACGGTTAATCTTTGTTCAAAGGAGAGAAAAGCCATGCGTATTGTCATTACAGGGGGAACAGGTCTAATTGGGCGGCCTCTCAGTGCAGCACTGGTAGCTGAAGGCCATGATGTGACGGTTTTGAGCCGCGATCCGGAAAAGGTTAAACAGATGGCTGCCGGTGTAAAACTTACTGCGTGGGATGCACAAAGCGCTAAGGGCTGGGGTTCTCTGGCCGACGGCGCTGATGCCATCATCAACTTTGCCGGCGAGGGCATTGGGGATGGGCGCTGGAGCGACGACCGCAAACGCAAGATCCGCGAAAGCCGCATTAAGGCGGGACAAGCTGTGCTGGAATCCATCTCTGCGGCTGCCGTCAAACCCAAAGTGCTTGTTCAGGCTTCAGCGGTGGGGTATTACGGCACCGACACAGGAGATAAACTTGTCACTGAATCCAGTTCGCCCGGCAATGATTTTTTGGCCAAAGTTTGCTTTGATTGGGAGGCATCGACTGCCGCCGTCACGCGCCTGGGGGTGCGGCGCCCCGTATTGCGCACAGGCATCGTACTAGCTAACGAAGACGGCGCTTTTCCCAAGCTGCTGCTGCCCTTCAAATTCTTCGTCGGTGGGCCATTGGGCAACGGCAAGCAGTGGCTGCCGTGGATTCATATTGCGGATGAGGTGCGTGCTATCCAATTTTTGCTGACAAACGAGCAGGCAGATGGCCCCTACAATCTGGCCGCACCTCAGCCAGTCACCAATAACGAAATGGCGAAACAGATCGGTGAAGTGATGGGGCGACCCTCATTTGTGCCGGCGCCCGCTTTTGCGCTGCAAGCTGTGCTGGGCGATATGTCCAAACTTGTGTTGGAAGGCCAGCGCGCTGTACCCACCAACTTGCAAGCGCTTCATTTTACTTTCAAATATGAAACCGTTCAACCGGCCTTGCGCAATTTGTTGGACAAAGGCGAAGCGGCAGCCCAGCCGGCGCAGCCGACCAAGGCTAGTGCTTGACCGCCGTACGCTCAAGGAGGTATATAGCGAATGCTCTACCAACACAGCTTTACAGTTGCTGCTCCACAGTCTGTCGTGGCTGACTTTCACCGTAGGTCAAACAGCATGGGCGCCATCACCCCGCCCCCTGTCATTGTGCGTGTGCATAGCGCACCGCAGTGGCTCAGCGAGGGTGATGAAATGGATTTCACAATGTGGTTGGGTCCCCTGCCGATTCGCTGGCTGGCGCGTATTGAGCAGACGACACCCGTCAGCTTTGTGGATCGCCAACTGTCCGGCCCCTTCACCTCTTGGCAGCACCTGCATACTTATGTAGCGCAGGGGCCGCAGCAGACACTGGTGCTCGACCAGGTGGAGGTTGAACTCAGTGACAACTGGTGGCGGAAGCTACTAGGGCTGGGCATGTGGCTCAATTTGCCTGTCCTCTTTGCCTATCGCGGCTGGAAGACGCGCCGTATGTTGGAAGGCAGTGGTCATCACGCCGGCGTCGAAACCAGTGTTGAAACGTAAGGAAAAGCTGCAGAAATGTCCAGCCGCAAGCAGACAGCCAATCGTGTAGTGGTCATCGGCGCCGGCGTAGGTGGATTGACGACGGCAGCCCTATTGGCGCGGGCAGGGCTGGATGTCACTGTGCTGGAAGCGCATGTTTATGCCGGCGGCTGCGCCGGCACCTTTTTTCACAAAAACTATCGATTCGACGCGGGAGCGACACTTGCCGGCGGTTTTTATCCCGGCGGCCCGATGGATATCGTGGCGAAAGCTGTGGGGATTGAGCAGTGGCCGGCGCGTGCCGCCGAGCAGGTGATGAGTGTCCATCTGCCCACCGGCCTCACCGTCACCCGCTATGGCGATCAACGGCGCTGGGAAGAACACGACCGTGTTTTCGGTGCATCCAGTCGCCCATTCTGGCGCTGGCAGGAACGCACCGCCGATGCACTGTGGAATCTGGCGCTGCGCACACCTCCCTGGCCTCCTCAATCGACCAGTGAAGCGCTGCGCCTGGCCGTCAGCGGCATGGGCTGGCTTGGCGCCGATCCACTCCAGCACTTAAACCCTGCTCTCTTGGCGGATGCCTTACGTCCCATCGCTGCCCATCTACACGATGCCCCTACAGCACTGCGCCAATTCGTGGATGCTCAACTGCTGATTGCCGCCCAAACCACCAGCAGTCATGCCAATGCACTTTACGCGGCTTCGGCGCTGGATCTGCCGCGGCGCGGTGTCGTCCATCTGCAAGGCGGCATCGGCGCCATCGCCGCCACATTGGTCCAAGCGGTGCGCAACAATGGCGGCAAAGTTTTTTATCGTCAAGAAGTACAAAAGCTCGTTATGGAACAGGACCATATTGTTGCAGTGCAGACCAAGCGCGGTGATAGCTTTCCCGCCGACTTGGTGATAGCCAATCTTCCACCCTGGAACATCGCCTCGCTGTTGGGCGCCGATGCACCTCCTAAGCTGCGCGACCTGCCGGATCAGCCGCAGGATGGCTGGGGTGCCTTTATGGTTTATATAGGTGTGGATGCGTCGATCCTGCCGACTGATTCGCTGCACCATCAAGTAGTGGTGCGAGAACCACTGGGTGAAGGCAATTCGGTTTTTCTTTCGCTCAGCCCCAGTTGGGACGCGACACGCGCCCCCAGCGGCCAGCGCGCCTTGACGGTCAGCACACATACTGCAATCGCACCATGGTGGACGCTGCGCCAATACGACGCTGAGCGCTATGAACAGCGCAAGCAGCACTATCTCAAGCGCATGTTGGCCGCTGCCGAGACTGCGCTGCCGGGATTGCGCGACGCTGCTTCGCTGGTCATGCCCGGCACACCGGTCACGTTCCAGCGCTTTACCCGCCGCGCCTGGGGCTGGGTAGGCGGCTTCCCGCAGACCAACCTGCTGCGCGCGTGGGCGCCGCGGCTGCTGCCGGACCTATGGATGGTGGGCGACAGCATTTTTCCTGGACAGTCTACTGCTGCCGTAGCCCTGGGCGGGCTGCGAGTGGCCCATTCTATCCTGTCCGAGTACAATATGCAGACAGCGACACTTTCTGAAGCGAAGCCCTTGCTGCGCAAACAGGCGCCGGCTACGAGGCAGTAAGCGCTTCGGCACAAATCCAGAGGGAGAAGATTGATTATGCGCAATTTCGTGCGCGGCAAGATTGGCATTATCGGCAGCGGCTTTGTCGGCTCCGCTGCCGCCTACGCAATGGTGATGAGTGACGTTGGCCGCCAGATCGTGCTCGTGGATATGAATCAAAAACGAGCGCAGGCTGAAGCCAACGATATTTTGCACGCCGTACCCTTTGCCCATCCTATTGAGATCAGCGCCGGCGACTATCCGGCGCTGGAAGGCTGCAGTGTTGTGGTCATTACCGCCGGCGTTAACCAAAAGCCGGGTGAGACCCGCCTGCAACTGCTCGAACGAAATGCTGCGGTTTTTCGAGATGTAGTGCCAAACGTAATCAAGCACGCCCCCGACGCGCGGCTGATCGTGGCCACCAATCCGGTGGATGTCACCACCCACATGACGGCGCGCATTGCCGAATCCCTCGGCAAACCAGTGGGTCAAGTGCTGGGGTCGGGAACGACGCTGGATACAGCGCGCTTTCGTGCCTTGCTGGGTCGCCGGCTGGGGGTAGATGCACGCCACGTGCATGCCTATGTATTGGGTGAACATGGCGATTCCGAAGTATTGGCCTGGTCGCAGGTAACTATCGGTGGCATGTCACTTGCTGAGTTTTGCGACCGCCGCCGCATCCAGTTTGGGGCAGAAGACCGTTCTGCCGTTGACGAGGGAGTACGCCGCGCCGCCTACGCCATCATTGAAGGCAAAGGCGCCACTTATTACGGCATTGGCGCAGCGCTGGCACGCATCGTTGACGTGGTGGTAAGTGATCAGCGTGCTATCCTCACCACCTGCGCACCGACAGCCAGCGTAGCCGGTGTGCAGGATGTCACGGTTGCTCTACCCCGCCTGGTAGGCGGCGACGGCATTCTCGACACTTTTGCCCAGCCGCTCAGCGCAGAGGAAGAAAATGCTTTGGCTCGCAGCGCTACGGTGGTGCGCGAAGCTATTTCCAGTCTGGGTTACTAGAGGCGGTGCGATGCAAACAACAATACACTGCAGCCGCGCTACCTGTCTACAGCCAAATCGGGCTGACCAAAATTCATCAAATCACCTGGATCCCGGCGACATATTATGTGGTGCTTTTTGTCTTGGCTGGGCTGATTGCCGCCGGCCTCCAGCTGGTTCAGCGGCTGGGACAGAACTAGGCTGCCGAATCGCGAAAGTAGAATTATGTCTACTGTAATTTGGTGGGTGCGGCGCGATCTGCGCCTGACGGACAATCAAGCGTTACATGCAGCGATTGCCGGCGGCGATCAGGTGCTGCCGCTTTTTGTACTTGACCAGCGTTTGCTGGAATCCAGCTATACCGGCGCAAAGCGTACAGCTTGGCTCTTTGCAGGGTTGGCTGCGCTGGATGCTGATCTGCGCAGCCGTGGCAGCCGCCTGCTGGTGCGCTGCGGTAATCCAGCCGATGTGCTGGCGCAGCTTTGCCGGGAGACCAAAGCGACGGCAGTCTTTGCCGAACGTGATTACTCGCCTTTTGCTGTGCGTCGCGATGCAGCGGTGAGCAGTGCGCTGCCCGTGCCGCTTCACCTCAAGCCTGGTGTGACGGTTCATCCTCCGGAGATGGTTCACAAAGAGGACGGCAATCCGTTCATCGTCTATACGCCCTTTAGCAAGCGCTGGCGCAGCCTCGGCCAGGTGCGGCGTAGCGATATCCTGCCGGCGCCGCAAATGGTGCAGACGCCTGGCGAACCGCAGGGGGAAGCCATTCCTACAGCGCCGCATCTGCCGCCAGGCGTGCCGTTTGCCGCCGGCGAGGCGGCAGCCAAGCAGCAGCTTAGTAATTTCGTGATGGGCACAAAGGCACCGATTTTTGCCTATCGCCGCCTGCGCGACCAACCGGGGGCGGACGGGACAGCCCAAGTGTCGCCTTATTTGCGCTTTGGTATGATCTCAGCCCGGCTGGCCGCCTTGGCCGCCTACGAAGCAATCGAACGTGCAGACGACGAAGATATGGCCGAAGGTGATGCGCGCAAAAGCGCGGACACGTGGCTGGCCGAATTGATCTGGCGCGAGTTTTATGTTTCGATCCTGCATTACTTTCCGCAAGTGCGGGGGAGCAGTTTTCGCACCGAATACGACCGGATGGACTGGCACAACGACGACGCAGCCTTTGCCGCCTGGTGCGCGGGGCGCACCGGCTATCCAATCGTCGATGCTGCTATGCGCCAACTTGTGACCCAAGGCTGGATGCACAACAGGACCCGCATGATTACCGCTTCTTTTCTGGTCAAAGACCTCCTGGTTGATTGGCGTTGGGGCGAGCGCTTCTTTATGCAGCATCTGGTAGATGGTGATCCTGCGGCCAACAACGGCGGCTGGCAGTGGACCGCCGGTACAGGCACCGACGCAGCACCCTATTTCCGCGTCTTCAACCCTATCCTGCAGGGCAAGAAATTCGACCCTGACGGAGTATATGTGCGCCGTTGGCTGCCTGAACTGGCGCACGTGCCTGACGAATTCCTGCACGAACCGTGGCAGATGCAGACAAGTGATCAGACTAAAGCACACTGTATCCTGGGCAAGGATTATCCGCTGCCGATTGTCGATCATCACGCTGCACGCGAACGTGTGCTGGCTGCCTATTCGGCTGTCAAGGCTGATTAGGTGCATTCAAAATATAAATCCGAATGAAACAGGTGAGTTTCAGGCTATGCAATTGCAACTTAAACGGTTCACTGCTTGGGTAGTAGCGGGCATCTTTCTAGTGTTGGTAATGACGCCACTTGCCATTTACGCACAGACGACAGCACAGACAGCGGCGCAGACCGGCGTCGTCAACCGCAGCGCCAATTTGCGCGCCGGCCCCGGCACCCGTTATGCCATCGCCGGCTCGGCGCCTGCCGGCGCCACAGTGGTCATTGCCGCCACCAACCCGGCTGGTGACTGGTACCATCTCAGCAGCGGCAAGTGGATTGCCGCCTTTCTCGTCGACACCGCAGCCACTTCATCTCCGCCCCCAGCGTCCACCCCGACACTTGCGCCGACGCCTGCACCTGTTCATTTGGGAGCAGCGCCTGCTACATCGGACAATGACTTTGTGCTTGTCGAGCGGCGGTTGTGGGACGTGTACGAAAATGGCGGCAAGTTGGACGGCCCTTCCGTCCACTGCGGCAACGATCGACGCTTGCTTGTAAACGTGCTCAATGCTGAGGGCAGCCGCATCAATGGGGTCGCAGTGCAAGTCCAGTACGGCGCACGTGAGATCGAGGTGACCGGCGCGCAAGGAAAAGGTGACGGTGTAGCAGAGTTTGTACTGGGTGGCGGGCAGGATGTCAAAGTAATTCGTGACGCCGGCGGCGCACCCGTCACCTCTGATATTGCCACCGGGCTATCCACGAGCCCAGCCAATATTGAGCAGGCCAACTTGATCGCCGCCCGCTACTGCCAGGATGAAGAAAGCTGCCGCCACTTTGCCGCAACCTATAGCTGCATCGGCCACTTTAGCTGGACGGTGACATTTCAGCAGCGGTAGTCAGCGGCAGTAGTCAGCGGCGCTGTTTCCCACTTTTCGTCTGCACCCTGTATGATAATGGGCTATATAATACGTTGCCCGCACATCATGCCATGTTAGGAAGTTACATTCTATGTCCTCACCCTCATGCCCACTGCCCAAAGCAGACGGCCAGGCCGGCCTCAGCATCCTGCGCCAACTGATCGCAACCCGCTCGCCGCTGGTGGCGATGGAACTGATGCAGCAGCATGTCGGCAATCTGTTTCAACTGCAGGCAGGCGGGTTTCATCCAGTCGTGATGGCGGGGCCAGAACACAACCGCCATCTGCTGCTGACCAGCCGCCAAGAATACCTTTGGCGTACGGAAACCGATCCAGTCACCGAGCTGCTGCGTAACGGCGTGCTGGTGCTGGACGGAGACGAGCACGATCGGGTGCGCGCCTGCATGGAGCCGACCCTGCTGCGCCGGCCCACGCTGGCCCACATTGACACCATGCTGCACAGCACGGACTGGGTGGTCGATCAGTGGCAGGATGGGCAGACATATGACATGCTGGTGGAAATGCGCAAGGTCGCGCTGCTGATCCTGATTGGCTCACTTTTTGGCGTCGACTTTCGCCCCGATCTTGAGCGGCTGTGGAAGCCCATCCTGCGCTCGATCGAGTATATCTCACCCGGTCTGTGGATCCTGTCGCCCAAGCTGCCGCGGCGGCGATTCCGCAAAGAACTGCAGCAGTTAGATGATTACCTCTATGGGCTGATCCGCGACCGGCGCAGCAACACCGAGCCGCCTGATGATCTGCTGACACGCCTGGTACAGGCCCCCAACATGGACGACGACCTGATCCGCGACCAACTGCTGACCATGCTGATCGCAGGCCACGACACCAGTACGGCTCTTTTTGCTTGGATGCTTTATCTGCTGGGTGAACATCCCCAGGCAATGGCGCGCGCACAGGCGGAGGCGACAAGCGTACTGAATGGAGCACCGCCTGCCGCCGAACACCTCAACCAACTGCACTATCTCGATCTGGTGACGCGCGAGACGCTGCGCCTCTACCCGCCGATTCACATCGGCAACCGTAAGGCGGCGCACGACGTGCCGATTGCCGGCTATACCATCCCGGCCAACAATCGCGTGATGTACTCAATCTATTTATCGCATCGCGATCCTGCTCAGTGGGAAAATCCCACATGCTTTGACCCCGAACGCTTTGAACGGCAGTCTGCCATGCCTGCTTTCACCTATGTGCCCTTTGGCGGCGGGCCGCGCAACTGCATTGGGGCGACCTTCGCCCAAATTGAAGCCAAAGTCGTGATGGCGCGCCTGTTGCAGCGTGTACAGATGGATCTCCTCCCTAACCAGAACATCCATTCCCACATGGGCGCAACGCTCGAACCACGGCCGGGCGTCAAGATGACGGTGCAGCGGAAGGTATAGGCTTGTGGCCCCAGACGAGGCAGATCAAGAGTGTCCGGTGTGCGTGGAAAAGCTGCGCAAAGTCTACCGCGTGCCAGTGCGTGAGGCCGGCGTCGGCGCCGCGCTGCGCAGCCTGGTCAAACGCAACACAAAAGACATCGCCGCCGTCAACGATATTTCGTTTCGCATCGAACCGAGCGAAATAGTCGGCTTTCTCGGCCCCAACGGTGCAGGCAAGACAACTACGCTTAAAATGGCATCCGGCTTGCTGCACCCTTCCGGCGGCAGCGTGCGCGTATTGGGATATGAGCCGTGGCAGCGCCGGCGCGAGTTTCTCAGCCAGATCACACTCGTCATGGGCAATCGCAACCAACTGGAATGGGATATTCCTTGTCAAGACTCCTACGATCTTCTGGCCGCCGTCTACCGTGTGCCGCCGGCCCAGTACCGCCAGACGCTGGAAGAACTGACAAATTTGCTCGAGTTGGAACCGCTGTTGTCCAAGCCGGTGCGCAATCTTTCGCTGGGTGAACGTATGAAGTGCGAGGTGGCAGGCGCGCTGCTGCACCGCCCCAAAGTGCTCTTCCTGGACGAGCCGACGATTGGGCTGGATGTGACGATGCAGCGGCGCATTCGCGCCTTCCTCAAGACCTATAACCAGCGCACAGGCGCCACCATTCTGCTCACCAGCCACTACATGGCCGATGTCGAAGCGCTGTGCAAACGCGTCGTGGTCATTCACCATGGCAGCCTGCTCTATGATGGCGGCTTGAGCGGTTTGGTTGAGCAGTTTTCCGCCTACAAAACCATTGCTATCGACCTGGCGGATGGTCGCGCCGGGATTCCCGCCGGCGGCTGGGGAGCCTACGGGGAAGTCATCGAAGAAGACGGCGGCACAATCAAGCTGCGCGTGCGCAAACAAGAGACAGCCGCCATCACCGGCCGCCTGCTGGCGGACCTGTCCATTGCCGATCTTACCGTGGAAGACCCACCGATCGATGAAGTGATCGAAAAAGTATTTGCGTCCCAACCTTGAGTTATGCGCAATATTCTGTGGGTGCAGTTCAAAACCAGCCTGGCCGTGAATCTCCAGTATCGGGCCGCCAACCTGATCTGGCTGCTGGGAGCGGTGCTCGAACCGCTCATTTATCTCGTAGTGTGGGACACCGTCGCTAATGTGCAGGGTGGATCGGTCGGCGGCTACACACGCAGCGATTTCGCCGCCTATTTCCTGGCACAAATGGTGGTCGGCAGGCTCACCTTCACCTGGATTATGTGGGAATACGAGTACTTTATCCGCGACGGCACACTCGCACGGCGGCTGATGCGCCCGCTGCATCCAATTTGGGTGGACGTGGCAGATAACCTGGCCTACAAGATGTTTATCGTTGTGGTCTTGATCCCCGTAACCATTCTGCTGATATTCTTTTTCCAGCCGGCTTTGCAGACGGGCTGGCTAGACCTGGTAGCTTTTCTGCCGGCGCTGCTGCTGGCCTTTGTACTGCGCTTTTGTGTAGAATGGGCGCTGGCAATGGCAGCGTTTTGGACCACGCGTATCAACGCCATCAACCAGGTCTATTTCGTAGTCTTTCTCTTTTTCTCAGGACAATTGGCCCCCCTGGACCTGCTGCCCGGCTTTGCCCAGACGCTGGCCAATGTGCTGCCGTTTCGCTGGATGCTGGCTTTCCCCATTGAAGTGCTGCTGGGCAGGCTTTCGGCACAGGAGATTGTGCTGGGCTGCGCTATTCAGCTTGGCTGGATTGCGGTAGCCGTCGCCATGCTGCTGTGGGCCTGGCGCAGCGGCGTCAAACAGTTTTCAGCAGTAGGGTCGTAGGCGTCTCGCTCGACCTGCCGACATTTTGAGGAATGCTAATGCTGCACCTGATCGCCACCTACTTCCGCCTGGGCGCACTCAACGAACTGCAGTATCGCGCCAACTTTTGGATCAACCTGCTGCAGTCATCGCTGAGCCTGCTTTCGGCGCTGGCCGGGATGGCTGTCATCTTTTATCACACCGACGCGCTGGCTGGCTGGCTGCCGATGGAACTGCTTGCGCTGATCGGCATCTATTTTCTGATGTCAGGCTTTATCAACACATTCGTACAGCCAAGCATGGAACGGTTTTTACAGGACATTCGCTTGGGCACGCTCGATTTTGTCCTGACCAAGCCGCGTGACGCGCAACTGCTGGTCAGTATCCGTCGCATTTCGATCTGGAGTTTATTGGATGTGCTGCTGGGTCTGGCGGTGCTGTTAATCGCTCTCCAGCGCCTGGGCCGCGGCTTTACCCTGCCACAAATATTGGGCTTTGTGGTTGTGCTGGCGGCGGGCGCAGTGATTGTCTACAGTTTCTGGCTCATCTTGGGCACAATTGCATTTTGGTTTGTTAAGATCGAAAATATCCTTGTCATTTTTCAGAGCATGTATCAGGCCGGGCGCTGGCCCGTCAGCATCTATCCGCCGGCGTTGCGCGTGCTGCTGACGTTCCTGGTGCCGGTGGCATTTGCCGTCACTGTTCCGGCTGAGGCTATTATTGGGCGGCTGGAGTGGACGACGCTGGCCGCGTCGCTTGGGGTGGCGCTGGCCATCTTTGTCGCTGCCCGGGCTTTCTGGCTCTACGGCGTGCGCCACTATTCAGGCGCGTCGGCCTGATGCGCATTTATTCACGGTAAGGGAGGAAAACTATGAAATATCAGCGTCTGCTTGCTCTTTTGGCCCTGCTGGCCATGCTCCTATTGATGGGCAATGCGCCCGCCCCTTACTATGCCTGCCAGGGCAAGACGGTAGGCGATGCGTGCACCTATGGCTATGGGTCAAGCTGCAGCAGCAGTCGCGGCGTCTGTACACAGTCTGATTCCTTTACGGATGATCCGAACACGCCGGATTTGAACGAATCGATTATCTGTGTGAATTCCTAGCGAGCAGGCGCACGCGCGTTGATTCATCTTATCGCCCTGCTGATCACGCTGGGGATTGAAGGGGGCGGAATGGCGCTGCTGGCTTGGCTGCTGCCCGGCTGGCGTCCGCATTGGCAGCGTGCTGTGCTGTTAGCGCTGGCGCTCAACCTGGCCAGCCACACGATCTTCTGGTATGCACTGCCCCACATTCCGCTGCCGCCGGCAGACGCCGTTCCGCTGGCTGAATTGTTTGTGATGGTCGCGGAGGGTGCAGTTTATGCCACCACTGTAGCCCGTCCGCCGTGGAGCGGCTGGATGATAAGCCTGCTGCTCAACTGGGCCTCCTGGGTATTGGGCAGCTATGTCTGGCGCTAAATTGGAAGGAACACATGGCAGAAATGACAGGGCAGATTATCATCCTGAACGGCGCGCCCCGCTCCGGCAAGTCAAGCATCGCAGCCGTTATCCAGCGCACCTTCGCCGGCTTGTGGATGAACTTGGGAGTCGATGGGTTTATGGCCATGACCCCGCCGCGCTACCAGCCAGGGATGGGGCTGCGACCGGGGGGCGAACGGCAAGAGTTGGAGCCGTTTGTTTCACGGCTGTACGCTGCCCTGTATGAATCCATCGCCGCCCACAGCCGTTTGGGGCTGAATGTGGTGGTGGATGTAGGCCATCATGACGCCTATGCGGTCCCGCGCGCTATTCTGCCGCAGTGCGCTCGGCGGCTGAACGAATTGCCGGTGCTGTTTATCGGCGTTCACTGTCCACTTGCGATCATCATGCAGCGGCGACGGGCGACTGGCTGGAACAGCGATCTAGCAGAGAATGCGCCGCCACCGCTGCCTGTGCAGTTGTGGCAGCAGGCAGTCCACCACCCCGGCATCTATGACCTGGAAGTGGACACGTCGCTGCTCAACCCCGACGAATGCGTCGCTTTGATCCGCCAGCGCTTGACAAGCGGCCCGTCGCCATCGGCCTTTCAGCGGCTGGCGGCGATGGCGACGCTGTAGAGGTATCAGGCCAATACCCGCTCCAGCACATCCATCCCGCGCTCGACCAATTCCCTATCTGCCTGGCTGCCCATATGGCCGATGCGCAGCACCTTGCCTGCCAGCTTGCCATAGTTGCCGCCGACAGCCATGCCTTCGGCACGCAGCGCATGATCCAGTGCCTCCCATGTCCACCCGTCCGGCACATAGGCCGCGGTGACGGTGGGTGAGGAAATAGCGTCGCTGATCGGGAAAAGGCGCATACCCATGCTACGCAGCCGCTGCCGGCAGTAGGCGGCTACCTGCGCATGGCGCGCATAGACGGCTTCCAGCCCTTCTTCCTGCAGCAGGCGCAGCGCTACCTGCAGCCCGGCCAGCGCCTGCCAGTTGTGCGTGTAGGGCAAGTACCGGTCAGCGACAGCCGTACGCCAAGGCGCAAGCGCATCGTAACCGCTATAGCCGCTTTCAGCCGCTGCCGCCCACGCCCGCTCGCTGACCGACACCATCGCCAGGTCCGGCATCAGGCTGAGCACCTTCTGGCTCCCCAGCAGACCGAGATCGATCCGGTTGGCGTCCACTTCCACTGGTGCCCCGCCGGCGGAAGCAACAAAGTCCACGTAATACAGCGCATCCACTTCACGGCAGATGACCCCCACCTCATGCAGCGGGTTGAGCACGCCACTCGGCGTCTCGCAGTGCACCGCCGTCACCAGCCGGGGGCGGAAGCGCCGCGCCGCCTCACGCACCGGCTGCGGGTCAAGCGCCTCATCGTCGCCAAAGCCAACCACCTCAACCTCGGCGCCTGCCTGGCGCGCCATCTCGCCAATTCCATAGCCAAAGAGGCCGGTGGCTACCGCCAACACTCGATCCCCAGGACGAATAACACTTTTGAGTGCGCTCCACAGCGCCAACATCCCTTCACCGCTCTGGATAGTCACACTGTTGGCTGTGCCCAGCAGGGTCTGCAGCCCGCTTTCGCACGCGGCGTAGAGGGCAAAAAATTCTTCCTCCAAGTCTGCGCTGGCGTAGTCCCGCTGGTAGGCGGCACGCACAGCAGCAGGGATAGTGACCGGGCCGGGCACGAGGGGAATGGAATAACTCTGCATGGCGCTTGTCATCTCCTGATCTGTAGCCTAAAATAGAATCCAGCGTGCTGCTTCGCACCGATAATTCAAGTAACGTTGATACGCAGTTTATGGACAACTCCGCTATTCTACCTGTCATCCAATCCACCGCCAAAGTCTTTCTGCACGGCCCATTTGGGAGCGGCAAGACGACACTGGCGATTGAACGTGTGCGTTGGCTTCTGCGCCAGGAGCGCGTGCGGGGGGATGCGATCCTTGTGCTCGTACCGCAGCGCACGCTGGCTGAACCCTATCACAGCGCCCTACGCGGCGCAGATGCGCTGCCGGGGCCGCCTGTCGTGATTACCACCTTTGCCAGCCTGGCGCAGCAGAGCGTTGAGCGTTATTGGCCGCTGCTGGCGCCTAACGCCGGTTTTGACGATCCGGCGCGCGAACCGACGTTTTTGACTTTGGAAACCAGCCAATTTCACATGGCGCAGTTGGTGGATGCGGCCATTGACCAAGGTGAGTTTGACGCCCTACGCCTTGACCGCAGCCGCGTGATTTCGCAGGTGCTCGACAATCTCAACAAGGCGGCGCTGCTGGATATGCAGCTTGACGAAGTCTATCGCCGTCTGGAACTTGCCGTTCCCCAGAGCGAGCAGCGCACTGCACGCCTCAATGCGCTGGCTGCAGCTGAGCGTATCAGCCAGGCATTTCGTGCGCTCTGTTTGCGCGAGACACTGCTCGATTTCAGTCTGCAGGTGGTCCTTTTTAACCGCCATGTACTCGTCAACCCCTGGAGCAGCACCCATCTGCTGCGCACACACCGCCACCTGGTCTTTGATAACGCCGAAGAAGACACGCCAAGCGCGCAAAGACTCGTCCGGCGTTGGCTGCAAGACCCGAAGGCCGCTCTCGACAGCGCGCTGATCCTCAGCGACGAAGATGCCGGCTATCGCACCTTTCTGGGCGCAGACCCAGCAGGGATGGAAGAGATGGCTGCCGCGTGCGAACAACAGATTGGGCTGACCAACTCCTACGTGATGTCGCCGGCAGTAGCTGCCCTCGTTCCTCAAGTCACGCGCGCCATTAACCCGCGGCTGGCGCGCAGCGAAAGCAACCAGCCGGAGCGAACCGAGCCATCTTCGGCAGTTGCGGCCTTACACGAGATGCGCTTTGCCGATTCGGCCTTTGCTGCGCCCGAATCATTCCGCTTTTACCCGCAAATGCTGCGCTGGACGGCGGCCGAGATTCACCGGCTGATTCAGAACGAGAACGTGGCGCCTGGCAGTATCGCCGTGATGGCGCCTTTTGTCAGCGACGCCTTGCGCTTCAGCCTGCAAACGGCGCTGGAGCAATATGGCATTCAATTAGCCACTCACCGCCCCAGCCGGCCGATTGAAGCCGAACCGGCGGCACGCACCCTCTTTACGCTGGCCAAGCTGGCGCACCCGCACTGGGGACTGCTGCCGCCGCCTGCGGATGTCAGCCAGGCGCTGGCAGTAGCTATGCCGCGGCTGGACCCCGTGCGCGCACAACTGCTGACGGAAATTGTCTATCCTGCCCGGCGGCGGAGCTACGAGCTTGGCTCATTTGCTATGCTCAATGATGCCATGCGCGAACGCATCACCTACGCCGCAGGGGAAGATTATGACCGCCTGCGCACTTGGCTATATGCCTATCGTGCCACGGCGGAAGAGACGCCGCTGGACCAGTTCTTCGCGCAGCTTTTCGGCGAGTTGTTAAGCCAGCCCAGTTACGGCTTTCATGAAGATCGCGACGCGGCACGTGTGGCCAGCCAACTGGTGGAATCGGCTCGCAAGTTTCGCTGGGCACTGGCCAATGAACCGCAGCCCGGTGCGGCCGCCAACGGAGCGCCTGAACCCACCTATTTTACGACGCTGGGGCGCTCCTATCTGCAGTTGGCTGAGTCGGGAGCGGTCGGCGCACTCTATGTGCCCGGCTGGCGCGTACCTGAGGATGCGGTCTTTCTCGCCCCTGCCTATACCTTCTTGCTGCGCAACAAGGCTGTGGATGTGCAGTTTTGGCTTGACATCGGCGCCGGCGGCTGGTGGGAGCGGCTCTATCAGCCATTGACGCACCCATTCGTGCTCTCGCACCGCTGGCCGGCGGACGAACCGTGGAGCGATGCTGCAGAATTCTTCCGCCGCCAGGACCTCCTGCGCCGGCTGCTGCTGGGTCTCATTCGTCGCACGCGACGCAGCATTTACCTGGGGGTAAGCGACTTCAGCGAAAGTGGGTACGAACAGCGCGGCGCGCTGTTGACGCTGATCAACCGGCTGCTGCTGCAGCGCGAGCCGGCGTAGATACCTGAGTGCACTTGCCTTTGCGCTCCGCGAGGAACAGATGGGGCAGTTGATAGCTGGACGAACGGAGAGGAAATCATGTCAAAATCTATGAGCCAGGCAAAACCGGTCAAGCGCCGCAGCACGCTGCTCACGATTGCCCTTATCATCGTCATCCTCCACGGCCTGGTTATGGCCGCCATCTACTGGACTGTCGTGCCTGACGCCCAGCGTACGATTGGAAATATTGCTCTGTGGGTCATGTTTCTGGCTGCGGCAGCCGACGTGGTGGCGGGCGTAGCAATGTGGTACTGGAAGCGTTGGGGCATCTATCTGTATGGTGTTGCATCTGCGGTGAGCGCCATCGTAGCCGTGCTGGCAGCCGGTGACCTGGTCTTGCTCTTCGGCGCCCTGCTGCCGGCGATCATCGTGTTATATATTGTGGTGGCGGAGCGGGCGAAGTTCGAATAAACTCGCACCCTTATAGTCTACATGCCATCGTGCTCGATAGATGGTGCGCCTACAACTTATACTTTAGTCAAAGCCAAATCCGAAGATCTGTCAGCACAAAAAACGGCGCCGGAATATTTCCGGCGCCGTCGCTGTCAATTTCTAGACAGTACTACCGATGATCTTTGCGCGCCAGTCGCGCCGCCAGCAGCTCTCGGTTCATGGCGGCGATAAAGTCAAGGCTGATTTCCTTGGGGCAGACAGCCTCACACTCGGCATAGTTGGTGCAGCCGCCAAAGCCTTCGCTGTCCATCTGCTCCACCATCAGCAGCGAGCGGTCACGACGTTCCGTCTGCCCCTGCGGCAGCGAATTGAGATGCACCAATTTGGCGGCAGTGAAGAGCATGGCCGACCTGTTAGGGCAGGCTGCCACACACGCGCCACAGCCGATGCACGCCGCCGCATCCATCGAGCGATCCGCTGTGCGCTTGGGCACGGGGATCACGCTGGCATCCGGCGCTGCGCCGGTGTTGACGGAGATATAGCCGCCTGCGGCAATAATACGGTCAAAGGCGTTGCGATCCACCATCAAATCCTTGATAATTGGAAAAGCCTTGGATCGCCACGGTTCTACAGTGATGGTGTCGCCGTCCTTAAAAACGCGCATGTGCAGTTGACAGGTGGTGATGGCTGCCTTAGGACCATGTGCGATGCCGTTGATCACCAGCCCGCAAGTGCCGCAGATGCCCTCGCGGCAGTCATGGTCAAAGGTAACTGGTTCCTCGCCACGATCAATCAGTTGCTGATTGAGCAGGTCCAACATCTCCAGAAACGACGAGTCTTCGCTTACGTCGTCCAGCCGATACTCTACCAGTTTGCCTGGCGTTTGGGCGTTGGCCTGGCGCCAGATTCGCAGTGTCAGTCGCATAAATGTCTGATCCCTTATTTATAGCTGCGTGTGGCCAGCTTGACGTATTCAAATTCCAGCGGCTCCTTGTGCAGCACAGGCGCGTTCTGCTCACCCATATACTGCCAGGCGCTCACATAACTGTACTCCTCATCGTTGCGCTTGGCCTCCCCATCCGCCGTTTGGTACTCATCACGGAAGTGGCCGCCGCACGATTCGTCTCGCTGCAAGGCGTCAATGCACATCAGTTCGCCCAGATCAAAGAAGTCAACCAGCCGTCCGGCCTTCTCCAATTCCTGGTTGGTTTCGTTGCCTGACCCCAACACGCGCACATTGCGCCAGAACTCCTCGCGCAGTTCCGGAATCAACTGCAATGCCTTTTGCAACCCCTCTGCTGTGCGGCTCATGCCGCAGTAATCCCACATGATCTTGCCCAACTCACGGTGGTAGTGATCGACGCTCTTTGTGCCCTTGGTGTTGAGCAGCCGATTGGTGACAGCCGTCGCATCCGCCACCGCCTGCTTAACCGCCTCATGCTCCGCCGTTACTGGCTCCAGCTTAGTCGAGGCTAGATAGTTGGGCAGCGTGGCCGGCAGCACAAAATAGCCATCAGCCAGCCCCTGCATCAGCGCGCTGGCGCCGAGACGATTGGCCCCATGATCCGAGAAGTTGGCCTCACCCGCCACAAACAGGCCGCCAATCGTGCTCTCCAGATAGTAGTCCACCCACAGACCGCCCATCGTATAATGGGGAGCAGGATAGATGCGCATCGGCGTTTTATAAGCATTTTCGCCGGTGATGTTCTCATACATATCAAACAGGTTGCCGTAGCGCTCGCGGATTACTTTTTCACCCAGACGATTGATGGCGTCGGCAAAGTCCAAATAAACACCATTCTTGCGGGGGCCGACGCCCAAACCAGCATCGACCTGGCGCTTAGCGGCACGCGACGAGATGTCGCGCGGGGCCAGGTTGCCAAAGGAAGGGTACATCTCTTCCAAGTAATAATAGCGTTCCGCTTCCGGTATCTGAGCAGCCGGGCGGCTTTCCTGCGGGTCGCGCGGCACCCAGATACGACCATCATTGCGCAGGGATTCACTCATCAAGGTCAGTTTAGATTGATGTTCCCCTGCCGGCGGAATGCAGGTGGGGTGAATCTGGGTGAAAGAAGGATTGGCGAAATAGGCGCCCCGCTTGTACGAACGCCAGATTGCCGTCGTATTGCAGCCTTTGGCGTTGGTGGAAAGATAAAAGACATTGCTGTAACCGCCGGTCGCCAGCACAACTACATCTGCCATGTGCGCCTGAATCTCGCCGCTGCGCATATCGCGCGTGACAATGCCGCGTGCTCGCCCATTGACCACAATCAGGTCGAGCATCTCGTTGCGGGTGTACATCGTCACCGTCTTGGCCGCGATCTGGCGCTGCAAAGCCTGGTAGGCGCCGAGCAAGAGTTGCTGCCCGGTCTGGCCACGCGCATAAAATGTGCGTGCCACCTGGGCGCCGCCAAATGAACGGTTGTCCAACATCCCGCCGTACTCGCGTGCAAAAGGTACGCCTTGCGCCACACACTGGTCAATAATGGCGTTGCTCACTTCGGCGAGCCGGTAGACATTCGACTCTCGCGAACGAAAGTCTCCGCCTTTGACTGTGTCATAAAAGAGACGGTACACACTGTCGCCATCGTTGCGGTAGTTTTTGGCAGCGTTAATGCCGCCTTGGGCCGCAACGCTGTGCGCTCGTCGCGGACTGTCCTGGTAACAGAAGCAGTCGACGTAATAGCCGGCCTCGCCCAAAGAAGCGGCGGCGGCCGCTCCAGCCAGGCCGGAGCCAACCATCAGAATACGGAACTTGCGCCGGTTGGAGGGGTTGACCAATTTCATGGCAAAACGCGTGCGGTCCCAGCTTGTTTCAATCGGCCCGCTGGGAGATTTGCCTTCCAACGTGGCTTCGGTAAAAACCGGCATCGTTTTGGTGGCCGGCGGTGCAATGGGTGTGCTCATAACAATTCAGCCTCACAGTTCATAGGGAGCTTGCCCGATCAAGCAGCACAATACTGACGGCGCCTCTACAAAGAAAGGCGCTAGGAAATCGATAAAATGCCGAATAAGACAGCGAACGGTACAAGCGCAAAGCCCAGCGGGATGACAATCGCCACAAAAACCGCCAACCCGCGGAAAAACCCATCCCAGTTGCGGTTGTTGAATCCCAAGGTCTGGAACATGCTCCACACACCATGGAATAGATGCAGCGCCAGCGCAGCCAACGCTAAGAGATAGAAAAGCGAAATCAGCGGGTTAGAGAACGCAGTCACTACATTGTTGTATGGCCCCTGGCGCGGCATCCACGCATTCTCCGGCAGCGCCACCCAGGTAAACTGGGCCAGATGAAAGAGAATAAAGAGCAGAATGACCACGCCGCCGATGCGCATAAAACGCGTGGCGTAGTTAGCCTGCACCACCCGTTTCACCACATAATTGCTGCCGTGCGCCTGACGCGCCATCTGGTAAAGCGACCAGGCCGACCACACATGCGCCACAATTGCCGCAACAATCACAAGACGGATCACCCACAGCAGTTGCGTAGCCGAAAGTACCGGCTCCCCAACCGTACGCAGAAACTCGGCGTAGTGATTAAAAGCCTCTGCGCCCTGAAAAATATGCAGGTTGCCCCACATATGCAAGGCCAGGTAGCCGATCCAGATAACGCCGCTGACAGCCATGATCGCTTTCTTGCCAATCGAACTCTGCGGCAGGGCAAGTACATACATTGCGGAACTCCTTGTCTCGTTCGTTCGGACCGCAAGTCCTAGACGATGAAGTAGAGAAACGTGGACGAATGTCTGCCCATCATATCACAGCCGTTTGTGAAATTGGAAGCAAACACCCGGCGCTCTTCGCTGCTGCACGAGAAGGCTGGCTGGTCTATCAGTAGTATAGCACTAACATTCTACAATGTTTGTGCATTTTCCCACAAATGAAGAAAAAGAGAGGAAATAAAAATGCCAGGTACGTCCCCCGAAGTCTGTAGCGTGGAGCCACAGACACGCACCTGGCAGAAACAATCATAGCAGGTTGTGTGAAAAAAAACAAGTAGTTGACAACCAAAAAAATAACCAAAAGGCTGCTGCTCACACGAGTAGCCGGACAGTCTGCCTCAGGGCGTAGGACAGATGTAGGCAAACTGTACAATTGGTTACAACTATCTTTCTTACGTTGTTTCCCATTCTTCCCCTCCTCCTTGCGTGGTCTTTTTATGCTATTATTAACCACATGGCTCAAGAACGCTTTGAATGGCTGGAGCTGCCCGATGCGCCTCAGCCCACACACCTACAAACGAGTAAAACGCCGGAACCAGTACTTGGCAAACGCTGTCCGCAGTGCGGTTGGCTGGATGAAGAAACGGCGCTTCACTGTTTTCGCTGTGGCTACCGCTATAACGTTGACCACGACATGGCCGAACGTATTACGCAGCTTGGCGTAACACTGCCGCCGCGCCTGATCGACGCCGAGCAGAACCTGGAGACCTTCTTGCGCATTTATGGGCGCACGCGCCTGCCTGAGTCGCTGCCGATCTTCCAACTGCGCCGGCGTGGGGCAGCGCTGCAGCTTGCACAGGGCTTTGATAAACTGCTTTGCCTGGAAGAAATTGCCGTCGAACACTATCAACACCAGATCGACGCTTCTCTGCGCGCACTGCACCAGATGCGGGGGCGCGCCCTGCTGGCCGACGAGGTAGGGCTGGGCAAGACAATCGAAGCAGGCATTGTCATGAAGGAATTGATCCAGCGTGGGCTGGTGCGCACCGTGCTGGTGTTGACCCCCGCCTCGCTCACCGAACAGTGGCGAGAGGAGTTGGAGTCCAAATTTCATGAGTCCTTTACAGTCATGGATACGCCGCGCCAGTGGCAGGAGGTGCGCGAGGCGGACAGCGGGCGCTGGATCGTCAGCCTTGACCGCGCCAAGCTGGATCAGCACAGCCCCTCTATTTTGGGGCGCGAATATGACCTGCTGATCGTGGACGAGGCGCACAAGCTCAAAAACCGCACAACGCGTGCCTGGCAGTTTGTCAACAAAATACGCAAGCGGTATGTCCTCATGCTGACGGCTACCCCAGTCCAAAATGATCTGATGGAGTTGTACAGCCTCATCACGATCCTCAGCCCAGGCCAGTTGGGCACCGTACGCGCCTTCCGCCGTCATTTTGTCGAACATGCTGACGCCCGCCATCCTAAGAACGCTGCATCCTTGCGCCGTCTGCTCAATGATGTAATGATCCGCAACCGGCGCAGCAAGGTGGACATCCGCTTCCCCAAGCGCCAGGCTGCGGTTTACCACCTTGAATTAAGTGAGCCTGAGTGGCTTCTCTACAATGACGTCACCGACTACATACGCCGCCGCTTCAAGGATCGCGACAGCGACAAGCACCTGCGGCTGACGCTGATGACGCTGCAAAAGGAGCTGAGTTCGAGTCCACAGGCATTGGCGCACACACTGCGCAAAATGGCCGATGACCGCGCCCACGCCGACAGTGTTCGCGCCGAACTGCAGCGCTTTCTGGCTTTGGCCGAGTCAATTCCGATCAGCCGCAAGCTGCGAGCAGTGCGCGAAATTCTGGCGCGCTACCCCGGCAAGTTTCTCATTTTCACCGAATACCGCCAGACGCAGGAGGCAATCCTGCGCGATCTGGCCGCACAAGGCATTCGCGCTGTCGCCTTTCATGGTGGTATGGACATCCACCAGAAGGAAGAAGCCATCGCCGCCTTTCGCGACGGCACGCCAATCGCCGAGAGTGCAGCAAGCGACGCTCCACCGGCTAAAACAAAACGCGGGCGCGCAAGCAGCGCTAAGCTACCGGCTGCGCAGCCGGCCATGCAAGAGGTGCGCGTGCTGGTCTCGACGGAAAGCGGCGCCGAGGGACGCAACCTGCAGTTCTGCCACCAGTTGATTAACTATGACCTCCCCTGGAACCCAATGCGAGTCGAACAGCGCATTGGCCGCCTGCACCGGCTGGGACAGGAACAGGACGTCACCATCTTCAACCTCAGTTGCAACGAGACCATCGAAGCGCACGTCATCGACCTGCTCGCGCGCAAAATCCGCATGTTTGAACTGGTGATCGGGGAATTGGACCTGATCCTAGGCAACATGGAAGGCAGCAAATCGTTCGAGGATCTGCTGCGTGAAGCGTGGGAAGCAGCCACCGACAGTGAAGACCTCGCCACCCGCATTGAAAATCTTGGCGATCTGCTGAGCCAGGCGCGTCGCGACTATGAACGTGTGCGCCAGAATAATACGCTGCTGGATACGGCATTAGACCTATAAGATTAGCTTAGGTTTTCACCCCTTGCGCCGCCAGCAGCGCAGCGGCAGCTTCAGCGATGTGCTGCGCCGGGCTGGGCCGGCTGCCATACAGCCGCGCCTGCACATAGCCGCCATCCATCAACAGCAGCAGTTGATCCGCCAACACCTCCGGCGCCTGCGCGCCGGCAGCCTCCGCCATAGCACACAGCCGGGCGCGCACAGCCAGTTTATGTTCGAGAGCAGCCTTATGCACGGGATGCTCGCCGTCCACAAACTCGGCCCCGGCGTTGACAAACGGGCAGCCATAGCAGCTAGGGTCAGCCAGCAGTCGCGCCAACGCCGCAAATACAGCCAGCAGTTGGCGCTGCGGCGCCTCCGCATAAGGCGCCACTGCTGCCGCAAACCAGTTCCAGAAATGGCGGTCGGCCTCCTGCAGATAGGCGACCAGCAGATCATCCTTGGAAGCGAAATGGCGATAGAGCGTCATCTTGGCCACACCCGAACGCTCAACCACGGCATCTACGCCAACTGCCCGATAGCCTTCGCAGAAAAACAACTCGCCTGCCGCCTTTAACAACTTCTCTCTGCTCGCCCGCACCTTATGCCCCATGACTGAAATATCTCTTTCCAGATGCCCCAAACACCAAACAACCAAATTATAGGTTGACACGATACTGATCGGTATCTATACTACGAAAGTACAATACAGATCGGTATCGTACCACCTTCTAGAGCAGAACTCAATTCGTTCTCGCACAATCGATTCAACCAGACAGCAAGACCACAAGGAGTGCAGCATGAAGATCGCTATTCTTGGTACAGGCGTCGTGGGCCAGGCTCTGGCCGGGAAACTGGCCGAGTTGGACCACAGCGTAACAATGGGGACCCGTGATGTAGACAAAACGCTGGCCAAAGACGAACCTGGTCCCTACGGAAACCCACCCTTTTCCGTCTGGCACGCCCAGCACCCGCAGGTGCAGCTGGCCACTTTTGCCCAAGCCGCCTCCCAAGGCGAACTGATCATCAATGCCACCAATGGTTCGGCCACACTGGACGCCCTGCACGCAGCGGGGGCGGACAATCTGGCCGGCAAAGTTCTGATCGACATTGCCAACCCGCTTGACTTTTCACAGGGCATGCCGCCCACGCTCTCCGTTTGCAACACTGACTCGCTGGCCGAGCAGATCCAGCGTGCTTTTCCGGCTGCCAAGGTGGTCAAAACCCTCAACACGGTGAACGCCAACGTCATGGTGAATCCCAGCAGCCTTGCCGGCGGCGAACATACGGTCTTTATCAGCGGCGACGATGACGAAGCGAAAGCGCAGGTCACTGCGTTGCTGCGCCAATTCGGCTGGCGCGACATCATCGATCTTGGCGACATCCGCTCAGCACGTGGGCCGGAAATGATGCTGCCCATCTGGCTGAGTCTCTTTGGCGTGCTGCAAAATCCGCTGATCAACCTGCGTATCGTCCGCTAAACCGCAGCAGCGCCCTATCCCCAGCCGATAGCAAAGGCATCAATCCCAGGAATTAGGCGAACCAGCGCAGATTTGATACTCTCAACTCCGTGCTGGTTCGCTTGTCAGCCGCGGCGGCGGCGCCTGCCGCACAAACGCAGCTTACCGTGTGCTGAAAGTCTATTGGGGGGGAAGTCAACTATGCCAATCTCAACCGTCATCCACACCAATGAACAGAGTATTGACCGCGTGCTCGCTGCTGGAGCACCCGTGCTGCTGGTCTTTTGGGGCAGGCAGACCCCGCTGACGCCTGCCACTGAAAGCGTGCTGGACAATTTGGCCCAGCATTATGCAGGCAAGGCCATTATTGCCAAGGTAGACGTGGAGGCAGAACGCAATCTTGCGACCAAATATGCGCCGTCTTCGCTGCCTGCAATGCTGTTGATGCGCAATGGCCAACGCGAAGCCATTATTACCGGCGATGAATTATCTCGTGCCGGCGACTGGCTGGCCTACGCTGTGGAAGGCAAACCGCGCCCACCGGCAGCTCGCGCTGACGGCGCCGCGAAAACGGGGGCACAAGCAGGCAGCGGCCCGCTGGTCTTGACTGATACCGACTTCCAGCAGGTGGTGAGCGGCCCTGGCCCCGTGCTCGTAGACTTTTGGGCGCCCTGGTGTGGCCCCTGCC
>JBBRBX010000064.1:0-33640 GCA_038205395.1 Caldilineales bacterium
GTCCTGCAGATTCGACCACGTGTGCGAACCCGTCAGATACACCACCTTCCCACTCCCATCCGCAAAATATCGCGCATTCTCCCCCGATACCCGCAATGGCCCACCCATCACCACAGCAGTCTGACTGATGGTCGGGTAGACGGGCGCGGGAGAGGGCTGTGTGACAGTCTGGGCGCTGACCGTAGCGGCAAGCAGGCCGGCCACAATGACAGAACCGGCGACGGTCATCTGCAATATGCGAGAGATCATAACTCCTGCCTTTTCCGGTAAAAGGGATTTAATCGTAGAAGATTGCTGCGGCGTTGAATCTGTACAAAGTCTGCAACAACCCTACAGCAAGCTTAGCACGCGCGCCATCTTCTCCGGCTCAGGCAAATGACCTAAGTGAGATACATCGATTGGAGGAAATTTATGGAAATTAACGGGAACTGCTGCTAACGAATGGGGACGCCGTAGCGGTTGACGATGGCCTGGCCGGCGGGGCTGAGCACAAAGTCGATAAACTGGCGCACCCGCCCGGCGCTGGGGCCGTTGGAGATCAGATACATCGGTTGGGTGAAGGGATACTCCTGGCTGCGCAACGTGGCGTCCGTGGGCAGTTTGCCTTCGACGCGCAGCACCTTGACCGCAGGCCGCGCCTCAGCCGAGACCGCCGGCGCGGTGGGAGCGCCCTCTTCCTCCGCCATCCACTCCACCACTTCAGCGCTCGACACATAGCCGATTGCGGACGGGTTTTTGGAGACGTACTCGACTACGTCCTCGCTGGTAGGCATGACGACGGCAGTCAACGCCACCGCTTCGTTGCCCATCACGCGCTCTTCAAACAGGATGCGCGAGCCGCTGCCGTCCTCACGGCTCACCAGTTGGATTTCGCCGGCGTCACTGCCCAGCGCCAGCCAGTCCAGCAGCCGCCCACTGAACAGATCGCGAAGCTGCACCAGCGAGAGTTCATCGATGCTGTTGCTGGGATGGACGATGAGGGCCAACCCTTCCAGCCCGATGGGCACCCGCACCAGCGTATCTGCTCGCCCAACCGGCGGCTGGGCTGCCGGTGTTTGGGACGCCGGTATCTGAGGCGGCAGCAGAGTGCTGGCGGCCAGGTTTACCTCGCGCCCCCGCACCAGTTCTTCGCCCACTGTGCTGCCGCCGCCGCGCACGACAAAGAGCACGTCGGGATGCTGGCGGCTAAACTCGGCGGTCAGGTCGAGCAGCACACGGCGCATGGCCGTCGAACCGGCCAGCGTGATCGTCGTCGGCGCGGGTGTTGCCACACCGGCGCTTTCGCAGCCGCCCAGCAGCAAGACCAGCGCCACACAACAGCAGGCGAGACGCATCCACAACAGGTGGGCAGACATGGCAGACGCGGCGCCCCTACAGCACAAACGAGAGCGTGATGGCGGCCAGCCCCACGATCAGACAGTAGCCGCTAAAGACATAGAGCGTGTGGTTGCGCAGATAACGCAGCAGAAAACGGATGGCCAGGATGCCGGCAATCGCCGCCGCCACAAAGCCGGCCGCCAGCGGCAGCAGGTGGCCGCTGATCTGGGTGGCATCCGTTCCCAGCACATCGACGATCTGCAGCACACCGGCGCCAAGAATGGCCGGCGTCCCCAGCAAAAAGCTGAAGCGCGCCGCCTGGTCGCGCCGGATCCCGCGCGCCAGTCCTGTGGCGATCGTGCTGCCGCTGCGGCTGATGCCCGGCGCCAGCGCCAAAGACTGTGCCAGCCCGATCCAGAGGGCATCCAGCCAGTTCATGCGATCCAGCTGTTTCATGTTCTGCAGCCGGCGCGCCAACTGCTCGCTCAGCGCCAGAATCCCCGCCGTCACCAGCAGAAAGAAGCCGACGGCGCGCGGGTTGAGAAACAGCCCTTCGACAAAATCCTTGAACAAAAAGCCCAGCACGACCGCTGGAATGCTGCCCAGGATAATAAACCAGGCCAGGCGCGCATTGGGGTCAGCCAGTGAACGGCGGGCGATGCTGCCGAACCAGGCGATGATCAACGCCACAAAGTCACGCCAGAAGACGATAAACACGGCCAGCAACGTGCCCCAGTGCAGCATCAAATCAAACAGCAGCCCCCCCGGCTGCCAGCCGAAAAGCCACGGCACTAAAGCCAGATGGGCGCTGCTGCTGACGGGGATAAACTCCGTCAGCCCTTGCACAATTCCCAGAACAATGGCGCGAATGATTTCCAGCACCGAAGACGCTCCTCTTGGTTTACAAGCTGCGGGCCGCCGCGCGCAGTTCACGCTGGGCGTGGCGCGTGGCTTGATTGGTGATTTGATAGCGGGCCAAAAAATTTGCACGGAACTCGGTAAAGGCGCCGGCGGCGATGGCCGCACGCACCTGGCGCATCAGCGCCAGCATAAAGGTGACGTTGTGGATCGTCCCCAGCCGCAGCGCGCTGATCTCGCCCGCCTTGTATAGATGGCGCAGGTAGGCGCGGCTGAAGGTGCGGCAGGTGTAGCAGTCACAATCTTCCTGCACAGGGCGCAAATCCTCCCTGTACTGGGCGTTGCGCATATTGATGCGCCCGTCCGGCGTCAGCAGTTGCCCGTTGCGGGCGATGCGGGTGGGCAGCACGCAGTCAAAAAAGTCCACGCCGCGCGCCACCGCCTCGACAATGTCCTCCGGCGCACCGACCCCCATCAGGTAGCGGGGGCGGTCGCTGGGCAAGGCCGGACAGGTATAGTCGAGAGTGGCGTACATCTGCTCTTTGGTTTCGCCCACCGCCAGACCGCCGATGGCGTAGCCGGGGAAGGCAAGCTGCGTCAGAAACGCTGCGCTCTGCAGCCGCAGATCGGCGAAGATGCCGCCCTGGACGATGCCGAACAGCACCTGGTCAGGGCGCTTGTGGGCTGCGCGGCAGCGTTCCGCCCAGCGGTGGGTGCGCGCCAGTGCCTCTTCGTTGTAGCGGCGATCCAGAGGGGGCGGGCACTCGTCCAGCACCATAGCAATATCCGGCCCCAGAGCCTGCTCGATCTCCATCACCTTTTCCGGTGTAAAGCGGTGCAGGCTGCCGTCAATGTGGCTGCGAAAGGTGACGCCGTCGTCGTCCAGCTTGCGCTGCTGCGCCAGGCTGAAGACTTGATAGCCGCCCGAATCGGTCAGCATAGGGCCATCCCATGCCATAAACTTGTGCAACCCGCCGCAGCGCGCCACCAACTCATGGCCGGGGCGCAGATAGAGATGGTAGGTGTTGGAGAGCACCAACTGCGCGCCCGCCGCCGCCAGATCGCGTGGCTCCAGCGTCTTGACATTGGCCAGTGTGCCCACAGGGGCAAAGGCCGGCATCTCGATGGGGCCATGCGGCGTGTGAAAGGTGCTCAGCCGCGCCGGGCCATCCTGCTTGTGCACTTCAAAGTTGAACACGACGTTTGTCCGCCTGCTTTCGATTCAAATCGCACCATGCTAGCACGCCCCGTATAGGCGCGCAAGCCGGCAGGCGTCGCTGTGCTCACAAGCCTGCCGGCGCTGCACAAACATGCGTCTATTGATAAGCCTTACCAGTAAGCCGCCATCAGTTCGGCAGACCAAGCGGGCTGCTGAATTTCTCCCTGCGCCGTGAACTCGCGCATGACCGGCTTGATGTCAAGCACGGGCGTGCCGTCGATGGCGTCCAGCCCGGCCACAACCAGTGTCCGTCCCTCGCGGCGCAGCAGGCGCACCACGCTGGCGCCCAGCCGGTTGGGGCGGCTGCGGGCGCGCTGGGCAAAGATGCCCACCTGCGGCCAGGCGGGATTATTGCGCGGGTGGCGGGCAGTCTTGACCACCTGGGCGGCAGCCACCTGGTGAAAGTAGAAGAGAATCTCCACATGCGAGAAAGTTTCCAGACCATCCAGCGATTCCGCCGGCAGTTCCGCCGCCAGCTCAATCGTTGAGATCACCTCGCCCCAGTTGTCATCCTCGGCCGTCACGCGGCTATTGTGCACCACCGCCACCGGCTGCAGCACGATCCACCTCAAGACTTCATCCACAAAATTTCCTTTCCAGCAGCGTTGGCGAGCCATAGAGATGCAAACAGGCGCAGCATAGCAGTTCGCACCCGTCCCCGTCCAGTTCACACATCCACGTGCGAGCCCGTTCGACCGGCCCGCCACCGATTCAAATCGGCGGCTATCCCATGTGAAACCGGTTGAAAACCGGTTGGCGCGCAACGTGACGTCCGCCACCACAACCCACCTCGGTGGGTTTCGCATTGGGTAGCCGGTGAATTGATTCACCGGCGGTCGATGCGCGGCACGAGGGTTTGCATGCTTGCCGCACAACCAATTGTCCGCTAAACTCATGGCCACATTATCAGAAAGAAACTGCTCCCATGCCGAATTTACAGACAGTTGAAGTGCCTATCAGCGGGATGAACTGCAGCGAGTGCACGCTGCATGTTCAGCATGCCATCGAGAAGCTGCCGGGCGTAACGCAGGTCAACGTGCTGCTGGCGGCGGAAAAGGCGATCATCCGGCTGGACCCTACGCTGGTGGACGCACTGCTGATCCGCCAGGCGGTGGAAGGGGCCGGCTACCAGGTGGCGGCTGCCGCAGGCGCGCCGCAGACGGCCGCACAGCAGGGCTACACGCGCCGCGTGCTCTCGCTCATCGGGCTGGTCTTTGGCGCCGTCCTCTTTGTGGTGGTGGTTGGCGAGTGGTTTGGGCTTTTTGAACAGATTACCGGCGTCATACCCTTCTGGCTCGGCCTGCTCCTGGTCGTCGCCAGCGGCTGGCCCGTTTTTGCCAACGTGGTGCGGGCCGCAATGAAACGCCAGGTGACATCGCACACGCTCATGAGCCTGGGGGTGCTGGCGGCGCTGGCAGTCGGGCAGTGGACGACTGCCGCCGTGGTGGTCTTTTTTATGCGGGTGGGCGAGTATGTGGAAACATTCACCGCCGAAGGCGCGCGCCGTGCGGTCAAGGAGCTTACGGCGCTCACGCCGCAGACAGCGCGCGTAGAGCGCGACGGTGTGGAGCAGGAGCTGCCGATTGGCGAGGTGCACAGTGGCGACTTAGTTGTCGTGCGCCCCGGTGAGCGCATTGCGGTGGACGGCGAAGTCGTGGCGGGCCGCGCCGTGGTCGATCAGGCCACCATCACCGGCGAGTCGCTGCCGGTGCTGGTGGAGCCGGGGTCACAAGTCTATGCCGCCACCTTGATCAGCGAGGGCAGCCTGCGCGTGCGCACCGCGCGCAGCGGCCCGGACACCACCTTCGGCAAAGTGGTCAAGCTGGTGGAAGAGGCGGAAGCGCAGCGCGCCGATGTGCAGCGCTTCGCCGACAAGTTTACTACTTATTATCTGCCGGTGGTGGCAGGGCTGGCTGCGCTCACCTTGATCATCCGCCGCGACCCGTTGGCCACGGCCGCCGTGCTGCTGGTGGCCTGCTCATGCTCGATTGCGCTGGCGACGCCGATTGCCATGCTGGCCTCGGTGGGTGCGGCAGCGCGGCGCGGGCTGCTGATCAAAGGCGGCAAGTATTTGGAGACGCTCGCCCGCGCCGATACGCTGCTGATCGACAAGACCGGCACGCTGACGCTGGGCCGCCCGCATATCAGCGCCGTCATCCCCTTTGACGGCTGCAGCGAAGAAGAAGTGCTGGCGCTGGCTGCCGCCGCCGAACGCGACTCCGAACACCTGCTGGCGCACGCCGTGCGCACAGCCGCGGAGGAGCGCGGGCTGGCAGTCGCCGCCGCGCAAGATTTCACATCAGCCGCCGGTCTGGGCGTCACGGCCACCGTCGCCGGTCGCAAAGTGGCGGTCGGCAGCCGCCGTTTTATAGCAGACTATGCGGCTGTGCCCGCCGAGTTCGGCGCGGAAAGGGCCGATGGAGCCGGTGAGGTCGTGATGGTGGGGGCCAGCACCCTCTATGTTGCTTGTGACGGCCACCTCTGCGGATGGTTGGCGGCGGCGGACACGCTGCGCCCGGAAGCGCCCGCCGCGCTGGCGGCGCTGCGCCGGCTGGGCGTCAAGCAGATTGAAATGTTGACCGGCGACAACGAAGCGACGGCCGCGGCGCTGGCAGCGGCGCTGGGCGGCATCGCCTATCGCGCCAACCTGCTGCCGGAGGACAAGATTCGCATCGTGCGCGAACAGCAGGCGCTGGGCCGTGTGGTCGTGATGGTGGGCGACGGCGTCAACGACGCGCCGGCCCTGGCTCAAGCCGATGTAGGCATTGCCATGGGCGCGGCGGGGGCTGACATTGCGCTGGAAGCGGCGCACGTGGCGCTGATGCGCGACGACTGGAGTTTGGTGCCCGAACTGTTCGCCATCGCCCAGCGCACAATGGGCGTCGTGCGCGCCAACCTTCTTTTTACCGCCATCTATAATGTACTGGGGCTGACGCTGGCCGCGCTGGGGCTGCTGCCGCCGATCTGGGCCGCCGCCGCGCAATCGCTGCCCGACCTGGGTATCTTGGCGAACTCGGCCCGCCTGCTGCGCCCGGCCAAAAGCAATCAGGACGAACCTGCATAGGCGGCAGCCGCTTCGCACCACTGCCAGGCCCGCTCCAACGCCTCCACCAGCCGAGTCGGGTCCACAGGCTTGCTGATGTAGTCGTCCATCCCGGCGGCCAGATACTGCTGACGCTGGTCTTCAAAAGCGTTGGCCGTCATGGCGATGATATAGGGCTGCCTTTCCTCCGCCAGCTCCTGCCGGATGTGCGCCGTCGCTTCCTCGCCATCCATTTCCGGCATCTGTACATCCATCAACACAACATCATAGTCGTGTTCCGCGACCGCCGCCAGCACCTCCAGCCCTGTAGCGGCGACATCGGCGCGATAGCCATAGCGCGCCAGCATGCCATGCATCACCTTCTGGTTGACCCGGTTGTCCTCTGCCATCAGAATTGCGAGCGGCTGTCGCTCGCCCAGCGTCACATCCCAGCGGCTCTGCCGGCTGCCCTGCGAACTGCCCTGTTGTGAACTGTGCGGCTGCGCCGGCGGTCGCTCCGTCAAGCATCGCTGCAGTGTCTCCTGCAACTGCGTCGGCTTCACCGGCTTGCCCAGGTGGATATACTGCCGGCTGCCGTCGGCTCTGCCCGCAGCGCTAGCCGGCTGGTCGAGCGACGTCAGCAGCACCAACGGCAGGCGGCTGACACTGAACTGTTCACGGATAGCGCCGGCCAGCGCAAAGCCATCCATGTCCGGCATCTTGCCGTCGAGAATGGCCAGATCATAGTGGCGCCCGGCCAGCAGCAGGGCCAGCGCTTCGGCGGCGCAGGTGGCCGCGCTCACCTGCATCCCCCAGCGTGTAAGCTGATGCTCCAGAATCTTGCGATTAGTGGCGTTGTCATCCACGATCAGGACATATTTGCCCTGCAGCAGAGTCAGGTCCAGCATTTCCGGCTTGGGCGTGGGCTGGGCAATGACCTGCACCGGCAGTTGGATGCGGAATAAGCTGCCGCGGCCAGGGATGCCGGCGCTCTCCACGGTAATCGTCCCGCCCATCATCTCGATCAGCCGCCGGCTGATGGCCAGTCCCAGCCCGGTGCCGCCATAGTGGCGCGTCGTCGACATTTCCGCCTGGCTGAAGGAACGGAACAGGCGCTGCATACCCTCAGCGGAGATGCCGATCCCCGTGTCGCGCACATCGATCTGCAAATGCACCCAACAGCCCTCACGAACAGCGCCATCCGGCAGGCCGGAGGCGGGCAACGCAGAGACAGGCAACGCAGAGACGGGCAGCTCAGAGACGGACGTAGTGAGTGTGACTTCACCCTGCTCCGTAAACTTGATGGCGTTACTTATCAGGTTGACCACCACCTGGCGCAGGCGGGTGATATCGCCACAGATGGTGAGTGGTGTTCCTTCCCCATGTGCATAGATCAGTTCCAGCCCCTTGTGCGCGGCCGGCAGCGCCACCAGGTCCAGCGCCGAACCGAGACAGACCTCCAGCTCAAAGGGCTGCATCTCCAGTTCCAGCTTGCCGGCCTCGATCTTCGAGAAGTCCAATGTATCGTTGATGATGGTGAGCAGCGAGTCACTGCTGCTGCGGATCGTCTCCACATATTCCAACTGCAGCGCGCTGAGTTCAGTGTCCAGCAGCAGCCCGCTCATGCCCACAATCGCGTTCATAGGCGTACGGATCTCGTGGCTCATGCTGGCGAGAAAGCTGGTCTTTGCCTGCGTCGCGGCTTCGGCGCTCTCCTGCGCCTGGCGCGCCCGCTGTTCGCTCACCGACAGCTTCTGCTCATACTGCTTCAACTCGCTGATATCGTGCAGCGCCACCAAATAACCCCCAACATACGCTCCCTGCACTCCCAGCGGCGTAATTTGCACATGCACAAAGCGGCCATCGCCTAACTGCGCCTGCACTGCCTGCCCCACCACGGCTGCCACCAGCGCCCCTTGCAGTGACTCGTTCACTACGACAAGCTGATCTGTCAAGGCGCCGATGTGGGCGCCGGTTCCTACCAATAGCCGTTCCGCGGCCGGATTTATGTCAACAATTCGCCGCTGCGCATCCAAAACCAGCAGCCCATCGCTGATGCTCTCAAACAGCGCGTTGCGCGCCACCGGCAGCAGGTCGAGCAGCTGCTTGCGATAGACGGCCCACATCACCAGCAGCCCGGTGAAGGTGAAGGAGATCGAAGTGCAGTTAAAGTCGACCAGCGGCCCCACACCACTCAGGTAGAGAAAGTTGCCTAGCCAAGGGATGGAGATGCCTATCAGAATAATGATACTCTGGCGCCGGTAGAGCGCCGGACAGCGGCGTATCGCCCGCACCAGCAGCACAACTGCGGCAATCAGCAGCCCATAGAGATAGGCGGTGGAAAGCCAGAACCACCAGCCATGCTCATAGATCGTGATCGCGCCGGCCGGCATGGGCAGAGAATAGACGTTGCTGTAGAACCAGTGATGCCAACTGTTTGTAAAGACCATAACAAGCGTCAGCAGCGAGAAGGATGCCAAAGACAAAATACGCTTGTGGGAAAACCATTTGTCCTGCCGCGTCGTGCGGGACACAAAGAGCAGCAGGAGCAGGGGAACAAACTGAACAGCGATATGGCCCACCTGGGCAAACAGTATGCGCAGCGGCAGATCGCCGGCCATGACCCGCATGCCATCCCAAAAGGACCACCAGCTTACCGCCGCCATCAAAGCGAGCAGATAATTCGCCCCCAGCGCATCACGGCGCAGCCAAATGTAACCGGTGGCGCCGGCAGCCACCGCTGCCGCCACGAAATAGATCAAGACAATCGAGCTAAACGACCCTACCATATTGGATTCCTTCTCTTTACTGAGCAAGAAAGGCATTTTACTTACCATACTATAAGTATAGTGCGTAACAAATGCATCAGCAATATGGCGTATAAATTCTAGTCGGCAAGCATTTTCCAGGGGCTGAGCAGGCGACCATCGGGTGCAAAGGCCAATGCGCACTCGCCGACAATGGTCAGGCGCGGGTGCTGCTCGGCGGCGGCGCGCAGTGCGGGGCTGATCCACATGCGCTCGACATGCAGCGTATTTTCAATCAGCACCATGCGCGTGGCAGGCTGGGGAACGGCGCAGCAGTGCGAGGCGGCCATCAAGGCGCGGCGGTCGTCGGCCATCACCATCGGCAGGCTGCCGCGATACATGCTGAAGATGCCGGAGGTAAGGCCATTGGTGTAGGTGGAGACCCAGTCGATCTTACGCGCAAGCCGGGCGGTCGTAATGTTGGCCAGCCCCATGCCGGTGGCGTTGCCGTGCGTCGCCTCGCTGAGGTCAAGCGCTACAATCACGGCCACATCGACGGCGCCAAAGCTCTCAGGCTGGCGCGGGATCAACAGCCGCCCAATGATATTGGTGTCCATACCCGTGCCGCTGACATTCTTGCCCATCTCGCGCACGGCCAGCACGTCGATTTGGGGGAAAGGCAAGCTGGCCATCAAGCTTTTGGCCTTGCACAGCAGTTCCACCTCCGGCTGCGCGCCGATGGCGGCGGCATCCAGACAGACGACCTCCGCTGTCTCATCATAGGCGTTTTCCACCACGGCCACCGCCCCGATCAAGTTGGTCGCCAGCGCATAGACGCGCGCCGCCGGCATCAGATAGCGCTGGAAAGCGGCCCCGCCCAAGGCGTGCATGGCCAGCGCGCCGCGCTGCTTGCCCAGACCGATCACCGACATCTTAGCTGGGCCGCTCTCCACCTCACCGCGAAAATCGGTGTGTGGCTTGATGCGGCAGACGAGCAGGGTGTAGTCGGCGGCAGCCGAGTCCAGCCCCTGATAGAGCGGCATTCCTTCGGGCAGAGTCTCATCCTGGAGGCTTTCACCCTGAAGACGGCCAATCTCGCGCACTTCCATGGTCGCGCGCACGGGTGCGCCCACACTGGCCGGCGTCACGCCTAACTGCGCCAGCACGTCGATCTGCCCTTCCGCCGTGGCGCCGCCGTGGCTGCCCATGGCCGGGAAGACAAACGGCTCCAGCCCGGCCTCCCGCAGCCGCTGCACCACGGCGCGCACGATGACCGGCACATTGGCGACGCCGCGGCTGCCCACGCCCACCGCCACAGTCGCCCCCGGCTTCATGCGCGCAAGCAGTCCGCCGGATTCCAACGCCGTGCGCGTGGCCGCCGCCACATCATCCACCTGCGGCGCGTCAAAGCGCTGCTCAACTTCCAACAGCGTCGAAGGCAGGGGAGAAGCAAACTCGATCTGCTGGATCTGGCTAAAGAAATGCTGCATAAGGCTCTCCATACGGGTGGCCGCTGTGTTCGCACAGGGCAAAAAGATAGCCTCAGTATAGGTGTAGTATACTGGGGCTGCAAACCATCCCACCCAGATTGAGGCGGCCATGCAGTACGGTGCACACATCTACATTTTCACCCAGCGCTGGGCGGACGATCAGCTTTGGGTGCTGGACGCAGCCAAAGAGGGGGGGCTTGATCTGGTCGAACTCTCCGTCGGCGACGATGTCCACTTTACGCCCAGCCGCACACGCGACCACGCCCGCGCGTTGGGGTTGACCCTGACTGCCGGCCCCGGCGGCGTCTGGCCGCTGGAATGCGACCTTTCGTCCGACGATCCCGCGGCGCGCGCGGTGGGGCTGGCCTGGCACAAGCGCCAGGTGGCGCTGTGCGCCGAGTTAGGAGCCGCAGCTTATGCCGGCGCGCTCTACGGCCACCCCGGTGTAGTCAAGCGCTGCCGCCCGCCAATGGAAGAGTACGCCGTCATCGCCGAGGGGCTACATGCGCTGGCGGAATATGCCGCCGCGCGCCATGTGCGCATTGTGCTGGAGCCGATGAGCCACTTCCGCACGCACATCGCCAACAACGCCGCGCAAATCATGCGGTTGATCGAGCAGGCCGGCCACCCCAATCTCTACGCCCTGTTCGACACATATCATCTGATCAGCGAAGAGCGCAGCTATGGCGACGCCATACGCACGCTGGCCCCGCGCCTGTGGTGCGTCCACGCCTGCGAGAACGACCGCGGCGTCCCCGGCGGCGGCCTCGTCCCCTGGGACGACCTCTTCGCTTCGCTACACGAAATTGGCTTCGACGGCCCGCTGATCCTGGAAGCCTACAACTCCCGCATCGCGGAGGGCGACTTCGCCTACAGCCGCGGCATGTTCCACAACGTCTGCCCCGACGCCGATGCCTTTGTCCGCCAGGGGGTGGCGTTTCTGCAGGCGCAGGTGGCGCAGCGTTGGCGTTGAGTCGCGGGCCGGCGCCACAAGGTTATTCTGTTCTCAGAACCAATCCTGCGGCGCCGATGACGCCGGCATTGTCGCCCAACTCGGCGCGGACAATGTCTACGGTTACGTAGCCCCTGGAGATGAGATAACAGCGTTCGCGCATGGCGCGCCGGATCGGCGCAAGAATAAGCTCTCCTACATCGGCCATACCTCCGCCAACAACGATCTTTTCCGGCTCAAACAGGGAGACTACCGTGGCGAAGCCAAAACCCAGCAGTTCGCCGGCTCGCCTTACAATGCCATCGGCAGCCGGATCGCCCTGCGCGGCTGCCGTAAAAACCATGGCAGTGGTTACATTCTGTGCTTGACCGCCCGCCAGATCACGAATAAGTGTGTCCCGGCCACTCTCTACAGCTTGCCGGCCCTGGCGAGCAATGGCCGGCCCAGCCGTCTGCGTTTCCAGGCAGCCGGCAATCCCGCAATCGCAGGGAAAATTGTCGCCAGTCTCAACAACGATGTGGCCGAACTCGCCGGACATGCCATGCCGGCCCACATACAACTTGCCGTCAATCACGATGCCGCAGCCCAGCCCTGTGCCCAGCGTGATCATGATCAGATTACGGCTGCCGCGGCCCGCTCCCATCCAAAGCTCGCCCAACGTCGCGACATTGGGGTCTGAATCTACAAAGATGGGCAGCCCCAGTTCGCTGCGGATGGCATCCAGCGCAAAGACCCCCTGCCAGTGCGCCATTTTGGGGGCAAAGGTCATTGCGCCGCTGACGCGATCCATCCAGCCCGGTATGCCGATCCCAACACCTTGCAGTTCTTCCAGTCTGGAATCAGCTTGCGCCGTCACAGACCGGATCGACTGGATCAGGGTTTGTTGGCCACTGCTGGGGTCGAGAATAGGCGATGCAGTGCGCAGCAGTTTGCGGATTTGCCCTGCCCGGTCAACCACGGCCACGCGCAGATTCGTTCCACCAATGTCGACGCCAACCGCCAACTCTTTCTGTTCTCTGCTGTGCACAATGCTGCCTTTCCTTACTGCGGCTACTCCACCTGCGTCCAGTCCAGAATAACACCCATGGCCGTACCGCGCTGCGTGATGAGGAGCGAATACGCCTCGGCTGCCGCGCGGGCGTCAAGACGGCAGCTGATCAACGAGGCTACATCCATCTGCCGGCGAGACAGATAGGTAAAAAAGAGCGCCGCCATTTGCGCATGGGACCAGTAGGCATAGTCGGATGATGTATCGGGTGGGTTGGTGTCATGGGCGCCTACGATGCGCAACCCGCGGGTTACCACATCACCGGTCAAGTGCTGCAGGCTGGGCGTGCCGGTATCTCCCAACAGCAGCACCGTGCCAAAGCGGCGGGCCAGGGTGAGGGCTGCGGGAAACACAGCCGGGTGACCGGTCACATCGTAGACCACATCGGCCAGGCGTCCCGCGGTGAGTTCCTGTACAGCCTCCAGGGCATCGCCGGCACTGCAGGCCAAGGCAAAGTCAGCGCCGTTCGTGCGCGCCAGCGCCAGCCGCGCTTCCGCCGGATCAACCGCAATAATCCGCCGGGCGCCGCTCAGTCGGGCATACTGCACGACCAACTGGCCAAGCTGCCCCAGACCGATGACGACGACATCATCCCCAAGACATGATTGGCCCGGCGCAGACCGTTCTGAACAATACCCGCCAGCCCAAACCAGGTGGCCTCCTCGTCGGTCACGGTATCGGGTATAGGGAGGCAGTGCTGGGCATCGACAAGCACCCGCTGCGCGTGGCGGCTGCGCGTGGCAACCCTCTGGCCCGGTGCGATCCCTTCTACCCCAGATCCGACTGCCACCACCTCACCGGCGGAGCTGTAGCCCGGATAGAAGGGATACTGCACCCACTGGTCCCAGTGCGTGCCGGGCGCAAAATTGCGCTGGTAACAGATACATTCGGTGCCCGAACTGATGAGCGTTTTACGGGTGCGAACCAGAACTTGACCAGGGCCGGGCTGCCCCACCGGCTCCCGCCGTAATTCCAGCTTTTCTTGACCCGTGAAGACAACAGCCAGACTTTCCATGCTTTTCTCCTCGCTTGGACATCAGATAGGACATCGGATACCGGCCATTTGGTGGCTGCCGGTCAAGCGGGCTGGCGTTCCAGGACGAGCACCCAATCCTGGGCCAGCGGCACGTTCGGCGCCTGCCAGCCGCCATCCGCAGAAACAGCCACCGCTCCCAGATCATATTCGTTGCCCGTAATGGGGTCAAAATAGAAGGCGCGGTAAGCGATGTTCTGCTCGAGTTCCTTCAGCAGCGGCCCACTCCACTGGTAAATGCGCGCGGGAATATAGACAAACCGCACCTCGCCAGGAACGCCGGCTGCATACGGCAGAAAATAATTCTCGGCACTCCAGCGTGGCTCGGCCCAGTCAGGATAAGGTTGGAAACGCCACCACGGGTAGCGCATCAGCAGGGCTTTAGCCAGCCCCAACTGGCGCGCGCCCGGCAACTGGGCCGCCTCATCCCACGGCGTATTTTCGTATGTGCCACCATGTGGTGAAGGGCCGTGAGGCTGAAGCCGCGTGTTCATCTGCCAGATGCCGCCCGCGCCGTATGTGTGGCCGGCTGCGCCGCTGAGGACGGCGCTCCAGAACATGAAACGCTGCACCCCTTGCCAGGAGGCTTGCATGTGGCCTTCGTAACAGACTTCCCCGATGAGCACCGGCATCTCCGGCATCCGCTGGTACTCGGCAGTAACCCCCGTGACGGTCGATGGCGCGGTCAGCCAATCCCCGTGACCGGTCTGGAGCATGTCAAAGTCGATTACCGCATCATCTTCGACCTGATCCCGTCCCATGCGAGTAGGATGGATAGTCACCAGGTTGTGATAGGGATCGACAGCGCGCACATAGCGGCCGATCTCGGTCCATCCCTGCTTCTGGAAAAGCGCATCGTCGTCCCGCTGTGTGGATAGGTAGTAGGGCATCGTCGCCTCACCCGCCAGACACCAGACGACCGGATAGCTGCCCCAGCGTGCAATCAGATAGCGCCAGTGTTGTTTCATGCGCTCGACGCCCAGCCACGGCAGATGGTAACCCCAGGCAGCCACGATGCACGGCGTCAGGCCCGCGCTCACCAACGCTGCGATGCGGCGGTCGGCGGCGTCGAAGTATGCGGGGTTGATGCGCGCATACTCCGGCTCCCACGGATACCCGCCCTCATTAAAGCCGCGCGGATCGTAGGGGGGCAGATCGGGATACAGCCCAGCCACGATCTGGATCACCGTGAAACCCTTGGCCACCCGATCCGCCGCCAGCGACTGGAACTCCGGCAGCCCCCACCCTTTGCGCTGCACCAGAGCCAGCCACCAGGTGTCGCCCAGCCAGAAGAAGGGCGTGCCATCGCTAAACTCTAGGTGGCGCTTGTTCCGGCCAACGCGCAGCCACCCATGCTGCTCCAGCGCAGGCGCAGCCTCTGAAGGCGGCAGTTCCACGCTGCCCTCTCTGCCGTGCAGGCCGCTATCCACCGTGTCGCTGCAAGTCCAGCGGTAGTGGTGCACACCCGGCAAAGAGGACGCATAGCGAACACGCCACTGCTGCCCGCCTGCCCAAAAGGCAGGGACGTTCAGCACGCTGCCGTCCGGAGCCGTAAAGGCAACGGTCACGTCGATCTGGTTGAAGGGGTCCGCATGTGAGCTGCCGGAAGTGGCCTCCAGCTCAATCCTGCTCGTCATCTCACTACCTCCTCGCGTAGCAGTGGTCTATCTGTTAACGGGATCAGCGCCTGGCGCACAGCGCCATAAGCCGGCAGTTTGATGGCCACCGCCTGGTATCCGCGCGGGCGCACTTCGATCTGCCAGTCGTAGCCCGACCGGTTCATCACGAATAAAAGGTTGCCCTTTGGGCTTTCCAGCACACGCACCTCCACCAGCGAGCGGTATTCAGCCGGCACGCCCGTGATATGTATGTCGGGGGCCAGGCTGGAGGGCAGCCATTTGCGGATTGTCTCGCGCAGCCCCTGGTGCAAGGACGAGAAGTAAGAGCGCCCTAGCGGGAACGCCGAAACCAGCACGCGTCCCCCTGGCCCTGTGGCCACCAGACCGGCCATCCCACTGTCGCGGAAGGTGGCAACGACTTCACCGCCGTGCTCCTGCACGTCTACCCGCTCATGGAAGGCATACCCGGCGAACCGTCCCTGTGTATCGACCAGTGACCAGCCGGAAACGAGATAATAGATGGGCCGGATCAGGTTCGTGCACTGCAGCCCCAAGTGCGCAGCGGCCGCATTGGCCTCTTCCGTGGTGCTCATCGGCAGATCGACTATCACGCTTCCGCCCCGCTCGGCATACGCCATGATCGCCTGCCACTCATCCTCGGCATAGCCCGCCGGGAAGGGCAGGATGAGCAGCGCCAGGCCGCTGTCACTTGAGAAGGGTCCCGCCAAGGGTTCCGTCACAAAGGCAACGCTGTAGCCCAGGTCGAGGAAGAGGGCATAGAGGCCGTGTACTGTCTTTTCGATATCCGCGTCCTGCGCATTTGCCGTCCAGACCACATGGCGCGGCAGGTAAATGCCGACCCGCGGCGCTACCGTCGTCCCCGCAGCAATCAAATGCTCGTGTTGGCGCAGTTCGCCAATGACACGTTGGGCGGCGGCGCGGCGCTCCGTATCATAGGTGTCGGGTTCGACCATGCCGTTGATCCACGGCTCCGGCCCGCACAGCAGCGGCTCCCAGCGGTAAAAGAAAAGTGCGCGGCAGCCATGGCTGAAGACCTTATTGACTTCGGTCTCAAGCTGGATGCCGCGCCAGAGTATGTAATTGGCGAAGGGGCCGCCCTGGAACTCGGCTACCCACACCTCCTTGCCGGGCGCCAACGCCTTGAGCAGATCGATGCGCACCCCCACCTCTGCGGCCGTCTCGTGAGGAGCGCCAGGGTAGCTGCTGTGAGAGGCGTAATCAAGCTGGGACGCAATCCACCAATCCTGGCCACCATGTTCCGGGGCAAATGGGTAGGTATAGTTGAAGCTGGTGGGTGCGTCGGGCAGGTGCGCCTTGACGATCTGTGCACCGCCCAACAGGAAATCGCTTAAATTGCGGGCAATGAACTCGCGCCAGTCGCGCCAGAAACCGTCTGCGGAAGCGGTGATCTCGCGCGGCGGCTCGACGGCGTCGAAGCCGGCGAAGGCGCTGCCCCAGCGCTGGTTCACCTCTTCGATGGCAGCAAACCGCGCCGCTAAGTCCTGGCGGTACTTGGCAACAGTATGCGGGCAGTAACAGGAGTGATCCCCTGGGCCGACGCTTGGCTCGTTGTGAACATCCCAGGCGAAGACCGCAGGATGATGGCCGAAACGCGCAGCACAATCGGCGATCAACTGATCCCGCCGCTGTCGATACACGGGATGGTCGATGCAGGCGCGCAGCCAACGGTAATCATGCTCGTGCAATGGATAGGCCTGACCCTGGCGGTCGATGACCTTGGCGTCCGGAAACTCGCGTAGAAAGTCGTTATTGACATAGAAAGTCGCAAAACCAAAGAGCACACCGAGGCCCAACTCTTGACAGAGATCCAAAAGCCGGCTCACTTCGTCCAGGCTGCTGTCGAAGCCGATACGGATGCGAATCGAGTCGAATCCGGTGCTCTTGATCATGGCCAGGTCACGGCGCCAATCCTCTTCTCCATTGGGCAGCCATTCGGGGCGCGTCGCCATGCCGCCAAAAGGGTATTCATAGTGAGTCCCGATCCGAATCCCATCGCGCATCATCGAGGCAATCTCCTATCCGAGTGAGTGTAAATGCTTGAGCCGGTCTGCCTGCTGGATCAGTTCTTAGGCTTTGATCCCGGAAAACGCAATTCCTTGTATGAAGGTGCGCTGTGTAAAGAAGAAGAGAACGACCACCGGAACGGTGAGCACCGTGGTCACAGCCATCATCCATCCCCATTGGACACCGACGGTGCTGACGAAGACTTGGATGCCGAGTGACAAAGTATATTTGCTGGGGTCGCTCAGATAGATCAGCGGGCCGAGAAAGTCGTTCCAACTGCCCAAGAATTGAAAGAGGGCGACAGTGGCAAGGGCAGGCTTGGAGAGCGGCAGGATAATCCACCGGTAGACGCCCCATTCTGAGCATCCATCGATAATGGCAGCGTCGTCCAAATCTCTGGGCAGGCCAAGAAAGAACTGGCGCAGCAAGAAAATAAAGAAGGGCGCACCAAACAGATTCGGAACGATCAGAGGCAGGAGCGTGTTGATCCAGCCCAACTGACGGAAAATGATAAACAAGGGAACCATCGTGACCTGATAGGGCAGCATCATGGTCGAGAGCATGATGTAAAACAGGATATTGCGCCCCGGCCAGCGCAGCCGTGAAAAGCTGTAGGCGACCAGGGAACTTGACACGAGCGTCAGCACCACGGAAGAGAGTGTGATGGTCAAGGTGTTGCTCAATTGCAGCAGAAAGGGAAAGTAGGCCAACGACTCCGGATAGTTCTGCCAGCGGATGGGGTCCGGAATCCAGATCGGCGGCAAGGTGAATATCTGATCCAATTGTTTGAGCGAGGTTGAGATCAGCCAGAAGAAAGGCAGAAAGAACAGGATGCCCACCGTGGCCAGAATGAGATGGCTGGCCGCGCGGCGCACAGCCTGGCTGCGTGACCAGGAGAGTTGGTGCTGATCTGTTGCCCCTGCTTGTGGGCCAACTGTAGGCGGCAGTGTCGTTTTCTTTATGCTGTCCAAAATCCTACCGCTCCTCCCCTTCGTAATAAACCAGGCGCGCCGAGCTGCGAAAGATAATCAGCGTGGCGACTATCACGACCAAAAACAGAATCCAAGCCATGGCCGAAGCATAAGGCATCTTGAAATAGCGGAAAGCATTCTGGTAGAGATAGAGGGCGTAAAACAGGGTTGCATCCAGCGGCCCCCCATTCGTCATGATAAAAGCCTGGGTAAAGATCTGGAATCCCCCAATCAAACCGGTTACGACATTAAAGAAGATGACCCCAGACAGCATGGGCAGTGTAATATGGCGCACCTGATGCAGCGTGCCGGCGCCGTCAATCATGGCGGCCTCGTAGAGCTGGCGGGGAATATCCTGGAGTCCAGCCAGAAATATCACCAGGGTGCCGCCAATGGTCCACACGCCCATCAAAATCAAGGAGGGCTTGGCCAGCACAGGATCGGTCAACCAGCCGGGGCCGTGGATACCCAGTTCGCTGAGAGCGGCATTGACCAGACCATACTCAGGGTTGAACACCCACATCCACAACACCGACGTGGCCACAATGGGCACGATGGTGGGCAGATAGAATATGGTGCGATAGATGGAGACGCCGCGCAGATTCATATTGAGCAGAAGTGCTAATAGAATTGATAGACCGATGTGGAAAGGGATGCCGACCACAACCATATACAGGGTGTTGTAGAGAGAAAGCCAGAAGAGGTCGTCCTGCGTCAACAGTTCTACGTAGTTTGTCAGCCCAACCCAATGCATCGGCTGGCCGAAGGTCGTATAAACGTGCAGGCTGTAGTAGAAGGACAGGATAACCGGGTAGACAGTCAGGCCAAGAAAACCGACGATCCAGGGTGAGGCGAACAACAACCCCATCCCTAACCGCCGCCGTTCCTGGCGGCTCATGCTGGATATCATGGCAGCCATTTCCTGGTAGGTGTATTTAGAATTCAGCGCGGCTTACGCGGCGGCGCAAGCAATGCTCGCCGGCTGGCATAGATGCTGGGCGAGCAGATTCAAGAATCCGCCCGCCAGCACCCTATGCTGCCTATCAACCAGTCGCGCCGGCCGTCTGTTTGCGGAAATCATCCAGTTCTTTCTGGACCTTCGCCGTCAGTTCTGCCAGACCCTCGTCCGCCGTCACCTTGCCGTGGACGACCTGATCCGCCAGCCGCGTCATCTCATCTTGGTAGGTGGACAATACGGGGATGCGTGGCCAGGCTCGGCCTGATGTGCCCTCGGTCAGTTCGACAAACAACTCATTGTAGGGCAGGTAGTCGAGGAATTCAGGGTCGCGAGCAGCGTCAGCCAAGGGCGGAATATCGCCGACCTGTTTGCCGAACTCGATCTGCTGCTGCTTGCCGGCCATAAATTTCGCCAACTGCCAGCCGCCTTCAGGATTCTTGGCGCCGGTCGGCACATTGAACATCGCACCGATTTCGGCAAGGCTGATCGGCTCCGTACCGCCTGGGCCATAGGGGGACTTCACTATTGTATAGTTCAGGTCCGGCGCATACTTCGGTATCCAGCTTCGTTTCCAACTGCCGTCGATCTGCATCCCAACTTTGTCCACATACCAGGGGTCCTCAGTCAACATGCTGCGGTCGCCAAAGCCGGACACGTAGCGATCGATCTGTTCGATGTCATACTTTTGGGCATAGGAGAGATACCAGTCGAGCACCTGGCGAACCTCTTCGCTGTCCGCCGTAATCTTGTCATTCTCCTCATCGTACAACGTAGCGCCGTTGGCCCAAGCCCAATGAAAAACGGGGGCATTGCGCCAGGGGAGAAAGCCCAGGCGGGTCAAATTGCCGCTGTCATCATATTTGGTCAGGCTTTCCGCCATGCCATCCAAGTCGGCGAAGGTCTTGGGAGGATTATCAACGCTGTAGCCGGCCTCTTCATAGGCCGTTTGATTGATATGAAGGGCAAACACGTTGAGGGTGTGGCCTGTGCCCCACAAGTGCCCTTCGGACCAAAGCGCTTGCCACGCCGCCGGAGACCAGCCCTTGCCGTCGAAACCATCCCGTTCGGCGTAACTCTCCAAAGGCATCAGCAGCCCACGTGGCCCCCATGTGTAGGCTTGCGACCAGAGCGTGACCATATCCGGTGGAGTTCCACCTTCAATGGCTACCTGCACCTTCTCGGCGATATTGCCCCAGCCAATCGACATGAAGAGCGCACTCTCACCGGTCTCTTCGTTGAAGCGATCCACTTGGGACTGTGCCTGCTCCGCCTCCTGTAAGCCAAACATCGACCAGTAGATAATGGGCGTCTTTGCCAGCGCAGGAGCAGCTTCGCCTTCCGCTGCCGGCGTTGCTGCCGGCAGCACCGGCGTGACACAGGCGGCCAACGTCATGCTGCTGATGCCCACAGCCGCAGCCTTGAGAAAAGCTCGCCGGCTTACTCCTTGATTCTTGTTGGATAGGTGCATCTTCTCCCCCTTGTTGTACTGTGAATGGGAACGCGGACATTCATCACGTAGAGCGCAATGCACTGCGGTGCAGCAGTGTTGCGCTGTTGCCTGCCGGCTTTCGACAGCAAGCCAGGCTGTGTTCATGATCAGTCGAGCAAGGATATGCTTGAAACGATACCACGGATTTGGACAGATGTCAATAGCAAATGTCAAAATAGCCACTCTTGATGCGAAAGCCAATTGTAATATGCTATTGTCATTTGCCGATCTATGCACTAGAATAAGCGTGGTGCTGCGACCAGGGTGTTTCTCATCGGCGGCACGCTGAACGGGTAGGGGCAACGATGGAAAACAGCGAACTGACGGCCACGCTTGTGCAGGTGGCGACTCTTTATTACGAAGAAAACAAATCACAACAAGAGATCGCCGACCAGATGGGTGTCTCGCGTTCGCTTATTGCGCTTTATCTCAAGCGCGCCCGCGAGCAGAACATCGTGCGCATCCAAATCGTTAATCCCGGCGACCAGTGCGAAGACCTGGCCCTGGCGCTCCAAGACAAGTGTGGGCTGCGCAGCGTCGATGTCATTCCCAACCCCAGCGCTGAGGAATTGGTTCTGCGCTCCTTAGGAGGCGCAGCAGCGCGCTTTTTGGAGGAGCGCCTGCAAGAGGGAGACACCATCGGGCTGGGATGGGGACGCACAATTATGGAGACGGTCAATCTGCTGGCCCCGTCACGCCCCCACAATATCGAAGTAGTCCCGCTCATGGGTGAAAGCAGCTTTACCGGCTCTTACACACAGATGAATCAGATCGTGCTGCAGATGGCGCGCGCCTTCAGCGGCCAGCCCTACTTTCTGCTGGCGCCGCTGATGGTAAGCAGCAAAACTCTGCACGATGCATTGTTAGCCGACGAAACCGCCAAACTCGTGGCGGATCGCTGGCAGCGCTTGAACATTGCCTGTATCGGTATCGGTGCACTGGGCGCAGCACACGGCCAGGTTGTTTATTTGGGCGAAGCCAACGTCAGACAGTACCTTGCAGCAGGAGCTGTCGGCGACATCGTGGCCCGCCATTTTACGCTCCAGGGCCAACAGATCTACTTGCCGCAGGACGACTGCATCCTGGGGATCGATCTGGAACAGCTGCGTGCGGCGCATACCGTCGTTGCGGTGGCGGGAGGCATCGCAAAAACGCGCGCGGTGATCGGCGCTCTACGCACGCACCTGATCACCGATCTGATCCTGGATCAAGAACTGGCGCAGGCGGTGCTGGCAGAGATGGAATAAAGCCTGTCCTTTCAGCTGCGCCGCGGGTTTGGCAGCAGCAGCGGCATGCCATTGCGCTCGACCACAACCTGGGCGAAACCACGTTCGATAATAGGGGCATAGTCATGGCCGGCGGCAATGTGATAGCTGGCCACGAAAACCAGCGTGTCCGTGCCTGTATTGACCACCCGGTGTGCCCACTGCGGCGGAATGTGGGTGATCGTTCCCGGCTGCCAGGGCACAGCTTCAAAATCTCCCGCGCGCGTCTCCAGCAGCAGAAAACCTCGCCCCTGCACACAGAAGTAGATCTCAGGCTGATCGACCTGCTCGTGAAAGTGCCCCTTGGTCATATGATACTCATCCCCCACTTTGCCCGGAAAGAGGCGCGTCACCCCCAGCCCCATGTCTGAGCAACTGGTGATGAAGGGATGATAGCGAATCTCGTAGATGATCCGGTTGTCGCTCGCTATAATCTCCTGCACAACGGCTTGGTTATAGTACATCTCTTGCAAATGGCTCATACGCCGTTCCGACACGTCGACAAAGGGGGTGAAAATGCCGGTCGTAAAGTCAAAATGTACGCTGATGGGCAGATCGGATACGGCTACAGCAGCAGTCTGCATGATACAAATTCCTTTCAAGCGATGATTGCTTCTTCAATCGTATGTTGGAGATCCTGCAAGAATAACGCCACGGCCGCGCCGTCTACGACGCGATGGTCCGCGCTGACGGTCATACTCATGCGCTGAATATGGCGCGTCCCCGCCGCCGCCGGCAGCACGACAGGCTGAATTCCTGCCACACCCAGAATGGCGACCTGCGGCGGATTGACCAGCGGGACAAACCGGCTGACGCCATACATACCCAGGTTGCTGAGCGTAAAAGTGCCATTGCTCACCTGCGCCAGGGCAAGGCGCCCGCTGCGCGCCGTCTGCACCAGCTCATCCAACCGGCGCGCAAGCGCCGGCGCGTCCAGCTGCTCCACCCCATGCAGAACAGGCACGACAAGTCCCTGCGGCGAAGAGACGGCGACACCCATGTTGACCGTCTCAAAAAGAATCACCGCATCATCGTCAAAACGTGCATTGAGCAGGGGGTGCCGGCGCAGCGCGCGTGCCGCCAGAAGCACAAGCAGAGCCGTGAAGGAAACAGCTTTTTCAGCATGCGCCAGCTCCTGTTTCACCTGCAGCAGGCGCGTCGCATCCACTTCCATCGCCACGGAAAACTGCGGAATTTCGCGTGCACTCTGCGCCATACGCGCGCCCATCACCCGCTGGATCTCGTTCAACAGCACCCGGCGCTGGGGCAAGCTGCCGCCGCCGGATTGGCTATCGCCGCTTGTCACAGCGCCGGCAGCCTCAGACAGGCGCGTCACATCCTGCGTGGTGATGCGTGCGCCGGGCTTGCTCGCAGTGAGATCGGCGGCGTCGATACCGAGCCGCCGCGCCAGCCGCCGTGCCGCGGGCGAAATCCGCCTGCGCTCTTCTGCCGGCGCGGCGGGCGTGCTGTCCGCTGCGGCTGCTGCTGTCATCTCTGCCGGGGCTTCCGGTGCGAGTTCTGCCGCCTGGCCGGCCGGGAGGGCGCCCGGCGCAGCGCCAACCGGAGCCTGTTCGCCGGGGCGACCTATCCGCGCAAGAAGCTGCCCGGTAGCCACCATAGCCCCCGCGCCGATCAGAATTTCCAACAGCACACCGTCTGCCGGGCATTCCAGCGTAAGCGTGGCCTTGTCGGTCTCCAGTTCAGCCAGTTCGTCGCCGCGCCGCACCGGTTCGCCTGCCTGCTTGAACCAGACGGCGATCCTGGCTTCACCGACCGCCTCGCCCATCACAGGCACAATCACTTGGGTTGCCATCGCTTTACTCCAGCACTCGGCGAATTGCCGCCAGGATGTCGCTCTCGTTCGGGATCACATGGTCTTGTGCGGCAGGCGCAAAGGGGATAGGGGTGTCAGCGGCGCAGACGCGGAGCACCGGCGCATCCAAATCATCGAAGCCACCCTCCATCATCACCGCCACTAACTCTGCGCCAACGCCGGCACGCCGCGTGTCTTCCGAGACAACCACCGCCCTGTGTGTCCGGCGCAATGAAGAGAGAATGGTATCCGTGTCCAACGGCGCCAGCGTACGGGGGTCGATCACCTCCACTTCGATCCCTTCATTCGCCAACTGATCGGCAACAACCAATGCGCGGTGCACCATGACCGCAGTGGCCACCACCGTCACATGCTTGCCCGCCCGCTTGATGTCGGCCTTGCCCAATGGGATGGTGTAGGATTCCTCCGGCACGACGCGCCCCAGGCGGCCAATGGCTGGGTCGGACTTCGCAGTGCCGCCGCCCGGCGAGGCTGACCCATACAGCAGCTTATGCTCGAGGAAGAGCACAGGGTTGTCGTCGCGCAGGGCGCTGGTCAGCAGCCCTTTGGCATCATATGGATTGGAGGGCAGCACTACTTTCATACCAGGTGTATGCATAAACCAGGCTTCGACGCTTTGTGAATGCTGGGCGCCGCGGCCTGTAGCGCCCTGCGGGGCGCGAATGACCAGCGGCACGCTGGCCTGGCCACCCGACATCAGCCGGAGCTTGGCGGCTTCGTTGACAACCTGATCCATGGCACAGAAGATAAAGTCGGCATACTGCAGCTCGACAATCGGGCGCATCCCGGTAAGGGCAGCGCCCACACCAATGCCCATAAAGCCGGCCTCGGAGATAGGCGTATCCCACACACGTCGCGGGCCAAACTCCTCCAGCAGATCGTGCGTCACATGAAAGGCGCCGCCAAACTTGCCCACATCTTCGCCCAGCAGGATCACGCGTGGGTCGCAGCGCATCTCCTGCACAATCGCCTCGCGGATTGCCTCCATCATCGATAGCTCGCGCGTCGCAAGATCAGACATGAGCAGTCTCCGCTGTGATGTACTGCAGATAATCGCCGGCCTCTGCGTCGGGGCTGGCCTCAGCAAACGCAATGGCGGCTTCCAACTCCGCGCGCACCTCGGCCTCGATCTGCTCGAGTTCGGCAGAGGTCGCAAGCCCTTCAGCCTGCAGCGCCTCGGCCAGGCGCAAGATCGGGTCCAGCCGTTTCCATGCCTCCACCTCCGCGGGGTCGCGATAGCCGGAAGCCTCGAAACGCGCGTGGCCCCGAAAGCGATAGGTGATGCACTCCAGCACGGTTGGCCCTTCGCCCCGGCGGGCACGGTCTGCGGCGGCCCGGGCAGCGCGATAGACCGCCACGACGTTGTTGCCGTCCACCTGCTCGCCGGGTATGGCGTAGGCGGCGGCGCGCGCCGCTAAGTTGGGCAGTGCAGAAGATTCCTGCACGCTCATGGAAAGCGCGTACTGGTTGTTTTCGATCACAAAGAGCGCAGGCAGCTTCCAGAGCGAGGCCATATTGAGCGTCTCATGGAAGATTCCCTCGTTGGTGGCGCCGTCACCAAAGAAGCTCACAGCAACCTGCTGCGTGCCGCGCACGCGGGCGGAGAGTGCGGCGCCGGCAGCAATGGGAATGCCGGCGCCCACGATGCCGAACGCGCCGAGCATACCGCGCGAGAAGTCGCACAGGTGCATAGAACCGCCCATACCCTTGCAGGAGCCTGTGCGCTTGGCAAACATTTCGGCCATCATCGCATCCAAAGCCACGCCTTTGGCGACACAATGGGCATGGCCGCGGTGGGTGCTGGTCACATAATCGTCGGCCAACAATGCGCTTACCACCCCCACCGCCACGGCTTCCTGGCCGGTAGCCTGATGCATGGTGCCGGGCATCGTGCGCGACAGAAACAGATAATAGAGCTGCTCCTCGAATTCGCGAGCCTGGAGCATGCGGCGGTGCATTCCCAGCAGGAACTCCTGGTCAAGACCCGTAAAATCGAAAGGGGCAAGCTGATGAGTCAAGTCGTTCATTCGGGCGCCTCTTCCCATACAATACCGATTGCACGCACTGGAAAAGCCTCCAACCCAGCCACTTTCACCGGCAGGATAAAAGCGGTGAAGCGCTGGTTGAGAAACTCGTGCAGATTCGCCAGAAATTCCACCAGAGGAATTCCGGCGCACAGCAGACGTTCGTGATTGGGTTGGCCGGCCAAAGGGCTGCCGTCGGGGGTGCGCACTTCGATGCCCGAAGTATCGACACCCATCATCTTGATTTTTGCTTCATCCACCAGCCAGCCGATTGCTTGGGTCGTAAACCAAGGGCGGTCGTGCTGCTGGGATGTGCGATAGTAGCAGTCAAAGCCTGTATAGAAGAAGGCGATGTCACCTGGCCGCAGCAGGTCGCCGGCGCACAGCCGCAGCCCATCCAGATCGATGCAGGCATTGTGGCCATAGCGCGAGATGTCGACCACAACTGCGTCGCCGACCAGATCGGTCAAAGGAAAAGTGGCGGCATCCAGTCCATCCCGGCAGTGGTGATAGGGCAGTTCGACATGCGTACCGACGTGGGTGTTCATGGTCACCTCCGAAATGAGATACCAGCCATCGTTCACGCGACGATATTGGGCAAACTGGGGCCACTCATCCGTGAAACGCGTGTCCACCTCCAGACGATATTCTTCCTTGCCTGGGATGAGCGTATGTGAAAGATCCACCATGCGTCTGGTTTTCACTTTGCTGGTCTGTTCTCCTTTGTTGGCAATGAACCGCGGCGGTCACGCCGGCAGCAGCGCCGCTGCCGTGCCCGCGCGTCTCGCCGGCCCAGCGCACTTGAACCAGACCACCAAAATTCAGCACCGCCTGCAAGCGGCGGCTCGCCCGCAGGCGCATTGTTTCGGTGGGCGGGAGGTGGACGTGGCTGAAGCGGATCACGTCTTTTTGGAAATGCTTCTCTTCTTGCAGCTTATAGCCGCCATCATAGTACAGATATTAACAAATGTCAATAGCAAGTGCCACAGCAATTCAAGGCGACGCTGCTCTACTGTGTCTCACGCACAAACTGCGTCACAGCCGCCTTCACTTCGACGTCGTGGCCCAGCAGCAGGTGCCCGCCATCGCCAATCGCCAGCAGCCGTGCGCCGGGCACCTGCTCCGCCAGCCGGCGCGCATTGGCGTGCAGCGCCATTGGGTCATCCTGGGCGCTGATCACCAGCACAGGCGCCGTCACCTGGGCCAGCGGGCAACTGTTGATCGCCGGGTTGCCGAAAAATGTGTCAAACAGCATGCCGTCACCGCGGCGGCTGATGGGCGACACCTGCGCCAGAACAGCGTGCACGGCAGCCGCCTGCTCCGGCGTAAGCACAAAGCCTGCGGGCACGCCAACAAAGTGCTGCGCCTGCGTCCGCAACTGCGTAGACAAGAACCACCAGGCCGCATCACTGTGAAATATAGCGTTCAACAGAGGACGGGGCGGCAGCGCCATCTCCACTGCGCCGGGCGCATTAGGCGAATGCAGCACCAATCCCGACAGCCGCTGCGGATGGCGCAGGGCAAACTGGAGTGCGGCGGTGGAGCCTGCTGAACTGGCCAGCAGCGCCGCCCGCTCAATGTGCAGCGCATCCAGCAAACAGGCAAAGGCATCCGCCTGCAGCGCCGGTGTCGCGCCGGCGGGCAGCGGCGTGCGCAAGTAGCCAAAGCGCGAGGGGGCAATGATCTGGAAGCCCTCGCCCAAATAGCCTTGTCCCAACGCCAGCCCATGGTCAAACCCGCCGCCGTTGCCGTGTACAACGAGCACAGGATAGCCTGACCCGCGCACCGCATACTCAATTGGGCCGCACTTCGTTTCCATCACCTGGCTGCCCATACCAGCAATGTGCTCGGCTGCATCGCGCATATCGGTTTGGTAGCGCACAACAGTAAAGACAGCAAGTGTGGCTGCGGCGCCACCAAGTACACCGGCAGCCAGCCGGCCTAACATCCACTTTGGCATAAATTCCTCCCCCTATGTCTCATTGCTTAGCAACGCATCACAGCAATCAAAGCCAGATTGAGGTCACGGATTCGTTCAAGCAGACCATGCAAGGCCACCTGATCGGGTAGGGCGCCATACAGCAGCGTCTCCCCACCCGGCAGATACGTCAACTGCATATCGTCGAACCAAGCAGACCAGTGAGCATCCAGATGGCCGGCAACCCGTATCGCGTAGTACACCGGCGGGATCACTTCTCCTGCCTCACCCATTTATCGACCTAACTGGCCCAGCAGTGGCCAGTCAGCCCACAGCAGAGATGCCAGGATGGCTGCGCTGACGGCAATGCCCAGGCCAAAGAAGGGGTGAAAGTAGAGCAGCAACATAGCAAGTGAGGCAGCGCCCCCTGCCAGCGCCAACATCCGCCACCAAGCCGGTGCAACCACAAACCCCAACACGCCCAACCCGGCGGCGATAAGCGCAAGGCCGCCCGCCAACCAGATCACGCCACCCAGCACTTCCACTATCGTTCCCTCGGCGCGCAGCCCAACCAGGAGCCATGACTCGCCGAACGCAGTGGGCCACCAGCGCAGCCAGGCCGGGTTCGCCACAGGCGACCCTGACACAAAACTGCCGGCGGACTGCGCAGCTACAATCAGACCATGAACAATCAGCAAACAAGCGATCAAGAGTTTCATCACGGTTATCTCCTTCAGCTTTCCCTTTTGATGCGGAGGATTGCTCCCTGTGAGCGGGTCTGCCCACACTGTAGCGCGCGGCGGGACGATGCGCATCTGCCGAACGGGATAGCCAAGGGTTTATTTTTACGGTTTAGGAAGGGTTAAAGAATACCAAGGCGGCGAGCGCACGCCACGGCGCTCGTACGGTTGGCAGCATCGAGTTTGCGGTAGATTGCGGCGGTGTGGGCCTTGACGGTGCCGGGGGCGACGATCAACCGGCGAGCGATCTCTTGGTTGGTGAGACCCTGAGCAAGGAGGTGCAGCACCTCCAATTCACGCGCGGTCAGTGGCTCAGGCAGTTCTGCGCCGGGGGCGGGCCGGGCCGGCAGCGCGGCGCGGCTCAACGGCTCGGCAGGGAAAGCAGCCAGCAGGCGCAGGGCGAATGGGCGCGCGGCGCTGTCGCCTATCTGTGCCAGATGATGGGCCAAAGACTGCTGCAAGGTTGGCCCCTCATCCAGAAACAGCCGCACATACCCGCGTTCCGCCGCCAACTGCAGCGCCTGCTCCCAGGCGGCCTGCTCTACAGCAGGAGAGTCCTTGCCGGCCAGGGCAGTCAAAATAAGCGCCTCGATTGCGATTCCCATGCGGCCGACGGCCAGCGCACCGGCGCCGGTTCGCGTCACCCAGGGCAGAGCCTGCTGTGGCTGCCCAGCAGCCAGCGCCGCACGCGCCAGTGTAAGTGCAATCAGTTCGGCGCATTCGTCCAGGGCCGTCCCCGGCGCAGTCGCCGATTCATGCCGCCACTGCGCCAGCAAAGCCTCTGCTGCGCCGGTCAGGGCACCGGACATCTGCCCGTTGGCGGCAGGCGTCCGGCAGGCAAGATACAGCCGCACAAGTTCCACCTCGACCAGACAGCGGAGCACGCGCGTAAGCGAGGAGCTGCTGCGCACGTAGTATGCCTCGCCGATCGACACTGCTGCACCCGCCAGATCGCCTTGCGCCCGCTGCACGCGCGCCAGCAAGACATAGGCAAAGGCGATATGGTTGGGATTGGGCCACTGGCGGCAGTGCGCAACAGCCGCAGCGAGCAGTTTGTGCGCAGCCGCCACCTCATTCTGCTCGTACAGTACAGCGGCGAGAGCCGCCTCCATACGCGCAAGATAGCCCAAACCAGCCGCTCCCTGCCCGGCTGCGGCCAGCAGCGCCTCCTCCAATACGGCGCGTGCCTCGCGCAACTGGCCTTGCGTGCGCAGCACAAACGCCAGATCGGCCAGGCCGGTGACAAGCGTCCACACATTGCCCAGCCGGCGCGCCAGGTCGATCTGCATCTCAAAACAACTTTGTGCTTCGGCCAGCCGGCCAAGCTCGCGCTGGGCATAGCCGAGCGCCCAGCAAGCAGCGGCGCGATCCCAAAGGCTTGCCGCGGGCAGCAGCGCAAGCGCCTGCTCTGCAGCAGTGACTGCCTCGGCGTCGCGGCCGCGCATGACGGCCAACATGGCGTGTACGGCCGTCACAGCGCCGGTCTGGGCGGGGTCGCCGGTCTGCACGCGCTCGGCAAGGGCCAAGGCGGCGGCGGCTTCGTCCAGACGGCCGGCAAAGGCCAGGGCATAGGCTTGCTGGATGCACAGCCGCGGGCGCGGGCGGCGCACCTCATCCGGCAGCGCGCTGATCCAGCCCAGGAGGGCAGCCAGTTCACCACGCGCCAGCAGTTCTGCCGTGTTCTGCTCTACAAGGCGCGCAGCCCACTCCGGCTCGCCGGCGGCCATTGCCTGATCGACAGCTTCTAAAATCAGGCCTTCGGCTTCCAGCCAGCTCGCAGCCGCAGTCTGCAGGCGCGAAGCCAGATGAGGAAATTGTTCGTGCAGCCGCGCGCGCAGGAGGTCGGCAAACAGTTGATGATAACGATACCAGCGCCGCTCGTCATCCAGCGGCGTGAGAAAAAGATTGGCACGTTCCAGCGCGGCAAGCAGGGCGCCGCCATTCTCACCGCCTGCTGCCGCAGCGACTCGCTTGTCATGCTGGGCGGCGCTGCGCATGACGGCATCACACAGCGGCCCACACAAGCGCGCCAGCGGCGACGTCAGCAGCAAGAACTGCTGCACGGCGGGCGGCTGGCGCTCCAGCACCTCTTCCAGCAGATAATCCAGGATGTAGCGCTGGGTGCCGGCAAAGTGCTGGACAAACGCCGCGGCGTCGTCCGCCTGTTCGCCGGTTGGCGTCGTCTGCTGCGGCGTCTGCTGCGCCAGCCGCAGGGCAGCCAGCTGCAGTCCTGCGATCCAGCCCTCCGTACGTTCAGCCAGCGCCACCGCGAGCGAATCCGCCAGTTCCAACCCCATCGTCTCATGAAGAAAGAGGCGGGTTTCTGCATGCGTGAAGCGTAAATCGGCAGCGCGCAGTTCGAGCAGTTGGCCGCGGGCGCGCAGCCGCGGCAGCGGCAGGGGCGGATCCGAGCGGGTGAGAATGGCAAGATGCAGATGGGGAGGAGCATGTTCGAGCAGCGCGGCCACAGCGGCATGCACGGCGGCGGCATGGATGACATGATAGTCGTCCAGGACAAGCAGCAGTTCCTCGTTGACAGGTTCCTCATTGACAGCGGCCAGCACATTGATGATCTGCGGCAGCAGCACAGGCAGCTGCGTGGGCTGCGGCCCGCGCAGCAGTTCGCCCAGAGCGGCAGGCGCCCCTGCCGTCTGCAGCGCAGCCACAAGATAGGCCAGAAAGCGTCCGCTATCGTTGTCGCCTTCATCCAAAGAGAGCCAGGCGCAGCGCAAGCTGCCGGGCGCGCTGCCGGCAGCGGCGCCTGCCGCCATCAGGCTGGTTTTCCCGTAACCAGCGGGCGCGCAGATCAGCGTCAGCGGCCCGGCCAGGCCCGCCTGCAGGCGCGCCAGCAGCCGCGGGCGCGCCACAGCCTGGGCGCGCAGAGGCGGTGCATACAGCTTGGTTCTGATCAGCCAGGCGCTGCCATCTGCCATCGTCTGCCGCGCCTCCCTACCCCCCAATACTAACCCCAATCACATGCCCAATGGCGTAGGTGATGGCGGCCGCGGCCAGACCGAAGAGGACCTGTCGCCCACCGGAAAAGAGCAAGCCGCGCCCGGTGAAGAGGGTGATGCCGGCGCCGATGGCAAAGAGGCCAATGGTGCTGAGCACGAGGCTGGTGACCACTGCCGCCATCCCGCTCAGCCACATAAAGGGCAGCACGGGGATGATGGCCCCCAGCGAAAAGAGCAAAAAGGAGGTGATGGCCGCCTCCCACGCCGAACCACCCAGTTCTTGGGGGTCGATGCCCAGTTCCTCGCGCACCAGGGTGTCGAGGGCGCTGCTCTGGTCGCTGAGGATGCGCTGTGCCAGCTCGCGCGCCTGCGCCTCATCGATCCCGCGCGACTGGTAGATCAGCGCCAACTCGGCGGCCTCTTCCTGCGGATTGGCTTCGATCTCCGCCCGCTCGATGCCGATCTGCTTCTCGTACAGCTCGCGCGAACTCTGCACCGACAGCCACTCGCCCAGCGCCATTGAACAGGCCCCCGCCAGCAGCCCGGCCAGCCCGGTGACGAGAATCTGGTTGTTGGCCAGCGCCGCGCCCGCCACACCCATCACCAAACTCATGTTGGAGACCAGCCCATCGTTGGCCCCTAGCACGGCAGCACGCAAGGCATTGCCGCCGCCCGCCTTGTGCCGCCCTTCCATCTGCGCGATGGCGCTGCCCTCCAGCCCACCGGGCAGCGAGCGCGTCACCTGCCCCAACAGGCGTGCGTGCGACATTTCGTCGCCGCTCATGCCGGACGCGCCCGCCACCTCCTTGTACTTGCCGGCGTCGATCTGCTCGCGTGCCGTGATGGTGGGCAGCACAAAGCCGATGCCGAAACGCCGCGCCAGCCGGATCAACATGCGCGTGCGCCAGGCTGGCTTATAATCCGGCACGGCTGCGCCCGCCGCCGCCAACTGCTCGCGCCAGCGCTCGGCGTGGCGCTTCTCCACCGCCGCCAGCCGCCGGTAGACCTCGGCCAACTGCGGGCTTTGCTCCAGTTCCGCCAGCGCCAGATACAAGGTCACGCCGTCCAGTTCATCCTGCAGGCTCGCCAGCATAGCAGCGCGGTCAGGCGGCTTGCGATTTCCCGTCTGCTGCTCTTTCTGCTGCTCTTTCTGCTGCCCTGCCTGCTGTTCTTCCTCCGTCGCCATGGCTTCCCTCCTAGGTCTGCGCTCGATAGTCACCGCACGCCGCAAAAAAGCTCTCCCAGATGCGCCGGTGGCCCGCATCCAGTTCAAAGTGACGTTCGGGATGCCACTGCACGCCCAGCAGCCAGCGATGCGCCGCACTCTCATACGCCTCCACCAGCCAGACGTCCGGCTGCGCGCCGGCGACGGGGGTGAAGAGCGGCGCCAGGCTGGGCGCGTTGATCCCCTGATGATGAAAAGTGTTCACCGGCAGCACGCTGGCGCCGACGATTGCATGCAGCCGGCTGCCGGGAGCGAGCTCGACATCGTGATAGACGGTTGCGCCCCCTTCCGGCGTGCGATGGCCGTCCAGATGCTGGATCATCCCGCCGCCTGCCGCCACATTGAGCAGTTGGCAGCCGCGACAGATGCCAAACAGCGGCAGGTCGTCTGCCAGCGCCGCCAGCGCCAGTTCGATCTCCAGTTCGTCGCGCTTCTCGTCGATGGAATCCAGCTCTGCCCCCGCCAGCGGCTGGCCAAAATAACGGGGATGCACATCGCCGCCGCCCGACAGGATCAGCCCATCCAGCAGCCCTAAAATCTCCACCCCCAGCCGCCCCTGCGCATCCGGCGCAAAGCTGCGCCCATCAGGCAGCCGCGCCGGCTGGTCAGGCGACAGGATGATCGGCGCAGCCCCCGCTGCGGCCACCACCTCCACATAATTGCGCGTGTTGCGCTGCACCCAGCCGTCGTCGCCGTGCCGGGTGGTGATGCCGATCCACAGCGGCCGCTGCGCTTGCTCCTCAGCCCCATTCGTCTGCACCATAGCGAGAAACCTCACTCCTGAAACTAACGCTTCAATCTGCCATCATGTATAGTACGCTCATGGATAACTCCACCCTTATTGTAATCGTTTCTGTCGTTTTTGTGCTTGCGATGTTGGGCGCCGCTCTCTTTTGGTATATCTACTGGTG
>JBBRBX010000065.1:0-33569 GCA_038205395.1 Caldilineales bacterium
CACCTACCCAACAGGAACAACCCAATGGGAGAAGCGCAATATCGCTCTGGAAGTGCCGGTCTGGGAGACAGACATTTGCATCCAGTGCGGCAAGTGCGTCTACGTCTGCCCGCACTCGGTTATTCGCGCCAAGCTGGTGGAGCCGGAACTGCTGTCCGATGCGCCGGAAGGTTTTAAGGTGGCCGATTCACGCTTCCGTGAGTTCCCTGACCAGAAGTACACGCTGCAGGTGTCTGTAGAAGACTGCACGGGCTGCCAATTGTGTGTAGAAGTCTGCCCGGCCAAGGACAAATCAGCCGTAGGCCGCAAGGCAATCAATATGGAGCCGCAGCTTCCGCTGCGCGAGGAAGGCGCCAGGCACTGGGACTTCTTCAAGCAACTGCCGGAGCAGTCGCACACCGACACGCTCAAATGGACCAACGTCAAGAACGTACAGTTGCTGCAGCCGCTCTTTGAGTTCTCCGGCGCCTGCGCCGGCTGTGGTGAGACGCCGTATCTCAAGCTGATCAGCCAACTGTTTGGCGACCGCTCGGTGATTGCCAACGCTACCGGCTGCTCAAGCATCTACGGCGGCAACCTGCCGACTACGCCTTGGTCGCAGAACCCAGTTGGCCGCGGCCCCGCCTGGTCCAATTCGCTGTTTGAAGATAACGCCGAGTTCGGTTTGGGCATGCGTATCACACTCGACAAACAGAATGAGTTCACACGCGAGCTGGTGGAGCGGCAGCGCACGCTGATTGGCGATGAACTGGCCGACGCGCTGCTGTCTGCGGATCAGAGCAACGAACAAGGTATTGCCGAACAGCGGCAGCGGGTGGAGCAGTTGAAGGAAAAGCTGGGCAAGAACGATGAGCCGGCTGTACGCGATCTGCTGATGCTGGCGGACAAGTTGGTCTGGAAGGACGTATGGATCGTCGGCGGTGACGGTTGGGCCTACGACATCGGCTATGGCGGTCTCGACCATGTGCTGGCCAGTGGGCGCAATGTGAACATCATTGTGCTGGATACGGAAGTCTATTCCAACACCGGCGGCCAATCCTCCAAATCAACGCCGCTGGGTGCTGTCGCCAAGTTCGCATCGAGCGGCAAGCGCACGCCGAAAAAAGATCTGGCCAAAATGGCGATGGATTATGGCTATGTTTATGTAGCACGCATCGCCATGGGCGCCAATGATGCGCAGACACTGCGCGCTGTGCTTGAAGCGGAATCCTATGATGGCCCTTCGCTGATCATCGCCTACAGCCAGTGCATTGCGCACGGCATCAATATGGCCAAAGGCATGGACCAGCAGCGGCTGGCAGTAGAGTCAGGCCACTGGCCGCTCTATCGCTATGACCCGCGCCTGCGTGCCCAGGGCAAGAACCCGTTCCAATTGGATTCCAAGCCGCCCAAGATTTCGTTCCGCGATTATGCACTGAATGAGACGCGTTACCGTATGCTGGCCCAGTCGGATCCGAAAGCATCGGAAATGTTGCTGGCAGAGGCGGACGCCAACATTCGGGCGAAGTGGAAAGAATTGCAATATCAGGCAGCGGAAGCATAACAGCAGCTACTGGAGGAGGAACTCCCAATGGTCGATTTATCAACGACCTATCTTGGTCTGAATCTCAAACATCCGGTCGTGCCCTCAGCTTCACCGCTGTCGGACGGGCTGGATAAGATCCGCCGCCTCGAAGATGCGGGTGCGTCAGCCATTGTGCTGTACTCACTCTTCGAGGAGCAGATTGTAGGCGAAAGCCACCTGCTTGATCATTTTCTGTCCTATGGCGCAGAAAGCTATGCAGAAGCGCTCGACTACTTTCCCGAAATGGACAGCTACAACGTGGGGCCGCACGACTACTTGAAGTTGATTCAAGACGCCAAAGCAGCGGTCAACATTCCTATCATCGGCAGCCTGAACGGCGTATCGACGGGCGGCTGGGTGGAATATGCACGGATGATTGAGGAAGCGGGAGCAGATGCCCTGGAACTCAACATATATTACATCCCGACGGACCCCGCTGCAAGCGGGGCCGACGTGGAGCAGATGTACCTGGATGTTGTACGCGACGTCAAGGCCAACATCCAGATTCCGCTTGCCATCAAGCTGGGACCGTTTTTCAGCTCGTTTGCCAACATAGCCGCACGTCTGGCAGCCGAAGGGGCGGCAGGGCTGGTCGTCTTCAATCGCTTCTACCAGCCGGACTTCGACTTGGAGCAGTTGGAAGTAACGCCAAACCTGATGTTGAGCAGCGCCTGGGAGATGCGCCTGCCGCTACGCTGGGTGTCGATCCTGCACGGGCGCGTACCGGTTGACTTCGCCATTACGAGTGGTGTGCACACCTACGAAGATGTACTCAAAGGCGTGATGGCGGGAGCGAAAGTAACCATGATGGCTTCCGAACTGCTGCGCCATGGCGTTGACCGTATCGGCGTTGTTGTGGAGGAGTTGGAGCGCTGGCTTGAAGAACACGAATACGAGTCAATCAAACAAGCACAGGGCAGCATGAGCCAGCGCAATGTTGCCGAACCGGCTGCCTTCGAACGCGCCAACTACATGAAGGTGCTGCAATCTTGGAAGTTTGACCCCACTGGGGTGATGATGCGCTAACGGCAAGGAGAATATGCGATGAGCAAGCGCAAAGTGCTGGTCCCGCTAGACGGATCAGAATTCAGCCGGCAAATCGTCCGTGTTGTACAGAATTTTTTTGATGCACGCGACGTGAGTCTCGTACTCTTCCGTGTGGCGCAACCGCCCAGTGTGCCGCTCGAAATGCCTTCAGCACGTGACGTAGTCATCGGAAGCTATCCCATGACGGGATCCTATGAGGCGTACAACGCCGCCATGGAGCGCAGCTATGCTTTCATCGAGCAAGAGATGGAAACATTGCGCACCCAGATTGCGGATGAAATGAGGCCGGACGCCGATCGCCTGCGCGAGCAAGGGTATGGCGTGCGAATCGAGGTGCAGTTCGGCGATCCGGCGCAGCGGATTGTCCAGTATGTAAACGATGAACAGATCGGACTGGTCGCTATGGCCACGCACGGCCGTTCCGGCGTCAGCCGGCTTGTGCTGGGAAGTGTGGCGGAACGGGTGCTGCGCGGTTCTTCGGCTCCTGTTCTGTTGCTGCGCCCGCAAGACATTCTGCCCCAGCAGTCGGTTGGACATCAACTAGCAAGTGCGCTGGGCAGCACCAGCAGTCTGCGTCTGGCTGTGGCAACCGACGGTTCGTCTTTTGGCCATCGTGCGGTAAGGATGGCGGCTCATCTGCAGGCTGTCGTCGGCGGCAACTTGACGGTGCTCGTCACCGCCTCCGGGCGAGAAGGAGCAGCCAAAGCGCAAGAGGTCATGAAGGAAACGCTTGACCTGGTGGCTGGTGTCCATCCGGCTGTAGAATGTACGCCGCTGGTTGGCTACGCTGACGAGGTGCTGCTGAATTACCTGCAAGATCATCCGATGGATATCCTGGTCGTAGGCGCGTTCGCCGACCGTGGTGCAGGCGGCGCCCATTCAGTTGGACCGACCGCGCACCGGCTTGTGCAAGAAGCGCCGATTTCCGTGCTGCTGGTCAAAGGACACCGTCCGGCCTTGCACAAGATGCTGGTTTGCGCCGGGGTGGAGGATGCCGCTGTTGTAAACGTGGCAGCACAACTGGCGCAGGCGATGGGCGCCAAATTGCAGCTTCTGCATGTGGCGCCGCCGTCAGCGACGCCCTACCTGCCGGAATCGGGCAGCAACACAGTCAACATCGATGCAGCACTGGCACAAGGGACACGATTGTCCAGCGTACTGCATGAATGGGAAGCGACGCTCACAGCACACGGCTTTGACCGTTCCGCCATTATGGTGCAGCCCGGTTCCGCGCCGGAAGTCATTCTTCAGCGCACACGCGAGGATGATTATGACCTGGTTGTGATCGGCAGCGATTCAAGCCCCGGACACTTCCCGGGTAGCATCGCCAACACCGTTGTGCGCTTCGCCGACCAATCCGTGCTGCTTGTGCGTGCGCGCGAGCGATAATTGATCCAGCAAACAATTCATCACCAGCCGGGTTTGAAAACAAACCCGGCTGGTGCACAGAGTGAGGTGCTGCATGAACATGCGTCATCAAACAGAAGTGCAGGATTGGATGACCGAGAATCCGGCCACCATTGCGGCTGATGCGACGTTGGCCGAAGCCTATGACTTGATGCTGGAGCGCGAGGTGCGGCGGCTGCCGGTGGTCGACCATGACTTGGTGGGAATCATCACATTGGGTGACTTGCTGCGCAATGTGCCGATTGCCGGCGAAGAAGGGGATACGCAGACCCACCTGCTGTTGACGGCGCGCCGGGTGGCGGATGCCATGACCTACGAGCCGGTGACGATCAATCCCAGCGCTACCATTCAGGAAGCGGCTGAGCGTATGCTGGAATATCAGGTCAGCGGTCTGCCTGTAATTCGCAACGGCAAGCTCGTCGGCATTATTACAGAGAGCGATATTTTCCGTCTTGTGGTCGAAGCCTGGGCCGCAGAAGGATAGCAGGTAAACAGCGCTGCTGATTTTATTCTTCCGTCTCCTTCAGACCCTGCCGCGCTTCCATAATCAGCTTCTGCTTGAGGTCCCATAACTGCTGCGTCAGCGACACATGATAAATGTGCGGGTTGACCAGGCGGCGAATACCGGGGTCCAGGGCGCCCACATCGTGTTGGCGCCGGGCGCGAATTTCTTCGAGCGAAGGCAGCTCATAAACAAGCCGCCCTTGGCGCAGCACCTCCACATGCAGCGGTTCTATGCGCGAGATGTCGCGCCGATTCAGCGAACGATACTTGGTGTGATCGCCGGGGTGACGCAGCATGATGCGCTCTTCTTGCGCCGGCTCTTCTCCATCCAGCGCGACCAAATCGGCAATCGCCTTTTCACGACGATCATAGATGCGCCACACGGACTTGCTGCCGGGGTTGATGATCTTGGAGGGTGTTTCCGAAATTTTGATGGCAGAGTTCCACACGCCATTGTAGTTGACGGCTACCAACTTGTAGACGCCACCCAGCGCCGGTTCGCCCCAGGAAGTAATGAGGCGCGTGCCGACGCCGTAGACCAGCCTCTTCACTAGCTGATGCGGATCCACCCCATAGCGCGGGGCCTCCTCACCAATCTGCGTGATAATCTGCCAGATCACAAGCTCATCCAGATCACTTGACAAGACAATGCTGGTGTCTTCAAAGCCGGCGTCGTTGAGCTGCTTGGCCGCTTGAATGCTCAGATACGCCAAGTCACCGGAATCCAGACGAATGCCGGCAGGTTTATAGCCTTTGCGGCGCAGCTCTTGAAAAACAGTGATGGCATTGGGCACGCCGCTTTGCAGGGTGTCTACTGTGTCCACCAGCAGCAGACAGTCGTCGGGGTACAGATCAGCATACGCACGAAAGGCGCCCAGCTCGCCATGCCCCAGCGCCATGCTCAACTGAACCATACTGTGGGCGTGGGTGCCGCGCGGCGGCAGCCCCATTACGTGCGACACGCCCGCGTTAGAGCTGAAACCGGCGCCCCCGATCAGCGCAGCGCGCGTACCGGCGTTGCCGCCCTCCGCCTGCGCCCGCCGCAAGCCGAATTCAAGCACACTGCCGCCGCGCCCAGCTTCGACCATGCGCGCAGCCTTGGTGGCGATCAGCGTCTGAAAATTGAGCCGGTTGAGCAGCGAAGTTTCCAAAATTTGCGCCATCAACAACGGCCCGCGCACCACAGTAAGCGGTGTATTGGGATGTACAACCCGCCCCTCCGGGATGACCGCCATGCTGATGCCGTCAAAGTTGCCATTCTGCGCGAGATAAGCCAAAAAATCGTCGGCAAACAATCGTTCACCGCTGCTGGTGCGGTGTTCGCGCATGTATTCCAGATCAGCAGGCCGAAAGCGCGTCTCGCTCATCCAGTCCAATAGCCACTCCAGCCCGGCATTGATACAAAAGCCGGCCTGATGCTGGTCATAGTTGGGGTTGCTCCGGTAATAATGGTCAAACTGCACCTCGACCTCATGCAGCCCCATCCGGTAGTACAACTGCGCCATTGTGAGTTGGTACTGGTCAGTATAGAGGATGCCACGCATCGTGGCGTGGTCAATGCGAGCCATAAACAGCCTTTCTGCAAGTGGGAGTAGCACGCTTACACAACGGGTCTATTGTATAATGCGCCAACGGATTGACGGAATTCTCCTTTCTCAGGAAGCAGTGTATTGCGTGCAGACACCCTCGCAGACGAGCCAGGCCACAGACTCCTCACCCTTGCCCCCCACCCGCCGGCGCGTCATTCTCCTGTTTTTAGATGGCGTGGGGCTGGGCGCCGCTGACGCGGCCACCAATCCCCTGGCAGCGGGCGTCTATCCAACGCTGGCATATTTGCTGAATGACGTTCCTCCTGTGCTGGCGTCCGGGCGCGTCGCCGGCCCCCATGCGCACCTACTGCCGGTTGACGCCCAATTAGGGGTAAAAGGGCGCCCACAAAGCGCAACCGGCCAGGCAACGATTTTGACCGGCCTCAACGCGCCGCAGTTGTTGGGGGAGCACTACGGGCCGCGACCGGATGATCGTGTCCGCTCGATCCTCGACCAGGCCGGCCTCTTTCGCCGCCTTAGCAGCGCTGGGCGCAAGCCCTATTTTTGCAATGCCTACCCAGGGCGCTATTTTGATGTTGTGCACAGTGGTCGCCGTCGGCTGAGCGCCGTGCCGCATGCGGCCGTAGCGGGGGGGCAGCGGCTGCTCAATCATGCCGACATTGTGGCCGGACGCGCATTGGCGGCGGACTTTACCAACCAGTCTTGGCGCGACGAACTAGGTTATGCCGATGCGCCGGTTTACAGCGCCGAAGATGCCGGCGGCGTACTGTGGCAGTTGGCGCAGCCCTATGATTTTGTCTTTTTTGAGCACTGGAAAACGGACGTTCTGGGCCATGGCCAAGCACTGACCGCCGCAGTGGCTTTGTTACAGCAGTTCGACTGCTTTCTGGCGGGGCTGATAGCGGCAGCCGATTTGCAGAACACGCTCATTATCGTGACAAGTGACCACGGCAACATTGAGGACTGCACCCACGGCAAGCACACGACGAACCCGGCGCTCACACTGCTGATCGGTCAGGCTCGGCATCAGTATGCCGAACAGATTTGGGCGCTGACGGATATTGCACCGGCAGTGCTGACGTTTTTGGGCGCGGCTGCGCTCTGAAGCCTACATACCGCGCGATAGGGGAACGTCAGATGGCTCAGATGGCCCTAAGCTGAAGACGACACGCAGACCCTTGTTGGCGACGCGCTCACTGCGAAGGCGGCCACCGTGCGCTTCAATGATAGCCCCAGCCATCGCCACGCCCAAAGGAGCGCCGCCATCAGCATGCCGCCGCACATCATCTTCGTCCAAAAACAACGCTAAGAGCTGCATCATATCGGCAGAACGTTCACCCTCGAAGCAATCCACCACTTCAAACAGCACCCCCTGGCGCGTAGGATAGGCGTTAACCTTGACTACGCCGCCGGTGGGGGTGCGATGCAGGGCGTGGCTGGCCAAATTGTTGAGGGCACGGCCAATCAGATGGGCGTCAAGTTCAAGCGCAGGCAGTCCGGGCGCAGCAGCCCCCGTCAGCGTAACCCCCTTATCGGCAGCCGCCTGCGCCAAAGATGCGACAGTTTCGGCCACCAGCGTTGCGACATCGACCGGGCGGCGAACCGGCGCAATAACGGTTGTTTCCAACTGAGCGATGTCGTATAAATCGTCCGCCAAATCGGAAAGCACAGCGATGTTGCGCTGCGCCGTGCGCATAAAACGTAAATAGGTTTCGGCATTGTCGACTGCCCCGCCGGCCAACGAATCCACCGCGGCTTGCGCCGCAGCAAGTGGTGTACGGAAATCGCTGCCGATCCAATAGTGCAATTCGCTGCGCATCCGCTCCAACTGGCGCTCTTTGCGATCCACCACTTCAAGTTTATCGGCCATCGCGTTAAAGGCGGCAGCCAGTTGCGCCGGCTGATCGTTGCCTTCAAGCTGGACTCGCGCATGAAAGCGCCCCAGGCGCAAAGCATCGGCTGCGCCAAGCAGAGGTTCCAAACGGTTAGAGAGCATGGCGGCATGAAAATAGCCAAGCAGCAAAGCCATACTCACGGCAAACGCCACGAGGAGCAGCAGAATCAACCGGTCATTGTTGTCCACAAAAAGCAAGGCAGCCGGCCCGCCTATCGCCATGCCGATAAAGAGACCGGCCACAACATAGCCGGCAAATACGGACGATTTGACAGAGGGGATGCGCAGAATCCACTGCAGACCATAGGCGGCAAAACCCAGCAGCAGCGCAATCGCAGAAAGAGCAACAAAGCTCAGTCCAAGAAGCCCAGCGCCATATGTCTGGCTCCGCAAAATGAGCAGACTTCCACCAAAAGCAGCCGCGCCAATCAAGAACACGCCGGCGACAAAGGATAAAGACGTTCGTACAGAACGCCGAACCGGATAGATGGTCATAAACACTCCATCATTTGCGTTACATGTTTTACAAGAAAACTAACCAGACTGCGCTGCAGAGACGATCGAACTGCGCTGCACCAGGCGCTGCAATGGGTGACCAGTGGCCGCCTGCGCAGTCTGAGGCAAAGTAAGGATAAAGCGGCTGCCCTGGCCGACTCTGCTCTCTACTCGAATCTGCCCGTTGTGCGCCTCCACAATTGCCTTGACGATGGCCAGGCCAAGACCAGAGCCTCCCGTAGCACGGCTGCGCGAACGTTCTCCGCGGAAGAACTGCTCGAAGATATGCGGCATATCATCCGGCTGGATGCCTTCCCCGCTGTCCGCCACTTCGACCACGACACCGGCGCGTGTGGGGTAGGCATGCAGCGTCACACGGCCACCGCGCGGCGTATGGCGCACGGCGTTGCTGACCAGGTTGGCCAGTACGCGGCTGATCTGGCGGGCATCGATAAAAACCGGATCGACGCCTGGAGCGGCCAACCCTTGAAGGGTCACCCCTTTTTCCTCTGCCATGGCGTGAAAACGTTCAATCGTATCGGACATCAGATCGGCAATGGAATTGGGCGAGCGATCCAGCTTGATTCCGCCTGCATCTAGTTGCGCCATATCAAACAGATCATCAATCAAATTGGAGAGCGCCCCAATATCACGCTTGGCGGTGCGCAGATAGCGCAGCTGCGTCTGTGGATCGTCCACCACACCGTCTGCCAGGGCCTCGACCAAGGCGCGCACCGAGGTGAGCGGCGTGCGCAGGTCATGGCCGATCCAAGCAATCAAATCGCGGCGTAATTGGTCCAGTTCCGTTTTCTTGCGCTCCGCTTCCTCAAGCTGTGCAGCCATCGAATTGAAAGAACTTGCCAGGCCTGCCACTTCATCACGCCCTACAACTGCAACGCGCGTACGCAGCCGCCCCTGGGCGATCGCATCGGCGCCGCGCCCCAACGCCACAATATTATCCGTAACCGCCGCAGAGAGAAAAAGGCCAAAGGCAACGGCAATGCCGCCGGCAAAAACCAGAAGGATTGTGGCCAACGTCAGATCATGCCCATTCAAAAACATCAACCGTGCTGTCCACCAGACATTGAGAAAGGTAAGCAGGCTGGAGAGCAGATAGCTGCTCGCCAATGTCCAACGCAGCCGTGGCGACCAGCGAATCCAGCCGAATTGGTAGGCGAGAAAACCAATCAGCACAGAGACGCCCGCCGTGGCCGCCAGCAGCGCAAGCATCGTCTGAAACTCGACCAGCGGCGGCGTCATGCTCACCCAGAAGATTCCCAACGCCACCGCCACTGCCAGGCTGCTGCCAACCAGCAGGCGCAGCAGCAGCCACCACGGCCGGCGTGTATTCTGGATGGTAGTTTGCATCATTCTCCTTATTCAATTCCCCTTATTCAGCGGCGAAACGATAGCCGACACCCCAGACCGTCTGGATATAGTGGGGTGCAGCCGGGTCCAGCTCCAATTTTTCGCGCAGCCGCCTGACATGCACCGTTACCGTGCTGGCGTCGATGTACTGCGTTTCGCCCCATACCTGCGCCAACAGTTGCTCACGGTTATACACCTGGCCCGGATGGGCGGCCAGAAAACACAAGAGGTCAAATTCCTTGACGGTCAGCGTGATATCCATCCCGTTGGCTCGCACGGCGCGCGCCGTCATATCGATCAGCAGTTGATCAAACGTCAGCACAGCAGCGGTGCGTTCCGAACTGCGCTCGCCGCTCTGTGTGCGGCGCAGCACGGCCCGCACCCGGCTGACCAGTTCCTGCGGGCTAAACGGCTTGACCACATAGTCGTCCGCGCCCAGTTCCAGCCCTTGGATGCGGTCGGCTTCTTCCCGGCGCGCAGTCAACAGGATAATCGGTGTATTGCCTTCACTGCGCAGCCGCCGCGTGATTTCAAAGCCGTCGAGGCCGGGCAGCATGACATCTAGGATCACCAGATCCGGCATAGCGGCCGTTAATTCCTGCAAGGCGGATTTGCCATCGACGGCCACGCGTACGCTGTAGCCCGCACGCGCAAGATAAAGGACGACCACTTCCTGAATGCTCGGCTCATCATCGACGACAAGAATGGTGGGATTGCTCATGCTTCACGCACAAAAAGGAGAACAGTCACAAGCGCAGCGGCCACAACGGCAGCCGACAGCCAGGCCAGACCGGCCACACCGATGTTGATCAGCAGCCAAGGGCCAGTAAAACCGGCGGCCGTGCCGCCAAGCAGGGCGAACGCAGAACCGAAGGTCATGGCTTTGCCCCGCTGCGCCGGCGCCTGCTCACTCAACAACGGGAAGTGGCTGACAATGTTGAACTCAAAAAACATACGCGTAACGGCAATCGAAGCGACCGCCAAAGCGAGGCTGCTGTTAAAGAAAGGCATAGCCAGGTAGCCAAACAGCGAACCGCCGATGCCCAGCAGCACGCTGCGCCGCTTGCCGATGCGGTCGGTAAACAGGCTGACTGAGACGCTGGCAGCGAGATCAAAACAGCCGAACACAAAGGCAACTAGCCCCAACTGCGCCGGCCCCAGCCCGTATTGCTCTTGCAGCCAGACGCCATGCGCCAGAATCACCTGCATCGCCGCAAAATAGCTGAGGCCGCCTGCAAAAATGGTGGCGTAGGTGGAGCGGGCATTTTGATCGATGCGGAAGAAAGCCAGCGGCGCCCACCCCGGCGCCGCGCCATCAGAGCGAAGGGGATGCGACGGCGCAGCCGGTGTGTGCGTGGCCGGCATGGCGGCAAAGACAAACGACATGCCGACCATGCCGATGGCCAACAGGAAAAAAGGCGTGCGCCAACTGGTAAGTGCGATCAGCACGCCAACCAAAGAAAGACCTACGATACCGGTCAGCGCCCAAGAATACTCAATCATGCCCAGACCACGTGCGCGGATTGAATAGGCAAGATGGCTGCTGACATACGCCTGCAGATTGGGCACAAATGCGCCGGTGCCCAAGCCGGCCAGAATCATTGCCACAACAGTCATCGCCAAATTCTGACTGAAGCCAAGCAGCAGAAACCCGGCAGCATTCAACAGTAGAGCTACACGAATAACCAACCGGTAGCTTGTGCGGTCGGCAACCGCACCAGTCAGCGGTGAAAAAATACCCATCAGGCTGCGCAATCCAACCAACCGCCCCAGCGCAATGACATCCAGACCAAGACCGGCAGCGATGACCGGCAGGAAGGGATTGAATATCTGCTGGCCGATGTCAACCAGGAGTTTGGCGCCGATTCCGGTGCCGATTAAACGCCGAAAGGTAATGGGTTTTTCTTCAGCGACGGATTGCAAAGGGATTTACATCCAGAATCTTGATGGCGGCTCAGATTGGTCATCTTCGCCGGCGCCACCAATAATACGCGGTGGCGGCGACTGGGTCGGTGAGTGGGGCGAATCCAGTTGCGCCGGTGCATTCGCCGGCGCGCTGGGCTGATCCTTGCTTTTATGCGCTGGGCTGGCTTCCCGATCAGCGTCAATCACGCCCGCTTCCTGGAGCTGCTCGACCAACCGCGCAGCGCGCCCATACCCCACACGCAGCCGTCGCTGCAGCAGATTGATCGAGACGACGCCATGCTCTTGTGCAAGCTGCACCGCCTCATCAAACAGCTTGTCGCGTGCGTCTGCTGCCTTCAACTGTTCGATCTGCTCAAAGAGCGGGGGCTGAGCCATAGTTCCACCCGGCACACCCGCCGGCGGCAGCGAAGTGCTGGGCGCTTGAGCCGCCGGCGAGCTGCTCATACGGTCGATCCGGCTTGTGTCGAGCAGCGGTGGCTCGCCCTGCTTCGACCCATCTTCGACGTGCAACTGGCTGCCCTCATATGTGCGGATGCCCCGCCAGTAGCGCACAAGTTTGTTGATCTCGTCGTCACTGAGATAGGTGCCTTGGATACGCTCCAACTTAGAAGTGTCGGGCGCCATAAACAGCATATCACCCCGGCCCAGCAGCCGCTCGGCGCCCGGTATATCGAGTATAACGCGGCTGTCGATCTGGCTCGTGACGGCAAACGCCACGCGAGCCGGGAAATTGGCCTTGATCAGCCCCGTGATAACATCAACCGATGGCCGCTGCGTGGCAATAATGAGGTGGATGCCTACGGCACGCGCCATCTGCGCCAGACGGCAGATGTGCTTTTCAACTTCCTCCGGGGCCGCCATCATCAAATCGGCCATTTCGTCGACTACCACAACGATGGTAGGCAGGGGCTTCTCGCCGCTCTTCTGCAAATGCGCGTTATAGCGCGCCAGGTCACGCGTGTTGGCCTTGTTGAACAGCATATAGCGCCGTTCCATCTCTTTGACCGCCCAAAATAGGACCGCCGCCGCCTTGTCCACTTCGGTGACAACGGGGCTGAGCAGATGCGGAATGCCGTTGTATACGCTCAATTCGACCATTTTTGGGTCTACCATCAAGAAGCGCAACGAATCCGGTGTATGTGTTAACAGCAGGCAGGCAATGATCGAATTTATACAAACAGACTTGCCGGAGCCGGTGGCGCCCGCAATCAGCAGATGCGGCATGCGCGCCAGATCCGACACGACTGGCGTGCCTTTCACATCCTCGCCCAAGGCAATACGCAGCCGCCCTTTCATATCCACAAAGGTCTCGCTCTCCATCAGTTCCTTGAGACCAACCACGTTGGCGGCCTGATTCGGCACTTCAACACCGACATAACTTGTGCCGGGGATAGGGGCCTCAATCCGGACGCTGGGCGCAGCCAGGGCAAGCGCCAGATCATTGCTCAGGGCTGCGATTTTGGCCACTTTAACCTTGATGCGCTGCTGCTCATTGCCGACCTTGCGATCCACGTAGCCGGGCTTGATCAGATATTGGGTAACAGATGGCCCTTTGTATGCTCCCTCAAAATCAGCGGGCACACCAAACAACGCGAGCGTCTCCTGAATCAAGCGCCCCTGGTCGCGGATCAATTCGTCGCTGTCGCTGACGCGTTCCCAGTCGTTGAGAATGGTAGACAGCGGCGGGATTTTCCACTCCTGCAAACTGCCCACAATGCGCGGGCTGAGCAGATCGCCCTCGCTGGTCGGCTGCGTCACCATGCGCGGCGGCACGGGCGCAGCCGGTGTGGCGTTGGCAGGGACCGGCTTGGCAAAGAAAACGTCTTTCGCGCCGGCTGCCTCCGGTCGCACCAAATTGGCTGATGCCGGCGGCAAGACGGGTGAAGAATGAGGTGGAAGCAGCGGGGCAGGCTGCGGCTGCGGCGCAAACAGCCGCTTCCACCACGGCGCCGTCTCCGTTCCCAGAGCAGCAGAAGGGCCGCCGGGCAGCGCTGGAGGAGGTGCCGCCCGTCCTATAGATGACGAAGGGTGGCCACTTTGGCTGATCCAGTCGGTCAGCCAGTACCAACCATCCACCAGCAGCCGATCAGCCAAAAAAACGCCGCCAAGAATAAACAGAAAGGTAACGGCTGCCCACGCGCCGCCTGAGCCAAGCGTGCCCTGCAGCCCATCCGCCAACAGCAGCCCCATCTGTCCGCCACCCTCGCCGGAGAGAGCGGCAGCAGTGCGTGCCGCCGGCGGCAGGTAAAGCGAGGCGGAAGCCACTGCCGCCAAGAAGAGAATGCCGAAGCCCACCGGGCGCTGCCAGGACATGTCGGGCATACGTTCAATGGCGCGGATGATAAGCCATAAACCCAGCACGCCGGTGACGAGGGGAATGCCCCATACGCCATTGCCGACAAGGCTGCGCAGCAGGCCAAGCCAGCTTTCGGTCACATCCCCGCGGCTGCTTGTCACCAGGCTCAACAAGGTAAAAACAGTGATCAACAGCAGGGCAGCGCCGATGAACTCGCCACGCAGGAGCGTAGATGTCCAGTCAGAACCGCTAGAACCACTGCCGGACGCGCTGCTGTGCCCGCCGCCCTGGCGGCTCCTGGCGCGAGGCGACTGCTTAGCCGGTGTCTTCGGCGCGGCCTTTTTTGCTGGTCTGGTGGACTTGCTGGATTTAGAGGCTTTGCTTGCCATCACCGGTTCAGGGCACAAAAAAAGAATCGAACAAACGTTCCTGGGATTATAGCACAGCGCCTAGGCCAGGGCAAGCAATGTGGCCGGCGCCGGTATTCGTCAGTTGCCTTACAACGGACCCCTTTCAGCGGGAAATCGTAAGGGAAAAAGCCGACATTTGTATCTATACTTTACGGGTTACTTGTGAAATAATGATTCCGCTGTACACTTAACTGGTAAAGCAGGCTATACCTTTCATTCTGTTCGTCGTTATTATCATAGCAGCCAACACAGCACACTTCGGCCACCGGCCGAGAAGGACACCCACCGATGAACAATTCCCACAGACCGCAATTTGCTCTCCGCCGCACGTCTTTGCTGACCATGCTTTTGCTGCTGGCGCTCTTGGCTTCCAGCAGCGGGGTCTCGGCGCAAACCCCTGATGTACCGCCCACCGGCAACAACCCTATACTGTTTCTGCCGCTGCTCACAACGGACGGAGCCAACACCACAGCCGAAGCGGAGGTGGACGCCAGCAAGGCGAAGCCGCCGGCTGTCGTCAAACTGCTGATCGACACCGATCCGGGCGTCGATGACGCAGTTGCGCTCACCTGGCTTTTCAGCCAGTCCCGGCAGCCGCTGCAAGTGCTGGGCATCGTCAGTGTAGCCGGCAATTCGTCGATTGCCAACACAACCAATAACGCAATTACCATTCTGGAAAAACTGGGGCGGCAAGATGTGCCGGTGGTGATGGGCGCGGCGGCCCCGCTTGCGCAGCCGCTGAGCAAAACAAGCTATTTCATTCATGGACCTGACGGCCTCTGGTTCTTGGGCCTGCAGAACCCCCATGACCTGAGCAACATTCCCGGCAACGCACCAGCGTTCTATTGCACCACTGCCGCCGCCAATCCCGGCCTGCGCCTGCTGGCGCTGGGGCCGCTTACCAATATCGCCCAAGCGGTGCAGCAGTGCCCGGACACCATGCGCACGGTCGAGCAGTTGGTCATCTTGGGCGGAGCCAAGTTCGGCGGCAACAAGACGCCGGTAGCCGAGTTCAATTTCTGGCAGGACCCCGAAGCGGCGGACATCGTACTCAACGCCGGGTTGCCTATCACGCTGGTGCTGCTTGACGCCTTTACCCAGCCGACCCTTGATCAAAAAGATCTCAACAAAGTGCTGGAAAAGGGCAATCCTACAATTCAGTTTCTGGCGCCCGCTCTCCAGCAGTATGTCAACGTGCAATTGACGAATTCAGGCCGCGCCGGCATCCCAGACGCCGTAGCCGCCGTGCTGGCCTTTGATACACGTGAGGGAACACGGCAGCCGGCGCTGGTCAAGATGGTGGTGGAGCCAAGTCTGGCGCGCGGCCAGTCCGTGATAGGGCTGACGGCCGGCGAGCGGGTGGCCATGATTGCCAGCGACAGTGAACTGAGCGCTCTGGCCGATCGGGCCTTCGCGGTTCCGCCCGATCCGAATTTCAACATCCAATGGGAACTCGGCGGCATCCTCATGCGCTCGCCGGAAAACGCACAAGCCGTCACCTCGGCGCCGGCTACTCTGCTGGCGAGACAGGTCTGGCCGGACATACGAGCGAAATAAGCAGGCGTTTTATGCATTCATCCAGGATCCGGACAGCATCCGGATCCTGCCTGACTCCAAACATCCCTGTCCTACACTGCGACTTTATCTGGAGGCTCTTTTTACCATGCTGACACACAACTCGGCTGAGACGGAACGCACCTTTCGGCGGCTGCGCATGTTGATCCGCCGGCTTGGCCGCCATGGCGGCTCCATTACCCCATCTATATATGAAACCGCGCAGGTGCTGCGCTTTTGTCCACACCATGTGAATAGCGAGCAGGTTATCAACTGGCTCCTGAGCCGGCAGCAGGTGGACGGTGGGTGGGAAAACCCTGACGCGCCCCTGTATCGCACCGTTCCTACGCTGGCGGCAGTGTTGGCTTTGCACGAACAAGGGCACGACAGCCGCGCCCGCCAGGCGCGCAGCGCAGGGCTGAAATTCTTGGCTAAGCAGTCCGATGTAATCGATCCGGACAGCGGGCAGTACTTGCCGGTGGCCATCGAACTCATCCTGCCGCGCCTGCTGGATGAGGCAGAGGCGGCAGGGCTGGCCTTGCCCCGCGCGCGCTTCCACCACATCCTTGAACTGAATCAGCAGCGGCTGGCGCTGCTTGCTCGCCACCCGCCCAAGCCACAGTCGCCCCCCATGTTCTCCTGGGAGGCATGGGGCAACGATCCGGCGCCCGAACTGGTCGGGGAGATGGGAGGCGTTGGCCACAGTCCAGCCGCTACCGCCTGGTGGCTGCACCTGGACAAACGCCGGCCCAGCACAAGCGCCGCGCGCGAACGGGCACTGACCTATCTTGCCGCCGCCTCACAAGCCGGCGGCGCAGGCATCAGCGGCGTTGTACCTGGGCCTTGGCCCATGAATCGCTTTGAACAGAGCTTTGTGCTGCATATGATTGTCATGGCCGGCTTGTCGGGCCGGCATGAACTGGCTGCAGCGCTGCTGCCGCAAGCGATTGACCTGCAGCAGTTGCTTGCTCGGGGCGGCGTAGGCTTCAGCGACCACTTTGCAGCAGACGGCGATGACACCGCAGCCGCTGTGGCCGTGATGGCGGCGACTGGTCTCCAAGTAGACGGCAGTTTGTTGCTCCCCTTCCAGCGAGCGGATCATTTTGTGGCTTACCCCTTCGAACTGCACGTAGCGCACACAGTGACGGCACGCGCCACCCAGGCATTGGCGCTGCTCGGCCAGGATGTCACGCCTTGGCGAAGCTGTATTGTGCAGTCGCAGCAGGCGGATGGCTGGTGGAGCAGCGAAAAGTGGAACCGCTCGCGCTTGTACGGTACAGCAGTCGCCATCGCCGGCCTGGCAGATGGCCCGTGCGCCACCAAAACGGCTGCCGCACATACATTTCTGCAGCGCCAGCATGAAGATGGCGGCTGGGGCTGTTTTGGCCACTCGACAGCCGTGGAAACCGCCTTCGGCATCCTTGCGCTCTGCCGGATTGCCCAAAGCAGCGGCTACCCGCGCGAAGTATCGCAGGCGCTGGGGGCTGCACAACAATATTTGCGCAGCCATGATAACATCCACCAGTCCAGCGCCCAGCACATGTGGATCAGCAAAGATCTGTACTGCGCCCGCCGTATCGACCAGGCCGTGATCTTGAGCGCCATGTTGGTGGCGCAGTTGCGGCCGCAGACAGTGTTGCCATCGGCGCCAAGATCGGCGCCAAGATCAACGCCAAATGGCGCTTTGCACCAGGCGGTACGGTGATAGAATGGACATACAGCCAAGCCTGGCCGATTTCTTAACGGCTCCCCTGGAAGCCATCAGTCCCTATGCGCCGCCAGCCCTGGTCTATGCCGCCGCCGGCACCCGGCGCAGCGCCACACTGGCAGGCCTTGATGCCAACAGTGAAGAATACGTACAGTGGTCGCGCAGCCGGATGGTGGAGGCGTTGCAGCTCATCTTCGCCCATCATGTGCAGCACATCTTTACCATCCCTGCCACGCCTGGTCAGTTTGCCGAGGTGGGGCCTTACCGCCACAACCTGGTGCGCTGGATCGAATGGGGTGTGGCGGGCAGAGATGCACTGGCGGAATATAATCGCCTGGGCTGGCGTGTACGGCTTGTGCATGCCGGTGTGCCTGAACTGGTGGATGCGGAGAGAAGGCTGGCCGGATTGGCGGCGGCTCAGGATGTGAATGCCAAAACGTTGTGGTATGTTGTAATCGCCGACAACGAGGCGCTGTGGCAGCAACTGCTGGCGGCTGCTGCCACAGCCAAAGCCGGCACGCGTCAAGAAGCTGCCCGCGCGTTTTATGGCGAGACGCCGCCGGACATCAGCTTATTTTTGGGCTTTGGCAAACCGGTTATCGCACCCGATCTGCTGCCGCCGCTGCTGCATGACAAGGTCAATTGTTACTGGACACAGCGGCCAGGCTATCGGCTGACCGAACAGGAATTGCGCACGATCTTGTATGACCATGCCCTGCTGCGCCCGACCTGGCAGGCCGACAAAAGCAAGCGCGCCGCCGCCGCCTTGCAGCAGCGACAGGCCTGGCTGGAAGGACCAATCCTCGGCTTAGGCTCGCGTCTTGGCCCGTATTGGTATCCACTGTCATCACCGTCACATCAACCTGTCCGCCCACCGGAGTCAACCTAAAACGACCCATGACCACTATGCAGCCACCTCAACCAGGCCCGGCCTCCACAGCCGGATCGATCTCCGCCGTTCTCTTTGACCGCGATGGTGTACTCGCTTACTTTGACACCGCGGCGGCATCCGAGTACTTCCGCCCCTTGCTGCCGATTTCCATCTTTGCACTGGCAAGCCGCTGGCAAAATGCCGGCTTTGAATTTGGATTTCCGCGCAGTATCGCCGAAGAAAAGAGCTTCTTTGAGCTTTTCTGGCGCCGGATCGCAGATGAATTTGCTTTGGGGCCGGAGCAGCACACGCTGCTGGCCGAGATTGAATATACGCAATTTATTGTCGCCTATCCGGAAGTAGAGGCAACGCTGGCCGCACTGCGCCAACAGGGGCTGCGTCTGGGCGTCTTATCCAACTTCTCTTTAGCCAGCCTGGACCAGTCGCTGATCAGCGTTGGCATAGGCCATTATTTTGATGTCGTCTGCGCAGCGCCGGTGATCGGCGTGTCGAAGCCGGCGGCGCAGGCTTATCATATTGCCCTGCAGGCGCTGCAAGTAGAGCCTGAGCAATGCTTGTTTTTTGACGACGAGCTTGATTGCGTGGAAGGTGCGCAGCGAGTCGGCCTCAAGGCCTACTTAGTTGACCGAGCTGCGCCGGCGACCGAGCTGCGCCGGCGCATTGTCAAAGATTTGCAGTGCGTGCCGGCGTTGGCGTCAGCGCAGTAACGGCAGCTCCCCTAAGCGCCCGCCGCAGCATTAATGGATTGCTGAATTGCTTCGGCGACGCGCTCCAAGCTGGCCGGTTTGCTGATAAATTCATCCATCCCCGCCAGCAAGCACTTCTGGCGATCCTCCTGAGTAGCGGCAGCGGTCATGGCAATAATGAGGGGGCGCTGCGCAAGGTGAGTCATCACACGGATTTGTCGCGTAGCCTCCAGCCCATCCATCACCGGCATCTGCACATCCATAAACAGCAAGGAAAACTCCTTGCTGCGCATCAAGTCCACAGCATCGGCCCCATTTACGGCCAACTGGGCGGCGTAACCAAGCCGCTTTAGGAGGCGCAGCAGCACTTTTTGGTTGACCACATTGTCTTCCACAACCAGCACCTGGGCCGGGTAGCGCCGGCTGAAGTCTTCGTCCAGGTCCGGAAGTGCATATTTGGTTTGAACCTCAGCATCCTGTCCAGTCAGGTAGAGCAGCTTCTCCAATAGATCTTGTGGACGATAGGGCTGAAACAGCATGGCATACTTGCTGTTCGGCGGGGTTTCGATCTGCAAATGGACATTATTCAGGGTGGCATAAAACAACACAGGGCAGGAGGAATCCAACTGCTTAACTTCCTCAATGACTGCGCTGGCCACTTCCAATGCGTAGGGCAAACAACAGATCAGGGCAGCGGGAGATGCAGCATTCTGAAGATGAGGCTGCACCTCTGCACACGAGTGAAAAGCGACAACGCCGGCGCCCCACTGCTCCAAGTAGCTGCTCAAGATGCGCCGGCCAGTCACATTGGCATCGACTACCACTATGCGCATCCCTACCAATGGTTGGAGAGGAAAGCGCTGCGGCAGTTCGGGCAGCGAGCCGTTTTTATGGAACTGCGGGCCGGCAGGTGCTTGTACATGCCAGACGAATTGGAAGTTGGAGCCAATTCCAAGCGCGCTTTCCACCCACAAACGCCCTCCTTGCAGTTCGCAAAGCCGTTTGCTGATCGCAAGCCCCAGACCGGTGCCGCCATAGCGGCGCGTATGGGAGGCGTCAACCTGGCTGAATGAGGAAAAGATCAACTCCCATTTATCAGGAGCAATGCCGATGCCGCTGTCTTGAACCTGGAAGTGCAGTTCATAACTCCCAGATGTAGTCAAGTGAGCAGTTCCCGAAACAACCACTTCGCCCCGTTCTGTAAACTTAACCGCGTTAGAAAGCAAATTGACCAGAACCTGGCGCAGCCGGTATTCGTCGCTGACAACCTTGGCGGGGACGTTGGGTTCCAGATAGTAGAGGAGCGCCAGCCCTTTTTCCGCCGCCGCCGCCGCCACCACGTCCAATGCGCCCTCAACACATTGGCTCAGATCAAAAGGCTTATTTTCAAATGCAAGCGAGCCGGCGTCGATCTTCGAAAAGTCCAGGATGTCGGTGATGATAGCCAGCAGCGAACGTGAACTCAAACGAATTGTATCGACTAAATCACGCTGCTCACCTACCAGGGGGGTGCGCAGCAGCAGATCGGTGGTCCCCACTACGCCGTTCATGGGCGTGCGGATTTCGTGGCTCATATTGGCAAGAAATTGACTTTTGGCTTGGGCCGCCATTTCCGCCTGTTCCTTTGCCACCCGCAGCTCCACCTCACGCTGCCGGCGTTCGGTAATCTCCAGGCGCAAACTGTGATTGGCCGCATCCAGTTCCGCAGTACGCTCTTTGACCCGCTCCTCTAATTGATCGCGCGCCTGTTCCAATTGGTGTTGGCTTTCGAGCAGTTTGCCGTTGCTTTCCGCCAGTGCCCGTGCCGCGGCGCTGGATGCTGTGGCGCTGTCTTCGCTCTCACGCAGCGTGAGCCGCAGCAGCAGCGTGTTGATCAAAATGGTTACAAGCAGCGTAACGTACTGTTCAATGCTGGCCGCTCTTCCACTGTTGGGATGCATAAAACCCAACGTCTCCAGTCCATAGATCAGGGTAAGGCTGGCAACGCTGAGCCAGACAACTAACATCAGCGCCCGCCGCCCCAGCAGCAGACCGGTCACGGGTATGACCATGAACAGCCCCATCAAATTGGGCGCGTCAATGGTGTGAATGACAAAAACAGTGGGCAGCGTCGCGCCGGCATACAGCGCCACGATAAACAGGATAGCGGCCAGTTGTTCGCGCCCTGTGCGCGTAAGCCACAGCAGCACGCCGACAACTGCCAGCGCAATCACATCCATCAACAGCAAATTACGCTGTACATCGGGGCTGAACCTGCTGCTGGGTAGGGTGAAGATGTACAGCAGCAGGACAGCGGCAACGATGAGCAGGAGGCGCATAAGCCAATACCCCGTGTTGGGGCCTTCAACCGGATTATACGCAGGTACGTCCCACCAGGAGCGGAAACGATTAATCATGAAGGATGCGCCTATTCTATTACCTTCTACTTAAACCAAGCTTAAAATAGTAGGCCTGCGGTAAGGCCGCCTCTCCAGGCACAGGTATTATACCACGATTACTCAACTTACAATATAGCTTTCGTCATGATTTCGACACAACAGTCCATCTTTCATTGATTTTAAATACTTTAATCACAACAACGCAGCCACGATGCAGCAGCCACGATGCAGCCTTCATTGTTTACCAAGGATGTGTGCGCACTTTCGCACCTGGTCACTTGACCAGCAAACCACTCGTCCTCCAGGCCAGGTCAATACCTGTGCCATTGGATTGTTTACGGATGACGAAACTTAGACTAATATAAAGATGTCCAATTGTTACTAAATTCACAAAGAGAGCCTCTATGCCGAATCCAACACCAGCACCAGTGCGCACCGTGCGACGGGCCGACGAGGAGCACCCCAGCGGCGACCCACGCTTTGCTTTGATTGACCGCACGCTCAAACGCTTTCAATATCAGCAGGATGCGCTGATTGAAGTTCTGCATACCGCCCAAGAGGCGTTTGGCTTCTTGAGCGATGACCTGCTTATCTATGTGGCGCACCAGCTTAAACTCCCGCTCAGTTGGGTTTACGGCGTGGCGACCTTTTATCATTTCTTCACCCTTACGCCGCAAGGTGAGCACAACTGTATCGTCTGTATGGGGACCGCATGTTATGTAAAACGAGCGGCAGAGATCGTGGCGGCGCTGCAAAAGGCTTACGGCATTGCCCAAGGCGAGACGACGCCGGATGGACGCTTCAGCCTGGCTACTGCGCGCTGTCTGGGCAGTTGCGGCCTGGCGCCGGTGCTAGTCCTCGACGGCGACGTACTGCCGCGCGAGACCCCCGAAACAGCCCTGGAAAAGGTGCAGCAGCGCATCCAACCCGCCAACCCCGACAAGGTCCCGGCATAAAGAGCCTGCATAAAGGGAGCATGCAATGAACCGAGCCGATCTCGAATCCATGGCGCAGCGCGAACAGCAGCGCCAGCAAGCATTTCGCTGCCGCATCCTCTGCTGCGCCAGCACACCCTGTCTCTCGTCCGGCGGCACGGCAGTCATTGAGGCCGTCAACAGTGCCGTGACCGAATTGAAACTGGCTGCCGACGTGCAGACAGTGGCTACCGGCTGCATGGGGCCGTGCAGCCGCGGGCCGATGGTGACGGTGCAGGAGCAGGGCCGCCCCGATGTGATTTATCAACAGGTGACCCCGGCCACCGCACGCGCCATTGTCGCCGCGCACGCCAACACAAACGCCGCGCCGCTGGAGATGGAAGCCGACAGACCGGCCAGTCCGGTGGCCGATACAGCGGTAGATCCAGCGGCCGATCCATTGGCTGCACAGGTGCTGCCGGCGGATATTCCCTTTTTTGCCAAGCAGCAAAAAGTGGTGCTGGCCAACAGCGGGTTGATCGATCCGGAAAAGCTGGAAGAGTATGTCGCCCGCGGCGGCTATCGGGCGTTGGGCTATGCACTGCGCGAGATGACGCCGGAAGGAGTCTGCCGCGAATTGATCGCCAGCGGGCTGCGCGGGCGCGGCGGCGCCGGCTTTCCGGCCGGTCTCAAATGGGACATGGTGCGCAAAGAAGCAGCCGACAAAAAATATGTGATCGCCAACGGAGACGAGGGCGACCCGGGCGCCTATATGGATCGCACATTGATGGAGTCGGACCCGCACCGCGTGCTGGAAGGCATGGCGATTGCCGGCTACGCGGTTGGCGCCGACCAGGGTTTTCTCTATGTGCGCGGCGAATACCCGGTCGCGGCCAAACGGCTGGAGCGGGCGATTCGCGCGGCGGAACGGCGCGGCCTGCTGGGCAGCCGGGTGCTGGACAGCGGCTTTAACTTCCGTGTCGATGTGCGCATCGGCGCCGGCGCCTTTGTGTGCGGAGAAGAGACGGCGCTGATGGCTTCCATTATGGGCCGCCGCGGCCAGCCCATCACGCGCCCGCCCTATCCGGCGCAGTCCGGCCTGTGGGGCAAGCCGACGCTGATCAACAACGTGGAGACGTTCGGCAACATCGCCCCCATTATCAACCACGGCGCTGAATGGTTTGCGGGGATCGGCACAGCCAAAAGCAAGGGGACCAAGATTTTTGCCTTGGCCGGCAAAGTCAAGACCACCGGGCTGATTGAAGTGCCGATGGGCATCACGTTGCGGGAGATCGTTTACGACATCGGCGGCGGCATCCCGGATGATCTGGCCTTCAAGGCGGCGCAGACGGGCGGCCCCTCCGGTGGCTGCATCCCGGCCGCGCACCTCGACACGCCCGTGGACTACGACAGCCTGCGTGCGCTTGGCTCGATCATGGGATCGGGCGGTCTGATCATCATGGACGAGCGCTCGTGCATGGTGGATGTGGCCAAATTCTTTATGGAATTTTGTATGGACGAGAGCTGCGGCAAATGTGTGCCCTGCCGCGTAGGCACCGTCCAGATGTACCGGCTGCTGGAGCGGATCACCAATGGCAGCGCCACACCCAAAGACCTGGAGCAGCTGCAGGATCTCTGTACGATGGTCAAAGAGACCAGCCTGTGTGGTCTCGGCCAATCGGCGCCCAACCCCGTGCTCAGCACAATCCGCTATTTCTTGGACGAATACAACGCCCACATTCGCGACCACTATTGCGCAGCCGGCGTCTGCACGCTGGATCAGCGGCCGGTGGCAGAGATGGTTCCGGGCGCGTCAACCGAAGGAGAGTTGCAATGGCAGTCGTGACACTCACCGTCAACGATGAAATGGTCAGCGCCCAAGAGGGACAATCGCTGCTGTCGGTGCTGCGCGAACACGGGATCGATATGCCGACGCTCTGCCATCTGGAGGGGCTGAGCGAGCGCGGCGGCTGCCGCCTGTGCATGGTGGAGTTGGAGGGCAACGCCCGCCTGCAGGCGGCCTGCGTGACGCCCGCCGCCGAAGGCATGGTGGTGCACACGCACAGCGAACGGTTGGTGAAATATCGCCAGATGATTCTCGAACTGCTCTTCTCCGAGCGCAACCATATCTGCGCCGTGTGCGTGATGAACGGCCACTGCGAGCTGCAGGCCGAAGCCGCCAACATTGGCATGGACCATGTGCGCTATGAATATCTCAATCCTGACCTGCCGATGGATGCCTCGCATCCTCGCTTTGTGCTCGACCACAACCGCTGCATTTTGTGCATGCGCTGCGTGCGTGTCTGCGACGAGATCGAAGGCGCACATGTGTGGGACGTGATGGGCCGTGGGGCCAATAGCCGGGTGATCACCGACCTCAACCAGCCCTGGGGCACAAGCCAAAGCTGCACAAGCTGCGGCAAATGCGTGCAGGTCTGCCCCACCGGCGCACTCTCGGCCAAGGGCGCCACCGTGGCCGAAATGGAAAAACAGCACGACTTCCTGCGCTGGATTCTGGACGGGCGCGAGAAGAATGTGTGGAGCTACAGCAACGGGAAAGGCAAATGATGAAACTTCTACCCAAAATCCGCTTTGCCACCGCCTGGCTGGGCGGTTGCTCCGGCTGTCATATGAGCTTTCTCGATCTAGACGAGCGGCTGATCGATCTGGCCGGCATGATCGAACTGGTCTACAGCCCGATTGCCGACATCAAAGAATTTCCCGAAAATGTGGATGTCACCCTGGTGGAGGGGGCGGTGGCCAATGTGGACAACCTCAGGCTGGCGCTGGAGATTCGGGCGCGCAGCCGGCTGGTGGTCAGCTTTGGCGACTGCGCGGTGACGGGCAACGTGCCCAGCCTGCGCAATAAGCTGGGCGTGGACGATCTACTGACGGCGGTCTATCACGAGGGGCCAGGCAACCACCCTGCCGGCAACGAGCCGGACGGCGTGATGCCGCAGCTTCTGCCCAAAGTGCTGCCGCTGCACCAGGTCATCGCCGTGGACGCCTTTATCCCCGGCTGTCCCCCCGACACGGAACGCATCTGGGCGGCGGTCAGTGCGTTGCTGGCGGGCGAACCGGTGGTCTTGAACCCAGATATGCGCAGCTTCGGCTAACCCAAAGAGCGGCGCCAAGAGAAGCGCAAAGAGAGGCAAGGAGTCGTTTATGACGCGCACCGTTACCATTGATCCCGTCACACGCATTGAGGGACACGCCAAAATTACCGTCCATCTGGACGATGACGGCCATGTCGCCGACGCTCGCTTTCACGTGGTGGAGTTTCGCGGCTTTGAAAAATTTTGCGAAGGGCGCAGCTTCTGGGAGATGCCGGGCATCACAGCGCGCATCTGCGGCATCTGCCCCGTCAGCCACTTAATGGCTTCGGCCAAGGCCGGCGACGCCATTCTGGGCGTCACCATTCCGCCGACAGCGGCCAAGCTGCGCCGGCTGATGAACTGGGCGCAGTTGGTGCAGAGCCATGCCCTCAGCTTCTTTCACCTGAGCGGGCCTGATCTGCTGTTGGGCATGGACAGCGACCCCGCCCAACGCAACATCATGGGGCTGATCGAAAAGTACCCGGATGTCGCCCGCAACGGCATCCGCTTGCGCCGTTTCGGCCAAAAGGTCATCAGCCTGCTGGGCGGGGAGAGCATCCACCCGGATTGGGCAGTGCCCGGCGGCGTGCGCACGCCGCTGAGCGATGAGAACCGCAGCGTCATCCGCCGCCTGCTGCCCGAAGCGCTCGACATCACCGGGCTGGCGCTCGACATGCTCAAGGATGCCTTTGACGACTATCGCGACGAAGAAACCATGTACGGCAACTTCCCCAGCCTGTTTATGGGGCTGGTGACGCCCGACGGTGGCCTGGAACATTATGACGGGCTGCTGCGGATTGTGGACAGCGACGGCAATGTGCTCGAGTCAGGCGTGTCGCCGGCGCGCTATCGCGAGGTGATCGGCGAAGCGGTGGAGCCGTGGAGTTATCTCAAGTTCCCCTACTACAAGCCGCTGGCGCTGCGCGGGTTGAATGGCGATGCGGCGCCGCCCGGCTTCTACCAGGCCGGCATGTATCGCGTGGGGCCGCTGGCGCGGCTCAACGTCTGCGACTTCGCCGGCACGCCGCGCGCCGACAGCGAACTGCGTGAATTCCGTCGCCTGGCTGCACGCGGCAAGCTGGTGACCAACAGCTTCCACTATCATTTTGCGCGCCTGATCGAGATTCTCTACTGCCTGGAGCGCATTGCCGAGACGGTGGAAGACCCTACGGTCACGCAGGAGCGGGTGCGGGCCAATGCGCAAGTTAACAGCCTTGTGGGCGTTGGCGTGAGCGAAGCCCCGCGCGGGACACTGTTTCACGAGTATCATGTCAACGAAGACGGCATCCTGCAAAAGGTCAACCTGATCATTGCCACCGGCAACAACAACCTGGCCATGAACCGCACGGTCAAACAGATCGCCCAGTTCCACATCAACGGCCACAAGCTAACTGAAGGCATTCTCAACCGCATCGAGCACGGCATCCGCCTGTACGATCCCTGCCTGAGCTGCTCCACTCATGCAGTCGGCCATATGCCGATGGTGGTGCAGTTGCTGGATGCACAAGGGCAGCTGATTGACACAATCACGCGCGACGCATGAATGGCGCAAGGGGATCAAGCAAAGTGTCCCGGTGAATGCCGAGGACACTTTGCTTGATTTTAGCAACAGCAAGAAGGATCAGGGGCAGCTTAGAGCAGTACGCGCTTGCGCCAGGGCGGCCAACACGCCGGCGGCGCCGCTTCTGACATTGTCGGCGGCGGCGCCCAGCGCGGCGTCATCGGGCAGCCGGTTGATGGTGGCGGCCAAATTGTCGTAGGAATTCGTCAAATCGGTGATGGCAGGCCGGTTGAGCACCTGATTGGCCGCTCTGATGGCTTCGACAGCCGTATCGACCTGTGCCTTGAGCGCCTGGATGTCGGCCACGCTCATAGCAGCGTCGACACGGGCCAGCCGCTCCAGCCGCTGCGTCAGCGCCGCCAACGAACCGCAGATGGCAGTTTGGGCCTCGGCGGCAGAGGGCAAAGCCGGCAGCCGCACCTCAGCACAGCCGGCCAGGCCGGCCAACGCCAGCAGACTGACCACCAACAAAAGGATCAATTTTCGGTGCATTTGTGTGCTCCTCGGCAAACGCCATGCATACCCATGACAGCCATTTACTCGCCGGGGTGAGCAGCCTTAAACGTGTAGGCAGCGACGACGGCGGCAAGCAGCTGCGGAATCCAGTATATCCAAATATTACCCCACCCGGTAAAGCCCATCTGCGTCAGGCCCACCGCCACCGCCGGATTGAAGGCGCCGCCGCTGATGCCGCCAAAGGCATAGGCCATCGTAAGCACGGCCATACCGATTGCCCAACCATAGAAGGAATTGCCGCTGGTTCCCTTGGCCGTGGCTACATTGAGCACCGTAAATGTCAAGGCAAAGGTGCCGATAAACTCAGCCAAAAGGGCGGGAACCATCACAACACTCAGATCGGCTGTAGGAACCTCTACGGCAACACCGGCGCTCGCCGCCAGGCTGCCCTTGAAGTAAAGCACAACCAATGCCGCCACAAAACCGGCCACCAACTGCACAACCCAGTAGATCGCCATGTTCGTGATAGTAAAGTCCTTTTTGTTGCCGCGTAGAAACACCGCCAGCGAAACCGCCGGGTTATAGTGACCGCCGGAGATATGGCCGCCGGCAAAGATCATTACGGCCAAGACTGTACCGATGGCGATAGGGGCAAAGCCTATCGCCGCTGCACCCGGCTGGACGATTACCATACCGATGGTGGCCACTAGGAAAAAGGCGCCGATAAATTCGTAAACGTACTTCATTGTCTGCTCCTTGGTTGCGCTTGTTGTTGTGCCGATAGACAAATAGACAAATAGTGTGCAGGATAAATCCTTTTGAAATTATAGCAGGGAAAAAATGAATGTCTATCCGGTAAATGTTGCAAAATGTTGTATTCGGCGGGCAGAACAACTGCGCCGACGTTTCGCTCACACAATCAATTGATGCTACTATTGGCCTTCAGCATGAGCATTGACTACGGCAGCAGCACGCACACTGATTATTTTATCGTGGGGGTCGGCAACGCACTGCGCAGTGATGACGGGGCCGGCCTGCTGCTGGCGGAAAAGCTGAATGCCGCACTGCGCCGGCGCGGGGCGGCAGCACAGTTGCGACTTGTACAGCAGTTGCTGCCGGAATTGGCCGCAGAGATCGGCGAAGTCCAACCAACGACAGTCGTTGTAGCGGATTGCAGCGCCAGTGCCGCGGCAGCCGCAGTGCGCCGGCTGGATGACCAAAGCCAGGCTGCCTGGGAGAGCCATGGCCTTACAGCAAGCCAACTGATTGTGCTGGCAAACAAACTCTATGGCTACAGCGGAATTGCCTGGTTGGTAACCGTGCCGGGTGCAAACTTTGCACATGGAGAGAATTTGAGCAGCACAACGCAGGACGCGATTGAGAATGCAATTGCAATGGTTGCCGGCCAAATTTGAGCAACTATCCGTTTGTGCAGTTGTGGAATTGCCCGCACTGTCAGTATACTAGACAGGCTTGTATGAGCTTTGCAACAGCAGGCTTAAACTGGTCCAAACAGACGCTAATTTGAAGTCCGAGTTTTCTATGCACGCTTCTTCACCTCTTACAGTAGACAAACCAAAACGGCTTGCCTGGCGGCAGCCGGCTGTGCTGTGGGTGATTCTGGCCGTCATCCCTCTGGTGGCGGTGATTGCGTTTGCCGTGCTCCAGCCGGTGAAAGTGCGCCCGCGCATCGGATTGGCCCCCGGCTATGCCTTTACGGATCAAAACGGGGAGCAATTGACGAGTGAAGATATGCGCGGCAAGCTGGTGATGTATGATTTCACCTATACCAACTGCGCCGCTCCTTGTCTGCAAACAGCCGCAGCCATGCACGACGTGCAGGCGCTGGCGAAACGCATGGACACGGCCGGGCTGCTGGTGGAGCTGGTCACCATTTCATTCGACCCCGAACATGACAGCAGCGAACAACTGCGCCGCCACGCAGCAGCAATCGGGGCCGACACCGATAACTGGCATTTTGTCACGGGTGCGGCGGATCGTTTAAAGAACGTCATCGGCGGCGGATTTGGCGTCTTCTACGAGCCTGACGGTGCGGGCGGCTTCACCTTTGACCCGACGATGGTGCTCGTGGACGGCAACGGGATTATCCGTGCCATCTATGAGCGAACGCTGCCCGACATGCAGACAATCGAGCGCGACCTGAATCTGGTTGTGACCGAAGTCCGCAACAGTGAAGGGCCAGGCAAGCTTGTCTATGAAGCGGCGCATCTATTTCTCTGTTATCCCGGCTCCTGACAGCCAGTCGCAGCAGGAAGGAATAATGATTTATGAGTGCCGACATGGGTAGCCAGACGATGGATGAGAGGCCGGCCACCCCTACACGGCATCGCAGCCGCTGGCCGTGGTGGCTTCCGGCAGCCATCCTGCTGCTTGTCATCGGCTTCGCTGCTTATCGACTTATCGCTGGAGGCAGCGCAACACCGCAATATGGGATTGCCATCGACTCACCCACGCCGGCCGGCGATTTCACGCTGCAATCCAGCCGCGGCGCCGTCTCCTTGAGCGACTTTCGGGGCAAGCCGGTGCTGCTCTATTTTGGCTACACCACCTGCCCGGATGTGTGCCCTACCACCTTGGCAGACTTACGCATGGCTATGCAGGAGCTGGGTGAGGATCAAAGTAAAGTGCAGGTGCTTTTTGTCTCAGTTGATCCGGAGCGCGACACCGTGGAGCGGTTGGGAGCCTATCTGCAGTACTTCGATCCGAATTTTATCGGTTTAACAGGGCCGCTGGCGGAAATTGAAGCGATTGCCAACCGCTTTGGCGTTTTCTTCCAAAAGAATGTGGTGGACAGCGCAGCTGATTATCTGATAGACCACACCAGCGCCGTGCTTTTGCTTGACGCTGATGGGAAGTTGCGCCTCATGTTTCCCTATGCTACAACAGGCAAGCAAATTGCTGACGACACACGCTTATTTATCCGTTGACAAGCAGTCACCTGAACCGGCCGGTTTACGACACGCAAATTTGAAGGAGTTGCAAGCGCATGAAAAAAGAACCCAATACGCCAATGGGCACCCTCGTCTTGGTCGGCATTTTTTTGGTGCTGACCCTTGGCCTGTGGTTTAACGCCTATTTCGTCGTGCTGTCTAGAGGAGCAAACTGATGAGCGATGAGAGCCACGGCCCCGAAGACGGACTGGAACAGGAGAAGGGGCCGGCGCAGGCATATGAAGAGGCGGAACATCTGGAAGAAAAGCTGCATGTAGAAAAATGGGAAGGCATCTGGATTCGCATCACGGCTGTCATGGTCGTCGTGTTTATCCTGGCCATCGTCATCTCAGCCACAGCCTTCGGCATCAGCGTACCGGGCGTGAGTGGCCGCATCAATCCGGCTACACTCAACGATCCGGGCAACCCCTTTGCCGAGCCGGGTTTGCGTGAGCTGGCGCCCGGCAAGTATGAAGCCTACATGGTGGCGCAGACGTGGAACTTTCTGCCCGACAAAATCGAAGTGCCGGTCGGTTCGCAAGTAACCTTTCACATGACGGCTCGCGATGTGACGCACGGCTTTAAGCTGCTGGGCACCAACGTTAATATGATGGTGCTGCCCGGCCAGATCTCGACGCTGTCCACCACGTTCGATACACCGGGTGTCTATGACTATATCTGTCACGAGTACTGCGGCTATGTGGCCGGTGCGCCGATTGGCCACCACACCATGTTTGGCCAGTTGACCGTTGTTGCGACAGACACCATGACTGCAACCGGAACCGTCACCGACACAGTTACCGTCACCGACACGGCAGCCGTCACCGACACCACTGTACTGACCGAGACGAATTAACAGGAGAGACTGAACCATGGCTGTACAGGCAATGCCCGCCGGAAGCGTCAAGGCTATGCCCGCTCTGGCGACACTGACCGTTAACGATCTCAAAACGATTGATCGGATCACCGGACTGAATATTGTAGTGGGTGTCCTTGCCCTCTCGATTGGCGCCCTGTTCGGCATCTTTCAGGGGCTGGAACATTCGCGCCTGTTTAACATCTACCCATTCCTGCAGCCGGTGATCAAGACGTACTACCAAGGGCTGACGCTGCACGGCACGCTCAACGCCATCGTTTGGACGACGTTTTTTATCTGCGGATTTTTCACCTTTGCGCTGCCGCGCAGCTTTAACCGCCCCTTGCGCTACCCGTGGATGAGTTGGCTGGCGTATGGACTGATGGTGGCGGGCCTGATCATGGCCGCTATTCCCATGCTGTTGAACAATGCATCGGTGCTCTACACCTTTTATCCGCCAATGATGGCCGACACCTGGTTTTATGTCGGCCTGACAGTCCTCGTCATCGGCTCCTGGGTGGTGGGCTACAGCTTCTACTTTACCTACTATTCCTGGCGCAAAGAGAACCCTGAAGCGCGTGCGCCCTTTATTGCCCTCGCCATTACCATTACGATGGTGATGTGGCAGTTGGCCACCTTGGGCGTAGCGGCGGAAATTCTGTTTCAGTTGATCCCGCTGTCGCTGGGCTGGATTCCGGGCACGGATGTGCTGCTTGACCGCACACTGTTCTGGTGGTTTGGCCATCCGCTGGTCTACTTCTGGCTGCTGCCGGCCTATGTCTCCTGGTATGCCATGCTGCCGGCCCAGACCAACGGCAAAATGTTCAGCGAGCCGCTGAGCCGCCTGGTTTTTTGGCTGTTTCTGCTCTTCAGCACGCCGGTCGGCTTCCACCACCAGTATGCAGACCCCGGCATCCCGCAAGTCTGGAAGTTCCTGCACATGTTGATGACGATGGGCGTCGGTTTCCCCAGCTTCATCACCGCCTTTACGGTTGTGGCTTCCCTGGAAGTGGGCGCGCGCGTGCGCGGCGGCAAAGGCTACTTGCGCTGGATTGGCCGCCTCAACTGGGGCGACCCTTCGTATGCGGCGCAGAATCTGGCTATGATTCTGTTTATCTTCGGCGGCATCGGCGGCTTGATCAACGCTTCGTACAATGTCAACATGGCCATCCACAACACCATGTGGGTGCCCGGCCACTTTCACTTGACCGTGGGGTCGGCCAGCACCTTGACCTTCTTCGGCATTTTGTACTGGCTGGTGCCCAAACTGACCGGCCATAAGCTGTTCACCAAGTGGATGGCATTGGCGCAGGCTTGGACGTGGTTCTTTGGCATGTTGTTCTTCAGCAACGCCTATCACACATTGGGTCTGCTGTTCAGCGTCCCCCGCCGCACAATGTTGGGAGCAGCGCCTTACTACAATCCCCTCTGGACGCCGCAGATGATGGAGTCCGTCTTGGGGCTGGCACTGCTGACGATCAGCGCCACGCTGTTCTTCGCCATTATGCTGCTGACCTGGCTGGTTCCTCGCCAACAGGATAAGCCGATAGAGATGCCGGTGGCGGAACCCCTCGACCCAACGCCGGCGCCCAAGTGGCTGGACACCTGGTGGCCGTGGCTCAACGGCGCCATCGCCCTGATCCTTCTTTCCTATGGCCCGATGCTTTACCAGTTGATCACCAACGCAACTTTCTGGGCCAAAGGGATGCGCGTCTGGTAAGAGCAGGGGAAGAGAGCGGCGAACTCTCTGCCGAAAAACAAAGAGGCACGTCCGGGAATCATCGCCGGGCGTGCCTCTTTGTTGGGCCGGCCGGCGCCGCCGAAAGCACAATTGGGAGCACTGGCCACTTGACCAGGGAACAAACTGTTTCCCTGACCAGTGACGAGTCTACCCACACGAATGACGACGTTCACCCCGGTTTCACCTACACTGAGTCCCGTAATCATAAGGCGAAAAGATCGCGCGTTCGGCGCGAACCCAATCCGCTCACGAAATAGAATTTGACGAAGGAGAATTGCCATGACTGTATTGGCTGGAGATCCGGTCAAAGAGAAAG
>JBBRBX010000066.1:0-33294 GCA_038205395.1 Caldilineales bacterium
GCACTAGCGGCAAGCTACGCCGCATGATCTCGTAGTTTTCCAGCGCACGGCCGGCGCCGAGCGCCACGCACGCAATCGGGTTCTCGGCCACATAGGCGGGCACGCCCGTCTCCTGCGTGATCAGTTGGGCGATGTTGCGCAACTGCGAGCCGCCTCCCGTCATGACCATGCCGCGGTCAATGATGTCGGCGGCCAGTTCGGGCGGGCATTTTTCGAGCGTGGCGCGCACGGTGCTCGCCACCGCCATCAGCGGCTCCTGCATGGCTTCGGTAATCTCGCTCGAGCTGATCTGCATGATGCGCGGCAGGCCCGTCACCTGGTCGCGGCCGCGCACTTCCACCGAGCGCTCCTGCTCCATGGGCAGCGCGCTGCCGATGGCGATCTTGATCTCCTCGGCAGTCTGCTCGCCAATCAGCATGTTGTACTTCTTGCGCACGTAATTCATGATCGATTCGTCAAAGCGGTTGCCACCCACGCGCACGCTGCTCCACGTCACAATGTCATACATGGAGACGACAGCGGCCTCGGTGGTGCCGCCGCCCATGTCCACCACCATATTGCCGGTGGGGGTGCCGATGGGCAGACCAGCCCCGTAGGCGGCAGCCAGCGGTTCAGGGATGAGATAGGCCGCACCGGCGCCGGCCTGCATGGCGGCGTCGTGCACGGCGCGCTCTTCCACGCTCGTCACCCCACGCGGCGTGCTGATCATCACCTTAGGGCGCATAAGCGGGCGAAAAAGCGGGTTGGGGTTGCCGGCGACGGTCTGGATCAGATAGCGCAGCATCGCCTCCGTCACGACAAAGTCGGCGATCACGCCGTCGCGGATGGGGCGCGCCACTTCAATGCTTTCGGGTGTACGGCCGAGCATGTCATAGGCTTCATGGCCGACGGCCACCATCGTATTGTCGCGCACGCGGATGGCGACGACCGACGGCTCGTGCATCACAATGCCGCGCCCTTTGACGTGCACGAGGACATTGACCGTCCCCAAATCAATGCCGATGTGTTTTTCAAACATGACGTATCTGGTTTCCTTTTAGCGACATAAAGCCGCAGATCGAAACCATTATACTACAGGGAGCAGGTGTGACACTACGCCGGATGCCGTCTTTGCAATTTATCTGTTTGCCGATTGCAGAATTTGCAATCGCGCTTTTCGTGTGTACAATACACACCATGACGAGCAACGACCTGATTCGGGAGATCAAAAACGCCGGTTGGATGCTTGAACGTATTCAAGGCTCGCATCATGTCTTCAAGCACCCGACGCAGCCTGGAATCGTGGTCATTCCACATCCTAAGAAAGATTTGGGCAAGGGGCTGGTAAAAGCAATCCGCAAACAGGCGGGGCTGGAGTAAATTATGCGCTATCCTATTGCTATCGAATTGGGCAATGAACATCAAGCGTTCGGTGTGGTCGTTCCCGATCTGCCTGGCTGTTTTTCTGCGGGGGACACTTTAGACGCAGCGCTCGGCAACGCAGAGGAAGCTGTTATTGCCTGGATCGATACGATGCTCGACGCAGGGCAGCCGATCCCCCGCGCTTCATCAATTGATCTGCTGCGGGCACAGTACCCCGAATGGGCCGGCTGGGTGTGGGCGGTGGTTCAGGTCAATCCGGCACGTCTTGATGACAAAACCGAGCGTGTCAATATCACACTGCCGCGCCGTGTGCTGGCGCTGCTTGACGCCGCCGCACGCGAAGCCGGTGAGTCTCGCTCCGGCTACATTGCCCGCCTGGCACTTTCATAAAACGCTATAGTCTGCCCACTGAGGGGAAGCACCACAAAAAACGTCCCCGCAACAGTGTATTCTTGTTGCGGGGACGGAAGGTGTAAACACTTGAGCTGTTTACTTGCTCTCGAAGTTGAGCGTTTCGTGCGGCCGACGGCCCTGGTGGCGGCGGGCAACTTTGAGGCGCAGGCTACTGCGGCGCACGGCGGCCTCGATCAGCGGGCGCTCATGCGGCGGCGGGTTGGTGGCCAGCAGCTGCTCGGCGCGCGCCAGCGCTTCCTGCGCGCGGGACGCATCGATGTCTTCGGGCGATTCGGCGCTGTCGGCCAGAATCGTCACCTTGTCGGGCCGCACCTCCACCACCCCACCGCTGACGGCCAGAAAGTTGCTGTCATTGCCGTTGTGCAGAATGATCTCGCCGATGTCCAGCGTCGTCAAGAGCGGTGCGTGGCCGGGCAAAATGCCCATCTGCCCCAGCGAGCCGGGCAGCGTCACCATATCCACCTGCCCGCTGAACAGCGAGCGGTAGGGGGTGACGATGTCGATCTGCATCTTGTTTGCCATCGTTTCGCTCCTTTAGCCGCGCAACGTGGCGGCGGTCTCCACAACCTCTTCGATTGAACCCGTCATATAGAACGCCTGTTCAGGCAGATCATCGTGCTTGCCGTCCAGAATCTCGCGGAAACCGCGCACGGTGTCATCCACCTTGACGTGACGTCCATCGCGCCCGGTGAACTGGGCTGCCACAAACATCGGCTGGGTCAGGAAGCGCTGAATCTTGCGCGCCCGCGCCACGGTCAGCTTGTCATCTTCGCTCAACTCTTCCACACCCAGAATGGCGATGATGTCCTGCAGGTCGCGATAGCGCTGCAGCGTCTGCTGCACCTGGCGGGCGACCTTATAATGCTCTTCGCCGACAATCAGCGGGTCCAAGATGCGGCTGGTGGAACCCAGCGGGTCCACAGCCGGGAACAGACCCTGGTCAGCCAGCGAACGCTGCAAGGTGATGGTGGCGTCCAGATGCGCAAAGGTCGTCGCCGGCGCCGGGTCGGTGTAGTCGTCGGCAGGCACATAGACGGCCTGCATCGACGTGATCGAGCCGTTCTTGGTGGAGGTGATGCGCTCCTGCAGGTCGCCCATGTCCGTGCCCAGCGTTGGCGCATAGCCCACCGCCGAAGGCAGACGGCCCAGCAGCGAAGACATTTCCGAGCCGGCCTGGACAAAGCGGAAGATGTTGTCGATAAAGAGCAGCACATCGCGCCCTTCGTCACGGAAGTATTCGGCCATCGTCACGCCGGTCAGCCCTATGCGCAGGCGGGCGCCGGGCGGCTCATTCATCTGGCCAAACACCATGACCGTCGAGTCGATCACGCCCGACTCCACCATCTCACGCATCAGGTCGTTGCCCTCGCGCGAGCGTTCGCCCACGCCGGCAAAGACCGAATAGCCGCTGTGGAATTCGGCCACGTTGTGGATCAGCTCCTGAATGACGACCGTCTTGCCTACACCGGCGCCGCCGAAAATGCCGGTCTTGCCGCCGCGTGTGAAAGGAGCGATCAGGTCAATCACCTTGATGCCCGTCTCAAAAATTTCCGCTTGCGTCGCCTGATCGGCGAAAGAGGGCGCCAGGCGGTGGATGGGATACTTGATCTCGGAGACGACCGGGCCGTTATTGTCGATCGGGTCGCCCACCACATTAAACAGCCGCCCCAGCGTGGCCGGGCCGACGGGCACCATAATCGGCGCCCCTTCGGAGGTGCCTTTCATGCCGCGGCGGATGCCGTCCGTGCTGCCCATCGAAACTGTGCGCACGACGTTGTTGCCGATTTGCTGCTCGACCTCGAACGTCTGCACCGAGCCGTCTTCCGCCGTGATGCGGATGGCGTCATAGATTTCCGGCAACTGCCCTTCCGGAAACGCAAAATCGACCACCGGCCCAATTACACTCTCGACGGCGCCGACCATTTGTTCAGCCCCCGCCTTTTCAGCTACCGGTTTTTCAGCCTTTGGTTGTTCAGCCACTTGCAGACCTCCTCAGAAAAATCGCGCAACTACTTAGATTCCATCGCAGCCGAGCCGCCGATGATGTCCATCAACTCGTTGGTAATGCCCGACTGGCGCGCCTTGTTATACGTCAGCGTCAGATCATCGATCAACTCGCCGGCTGCGTCGGTGGCGTTGCGCATCGCCACCATGCGCGCCGAGTGCTCGCTGGCGAGCGACTCATACAGCGCCTGCAGCACCTGAACTTCGGTGAACCCATACAACACGCGGCTGAGCACGGCTTCCGGCGACGGCTCAAAGATGTACTCCGGGGCCATCCCTTCCGAGTCCACAGCAGGCTGCACGGGCAGCAGCTTGTGCACGTGCGGCTCTTGCCGGATCGTATTGACGAAATCCGTGTAAACCATGTGCACTTCGTCGGCATGGCCCGATAGAAAATCGTCCATCAGCACGCGCACGATTGGCCCGACATGGTACGTCGTCGGGCTATCCGGCATGCCGGTGAACTCGGCGCGCACGATGGGGTCATAGCGCAGCAGCCAATCGCGGCCTTTACGCCCCACCGTGACGACCGTCACCTCAGCACCCTGCCGGCGTAGATCGCGGATAAACAGGGCGGCGCGCCGGATTACGTTGGCGTTGAAACCACCTGCCAGACCGCGATCGCCGGTGATCAGAAGCAGCTCGACCCGTTTGACCGGGCGGCTCTGGATCAGCGGGTTCAGCTCGTGATCCGTATTGCTCAAGCGGGCAATATAGGTGAGCACCTCCTGCGCCTGTTTGGCATAGGGGCGCGTCGAAGTGACCTGCTGCTGCGCCTTGCGCATCTTGGCAGCCGATACGGCTTCCATTGCCTTGGTCACCTGCGCAATATTCTTCACCGACTTGATGCGGCGGCGAATTTCTCTTGTGCTTGGCAAGCTACTCTCTCCCCGATAAGGTGCGTGAAGCCAACCTTTTTACGCCTGCGGCGGCGACCAGCTGTTGTTGAAGTCGTCGATCGCCACGCTCAGCGAATCGATGATCTCCGGCGCCAGATCCCTTGTGCGCATAATGGCCTGGCCGATCTCCGCGTGGTTGGCATCCATAAACGCATGCATGTCGGCTTCCCACTGCTTCACATACTGTACAGGAACGGCGTCCAGTTTACCCGCCCCAGCGGCCCACAAGCTCATGACCTGCTTGTCGAGCGGCACCGGCTGATACTGCGGCTGGTTGAGCAGTTCGGTCTGGCGGCGGCCACGGTCCAACTGGCGTTGGGTGGCAGCGTCCAGATCAGAGCCGAACTGCGCAAAGGCGGCCAGCTCGCGGAACTGGCTCAGTTCCAGCTTGAGACGCCCAGCCACCTTTTTCATCGCCTTCGTCTGCGCCGAACCACCTACGCGGCTGACGGAGATGCCGACATTCAAGGCCGGGCGCGTGCCGGCGTAAAACAGGTCGGACTCCAGGAAAATCTGGCCGTCGGTGATGGAAATCACGTTGGTCGGAATGTAGGCGGAGACGTCACCGGCTTGGGTTTCGATGATAGGCAGCGCCGTGAGGCTGCCGCCGCCGTACTCATCCGCCAGGCGGGCGGAGCGTTCCAACAGCCGGCTGTGCAGATAGAAGACATCGCCGGGGTAGGCTTCGCGACCGGGCGGGCGGCGCAGCAGCAGGGAAACCTGGCGGTAGGCCTGGGCATGCTTGGAGAGGTCGTCATAGACGATTAAGGCGTCGCGGCCCGATTCCATAAACTCCTCACCCATCGCCGTACCGGCAAACGGCGCCAGATACTGCAAGGCGGCCGGGTCGGAGGCGGCGGCGCTCACGACAATCGTGTGCTCCATGGCGCCGTATTTTTCCAGTGTGCCGACGACCTGGGCGACGCTCGACTGCTTCTGACCGATGGCGATATAGATGCAGATCAGGTCTTTGCCCTTTTGGTTGATAATCGTATCCAACGCAATGGCGGTTTTACCGGTCTGGCGGTCGCCGATGATCAACTCACGCTGGCCGCGGCCGATCGGGATCAACGCATCAATGGCGGTGATGCCTGTCTGCACGGGCACATTGACCGGCTGGCGCATAATGACGCCGGGCGCAATACGCTCGACGTTGCGGAACTTATCGGTGTTGATGGGGCCTTTGGCGTCGATAGGCTGGCCGACGGCATTCACCACGCGGCCAATCAGCGCATCGCCCACCGGTACGGAAGCAATGCGGCCCGTGCTGCGCACCAGGTCGCCTTCCTCCAGCGTCTGGTATTCACCCATGACGATAATACCGACATTGTCCTCCGTCAGGTTCAAGGCAATGCCGAGTACGCCGTTTTTGGTAAACTCCACCAGCTCACCGGCCATCACGTTGGCCAGGCCGGAGGCGATGACGATACCGTCGCCGATCTCCAGCACTTCGCCCACGTCGATCTGGCTGGGCGCCGGCTTGTAATTCAAAATCTGTTGTTTGAGTAACGCTGTGATGTCGTCTGTACGCACAGCCATCGGCTTCTTTTCCTCCTAGCGAACCACTGAACTCAACGATTCGCGCAATGTCGCCAAACGGCTGGCGACCGAGTTATCCACCAGACGGTCGCCTACGCGCACGCGCAAGCCACCCAGCAGCGCCGGATCGACGGCAAAGAAGAAGGTCAGCCCCTCGCCATGCTCGTCAATCAACCGCTGGCGAATCTGCTGCTTTTCCTCATCCGACAGGGCGACGGCGCTGGTGACTTCGGCCTTTTGGTTGGTGACCTGCCCGCCGCTGGCCATCTGCGCCAGGCGACCGGCCACCTCATCCACCAGGGCGATGTCGCCGTTTTCGGCCATCAGCTTGAGCAGATTCAGCACTTCCGGCGACGTCTCCTTGGGCAGCGCCTTTTCGAGCGCAGCCGCGCGCTCAGCCGCCGGTTTGCTGCTGTCGGCCAGCAAAGCGGAGAGCTTGCGGTCGCTGCTCAACTTCGTGGAAGCCTCACCCAGGGCGCTCATCCAGCGGTCCAAGATGACCTGCCAGACGGCTTCGGCGTAGCGGTCAACCCGCTCCTGTCTGCTGCTCATTTGCCTTTGCTCCCGGCATTCTGCGCCAAGAACTCGGCCACGAAGCGCTGCTGCTCGCCCTTCTTCTCCAACTCACGGCCCAGCAGTTTTTCCGTAGCCATGATGGCCAGGTCGGCGATCTGTTTGTTGGCGTCGGCCAGCGCCAGATCCGCCTGCTTAGCGGCGTCGGCCTGCGCCTTCATGCGAATCTCAGTCGCCTCAGTTTCGGCGCGGCTGCGCACATCCTGGGCAATCTTTTCCGCATCACGCGTGGCCTGGGCACGAACCTCCTGTGCCTCGCGGCGCGCCTGCTCGAGCGCCTTGCCTTTTTCGGCTTCGGCCTCGCGGGCGGCGGCGCTGACGCGTTCCGCATCCCGCATGCTCTGCGCAATGCGTTCCTTGCGTGCGTTGAGCATGTTCAGCACAGGCTTGTACAGGAACATGCGCATCAGAACGATCAACAAAATAAAGTTGACCAACTGCGCAGCTAATAGTGACCACTCAATTCCAAGTGCATCCACGATCTGCCTCCTTTTTCAACCTGCGATATCGCGGTTTTTCGCCGGGATGGATATGCTGCGCAAAATTAGACAAATTTGAGCAGCAGCGCAATCACCAGGGCGAAAATACCGATCGACTCGGCAAAGGCAATGGACAGAATCATGTTCGTCTGGATTGTACCGGCGGCTTCGGGGTTACGGCCCATCGCTTCCATTGCCTTGGAACCGATCAAACCGATGCCAATGCCTGGCCCGATCGCTCCCAAACCCATCGCCAACGCTGCACCCAGCTGCTTCATCGCATCGACATCCATTTTAGATCTCCTTTAAGTCAATGAGACGCATTACCGAAATTAATAATAATGCTCACTGTAAATAACGCTTGTTATGCGTGATGTTCGTCGTGTGTGCCGTGGCTTATGCTTGCCATCTGGAAGAACACGAGCGCCAACATCATAAATACAAGCGCCTGCACAAACCCTACAAACACTTCCAACATATAGAACGGCACGGGAACCAGGAATGCCACCAGAAACGCCATGGTCGCCAGCACGATCTCGCCGGCAAAGATATTGCCGAATAGACGAAAGCCAAACGAGAGGATGCGGGAAATCTCAGAAATCAATTCGAGGATGCCCACAAAGGCGTTAATGCTCTTCATAAACGTGTTGGGGCCGCTGAAGTTGAAAAACTTGCGGAAGTACCCGCCGCCCAAAAAGCGCACACCCCAGACCTGCACCATCACCATCGTCGCCAGCGCCAGGGCAAAGGTCATATTCAGATCGGCGCTGGGCGCACGCAGCAGCGGCACAAACTTGCCGTGCCCCTCTTCCTCGGCGGCTGCCGGCGCCGCCTGCACTGCCGCCAGGTCCACCAGGATCAGCTTGCCGTCGGCCATCGCCAACTGGTTTGTCAAAACCCGGCTGTGCGGTTCGCCGGTCGATTCGTCTTTAAGCTCTTGATCGGCCGGCACCCGCTGCTCACCATGAATTTCCGCCGGGTGATAATAGCCGATACTGCCGACGCCGGGGATCAAGCCGCTCCAGTTGCTGACGATGATCAACAAGAAAAGTGTAGCCGCCCACGGAAAGAACTTGGCCGCGTTTTTGCCGGCTACGCTCTCGGCCAACCCGTAGAGCGTCTCGACGATCGCTTCCATGGCGTTCTGCAGACCGCTGGGGACCTCTTTGAGGCTGAAGCGTGTGGCCAGCGCCAGCGCCAGCAGCACAATATCGACGATGACGGTCATCAAGAGCGAATTGGTGAACCAGCGCGGGCTGGTCGACAAAATCGGCTCGCCGGATAAGGCGACATGCGGCGGCGGTACAGGGTAGATAAAACGGATGGCGAGGCTCAACACCAAGAGAATGACGACGATAGACGTCCACACCTTGCGCGTCTGTGTACCCCACAACAGGTTAAGTAACTTGTTGCCCAAGTTGCCGAGCATTTTACCCATGGTGCTATTGCGCTCCTTCGGTAAATGATGGGCCGCCTAGCGGCCTATCGGTCGGTATAAAATCGCCGGCGCCCCTGGCAGGCTGCCCAGTCAACTCTGCGGCAGCTTGCCCCTCAACGCCCTCTTGCATTTCAATTTCGGCCGGTTTCTCCGGTTCAGCCACGACTTCTTGCGGCGGCGCCAGCAGGGCGACCACCCGGTCAAACTCCGCCAGCACGGTGCGGTTTACAACAATCGCCGCCAGCGGCAAACAAATGAGCGAGGCGACCACCGTCAGCCACGGCAACGAACCGGCCGCCAGATCAACCGCCAGCGCCAGCGACACGGGTATGACCAGCGTCAGCAGCAGTGCCCGCACCCCACGCCGGACATCGATGCGCACCGCGTCCATGCGAATTGGGGCGAGCGTCATCTCGTGGCGATCCGTCGTCAATTCGTTGCCTTTCCCTGTCTGCCGCTGCTTCCGTCCTGGCAGCAGCGGCTCCGGTAGTCACATTGGTTGTTTTTCGCTGTTATTGCCCGCGTATCAGCACCCAACGGGTGCAGCCTCTGGGCAATAAGGGGATAATAGCACGCTGCTTTTCGCTCGCGCAAATTTTCACATGTTCAGGGTACAGAATCGCCGCCCCACTATCATCCAGCGCAACCCGCTCAGTGTAAGCGGGCGCGCGCACGCTGCCAATCCAGCCAGAGCAAGACGACCAGCAAAAGCTCCAGCGCTTTATCGGCGTAGGCAATTGGGGAGCGGGCGCCGATCAAGAGCCAGGCCAGAATCGTTACCAGCGTATAGGCAATCAACAGCCAGCGCACGATGCCGCGATATGGGTCGAGCGCCGGCAGCGGCAGGAAGAGCAGCGCAGTCAAACCCAGATAGCCGGCGCCGTTCAAGAGAAAGACGGGGTCGATTCCGCCGGGAAACTGAAACGCCAGTCCTATATGGATCAGTGCCGTTGCTGCCGCCGCCAACACGATCGCAGCCTGCAGCAGGCCAAACCGCGGCGTTGTGCTCATGCAAACCTCCAGCGCAGCCATGCCTGTACTGCCGCTACTGTACACCAGCCCGCACTGCGCCGCAAGCGGCAGGGGTGCGCCGTGTTGACGCCCCCTGCCGCCCATGAGCGATCTCTAGGCGTAGCTGTCGTAGAGCGAGCGCACTTCAAGCGCCTTCTCCGCCTGCGCGGCATCCCAGCCAGCCGGCAGCGGGGCTGTAATCGTGCGCGTGCGTCCGCCCGGCAGATCAAAGTAATTGTCGCTAAAGACGACATCGGCCCCGTCCAGCGCCACTTCGACATGGCGCGCCAGGCCGGCAGCGCTGATCTCGATAGCCAGGCTGCCGTCCTGCACCCGCAGCGCACTGCGCAGCTGCGGGTCGGCCAGCGCCAGATGCTTGTTGGGGACAAAGGTGCTCAACGCCGTCGCCACCAGTTGGTCGCCCTGCCACAATTCGCAGACAAAAATCAGCTTGCGGCTGTTTTCGTCGTGTACACGGCTGCTGAAATCGAGCGCAGCGACCTGGGTGTCAGCCAGCGGCGAAACCTCGACCTCCTCCACACCCTGCTCCACGACTTCGCCGTCCAGCGACTCCAGCGACCAGCGCACGACGCCGCTCCACGGCGCCTGCAGGTCGGAGGTGAGATGGATGTCGATCTGCGGGCCGCGGTCGTGCAGCGAGAGCAGCACAGGCGCATAGTAGCGGCGGGTGGCGTAGTGCAACGCCTTCCAGCGGCCAAAGGAGTCGAGGCTCGACCAGGAGGCCACCGGCCAGCAGTCGTTCAACTGCCAGTAGAGCGTGCCGCTCACCCGCTGCATGTTGCGCCGCCAATGTTCGACGCCATAGCGAATCCCTTCGGCCTGCAGCACCATGCTCAGATAGACCAACGAGGGGAAATCCTTGGGCATGCGATAGTTGTCGGTCATCTGCGCCAGCATCAAGCCGTTGCCGCTGCCCGAACGCTGGTGGTGCTCCATGATGTAGGAGGTCATATTCTGGTCCGCCGCCTCCGCATAGGTGCGCACGGTGGGCAGCGGCGGCAGGGCTTGGAAGCCGAACTCGCTCATAAAGCGCGGGTACTGGCTGCGATAGGCAGTGAACGGCTTGCGCCCGTGCCAGACATCCCAATAGTGCGCGTCGCCGAGATCCTGGCCGTTGACGTTGCGGAAGGGGGTGTCGGAAGAGGGCGAGGAAGGCCAGTAGATGCCGTCGGGGTCCCACTCGGCCACCCAGGCCGGCAGGGTGGTGTGGAAGAAGGTGAGATAGGCCTGCTGAAGCTCCTCCCAGTCGGGCAGCGGGGTGGTGCGCGTGGCCATCGCCAGCAGATCGCGCACAACCGGCATGGTCTCGCTCAGCTGCTCCAGCGCCGCCGCCTGCTGCGCATCCACCTCCGGCTTGGCCCAGCCCCAGCTTTCCCAACCCCACTCCATCTCATTGTTGCCGCACCAGAGGGCAAGGCTGGCGCGATGGCGCAGACGGCCCACATTTTCGATCATCTCCTGGCGCAGGTTGGCGACAAAGTCGGCGCGGTCCAGCGGGTAGATGCTGCACGCAAAGACAAAATCCTGCCAGACGAGGATGCCGTAGCGGTCGCAGAGGTCATAGAAGCGCTCCTCCTCATAGAAGCCGCCGCCCCACACCCGCAGCATATTCTGATGGGTGGCCGCGGCGTCGCGGATCAACTGCTCCAGGAAGGCGTCGCTGATGCGGGTGGGGAAGGAATCCGCCGGAATCCAGTCGGAGCCTTTGGCAAAGACCGGCACGCCGTTGACGACAAAGGTAAACGATTCGCCCCACTCGTCCGGCTGCCGGCGCAGTTCGATGGTGCGCAGCCCCAGTTGGTAGGTGCGGCGGTCGAGTTCGTGCTCGCCGCTGAGCAGCACCACATCCACACTGTAAAGCGGCTGGTCGCCATAGCCATTGGGCCACCAAAGCTGCGGGTCCGCCACCGCCAGGGCGAGCGCCGCTTTGGCGCCGCTCACCGGTTCGCTGGCCTGTTGGCTGCCGCCGGACGGGTTGGTCAGGATAAACTGCACCGTCAGCGCTTCCTCCTGCCAGCGTTCGATGGCGACGGCGGCAGAGACAGCCACGCTGCCCTCGCCGTGCCGCTGACGCAGATGCACATCCTGCAGGCGCGCCACGCTGCGCCCTTCCAGCCGGATATCCTTCCAGACGCCGATGGGCGGGAGCATGGGGCCCCAGTCCCAGCCGAACTGGCAGGGCGCCTTGCGCAGATGCGGGCCGCCGGGGATGGCCTGCGTGACCCCTTTGAGCGGGCGTTTGGCATCTTCGGCGGCGGCAAAGCGCACGGGAGAGCGGAACTGGATCAGCAGCTCGTTTTCGCCCGGCTTGAGCAGCGGCTTGACCTCCCACTCATAGCGGCGGAACATGTTGTCCGTCTCGCCCAGCTGTTGACCGTTGAGCGAAACGGTGGCCAGCGTGTCCAGGCCGTCGGCGACCAGGAACACTTTGTCCTGCTCCAGCAGGGCGGCATCGGCGCTGAAGAGATGGCGATACTCCCAGTCCGCCTCCGCCACCCACATGACCTTTTTCTCGTTGTCGGCCACAAACGGGTCGGGAATGTTGCCCAGCGCCAGCAGATCCGTATGGACGCCGCCGGGCACGCTGGCCGGCAGCCAGTCGTCGGCGCCTGCCTGGCGAAACTGCCATTGGCCGGTGAGAGGTTGACTATTCATTTGTTTTGAACCCCTTCTCTTCATATTTGAAAAATTTGATCAAAAAAGCGCTTTTCAGCGCCTTTCATAGCGCAGAACTTGCAGCCCGTAATAGTGCTGCGTGCCGACCAGCTTTAATTCTTCGGCCAGGGCGGCGGGGATGATCCGCTGCGGGTCAGTGTACCAGTCGTGGCTGTAGACCAGCCAAACGCGGTCATGGTCACGCAGCAGCGAGCGCAGGCGCGGCAGGTCGCTTGCCGCCATTTTCGGCTCCAGAACGCCGCCATCAAACAGATCGACCGGCGCGCCGTGCTGCGCCACCGAACGGTCGAAACGGCGAAAATAGTAGTCAAATGGAATTTGCACCCAGGTGGCGTTGAACAGGATGAGATCATCTTCGTGGACTTTGCGCGCAACATAGGCCGCCGCTTCACGCCACTGTTCTTTTTTGAAAGTCTCGTAGTAGTTTTGCAGCGAGAGCAGGTTGACCGTGCACAGCAGCACCAGCCCCAGCGTAACCAGCGCCCGCCAGCGCAGCTGCACGATGCCGAAAGCGAGCAGCAAGGAGAGCGGGATCGTGATCCAGATCAGCGTGCGGTCGTAGAAGATCGGCCGGCGCAGGCTGACCAGCAGTTCGCCGCAGAGGGGCGTCAGCAGCAGCACGAGCAGAAACGCCAACACGGGCAGCCGTTTGCGCAGGGACACCGCACCCAGCACGAGCAGAAGCGCATACCCCAGCCAAACCAGCTCCGGCGGGGCAAGACGGGGCGACAGAAAGTCGTTGAGGAGCGTCTTGAATGTGCCGGCCACGCTCTCCAGCGTCGGCGCTGGGATCCAAAACTGCTGGTAGACGCCGATGCTCTGCACCACAAAGGCCACCGACCAGGGCAGCCAGATCAGCAGCACGCCGGCCTGGGCGAGAAGCCAGCGGCGCAGCGGCGGCGGGGTGAAGGGCGGCAGGGTGAAGGGCGGCGGGGTGAAGGGGAGCGCGGCGGCAGCCGGCACAGACGCAGCGGGGCGCAGCCGCCGGTATAGAATAAAGCCAATCACAAAGAGGTTGGTCGCCAGCGGGAAAAAGAGCGCCGTGTTGTGCGTGAGCACACTGGCCGCTGTAAAGACGATGTACAGCGCCCAGGCGAGCCATCTTCTGTGCCACCAGCGCGACGAGGGCTTGCCTGTATCCGTCAGGATCAGCACCAGCGCCAGCGTCGCCAGGGACACAGTGAGCATCAACAGCGCGTACATGCGCGCCTCTTGTGCAAAGCGCACCTGGAACGGCGACAGCGCCAGGATCAGCGCCGCAACCAACCCGGCGCGCACGCCTGCAAGCCGGTGCACAAGCAGGAACAGGACGGGAATGGTGAGCGTGCTGAGGCAGGCGGAGAGCATCCGCACATAGGCGGCCTCATCCCCCGGCAGCAGCCAGCCGTGCAGAAGTGTGTAGTAGAGCGGCGGATGCTGGTCGATGGCCGTCAGCCAGGAGAACAGCGCCGGCAGCGGGTGTTCCGCCATCCACACGCTGAACGCTTCGTCCAGCCAGAAGCCATTGCGCCCGATGCGATAGAAACGCAGAACGCCGCCCACCACAGTGACGGCGAGCAAGGCCATGACCGGCAGGCGGCGGCGCCATTTCTCCCCAGGGGGGTTTGCTGCACCCCCCATCATTACACGGTGGAGAGGTCCCACTCTTCGTAGATTTTGGGCACATCACTCAACAGCCGCTTGGTATAGGTTTCTTGTGGGTGCAGGATCACGCGGTCGGCGGTCCCGCTTTCGACAAAGCGGCCGTGCTCCATGATATAGATCTTATCGGAGACGTAATAGGCCAGGCCGATGTCATGGGTGATGAAGATGATCGTCATGCCGATCTCGTCGCGCAACTGCATCAGCATGTCCAAAATTGTGGCGCGTGAGCTGGCGTCGATCATCGAGGTGGGTTCATCCGCCAGCAGGATCTTGGGCTTGAGCAAAAAGACGCGGGCAATCATCAGGCGCTGCTGCTGCCCACCCGAAAGCTCGAAGGGATACTTGTTGGTCAGTTCCTCAAACTTCAGGTTGACGAAGCTGCACGCTTCCGTCATCATCTCCACTTTTTTGGCGTAGGGCAGCTTGCGCCCGCCGCGCAAGTGGATGCAATCCAACAAGACTGAATCGATCTTGTTGAACGTGTTGAAGGAAGAAAATGGGTCTTGAAAGATGGCCTGAATATTTCTCCAGTATTCTCGCTTCTTGCCCTGGCCGCGGATGTCGCGCTTCTTGCCCAGGTAGTAGACTTCGCCTTCCGTTTCGTTGATCAGGCCCAGCAGCATCTTGGCCAGCGTCGTCTTGCCGCTGCCCGATTCGCCCACAATGGAGACAACCTCGCCCTCGTACAGTTCGAGATCGACGTGATTGACGGCAACGGTTTTGCTTTTGCCAAAGCCAAAGACTTTGGTCAGCCCCTTTGTGCTCAGGCAGATGGACCTATCGGCGTTCATTGGCACGGGGTTGTTCATGGGCTTGTTCATTGGCGTAGGTCTCTCTCAGTACGGTCTCGGGAAAGATGCATCGATAGCTGCGCCCGCCGTGTGCCTCGCGCAACTGCTGCCCAAGGGATGTCCTGCATTCGGGCTGGACATACTTGCAGCGGTCGGCAAACCGGCAGCCGGGAGGCGGGTTCTTCAAGTTGGGCGGCACGCCGGGGATCGCCGTCAGCTTGACATTGCGCAGCCCTTCTTCCGGCACGATGATCGACCCCATCAGCCCCTTGGAGTACGGGTGGAGCGGGTCGAACACGGCCTCGTGGGCACCGGCCAGTTCCACCAACTGCCCGGCGTACATCACCATGATGTTGTTGGTCACGTTGTAGAGCAGCGGCAGCTCGTGGGTGATGAAGATCATGGCTTTGATGAACCCCTTCTCCATCAGGTCGCGCAGCATCTTGATCACCATCTTCTGCGACGTGACGTCGAGCGCCGAAGATGGCTCGTCGGCGATCAGAATCTTGGGGCCAAGGATCACCGAAACGGCGATGACGGTGCGCTGTTTCATACCGCCCGAAAGCTCGACCGGGTATTTCTGCAGCACCTCCGCCGGCAGCCCCAGCAGCTCAAAGCGCTGGCGGGCAAGGTCGTAGATGTCTTTCTTGCTCGTATCGGGATGATGCGCCTGCACCACATCTTCGATGAAGCTGATGACCTTCTGGGTCGGGTTCAGCGCATTCATCGCCGCCTGCGGGATGTAGGCGATCTCGCGGCCCAGGATGGTGCGGCGCACTTCGTCCGCGGGCATGCCGGTGATATTGAGGCCATCGATGATGATCTCGCCGCTCGTATAGTGCAGCGGGGGGAAGTAGTACCCCATCAGGCTGAGCGCCAGCGTCGATTTGCCGCAGCCCGATTCGCCGGCGATGCCGAGGGATTGCCCCTCCTCGACCTTGAGCGACACGTGGTCTACGGCATAAATATCTTCCTTAAAGCGGGTGATATATTTTGTCGTCAGGTCCTTGACCTCAAGGATTACATTTCCCATGCTGACACCTAGTCTCTCAACCTAATCTCTCAGGGCCGGATTAAACACCTGGTCGAGACCGGTGTTCATCAAATTCATCGAAAACGCAATGAGGGCAATGACCAAGATCACGGGGAAGAACGCCCACCATTTCCCCAGGATGTGGGCCTGGTAGATCATGGCCCAGTTCATCATGAGGCCCAATGTCGGCACTTCCGTCGTGCGCGGGCCAAGCCCCAGGATCGACAACCCGGCTTCGGCCAGGATGCCGGCGGAAATCTGCAGAATAAGCGCCATCACGACATACGAAGCGATGTACGGCAGAATGTCCCGCAGGATGATGCTGAAGAGGGAGTGGCCGGAGAGCCGCGACAGGTTAACATGGTCGCGGTTGCGCAGGGAAATCACCTGCGAACGCACCGCCCTGGCGGTCCACACCCAGGAGGTGAACCCAATCACCGCAGCAACGGTGAACGCCCCGCGCTTGTCTTGCCCGATGCTGAATGAAATCAAGATCAGCAGCACAAAGCTGGGGATCACAGTAAAGAGATTGGTGATGAACATCAGGACGTCATCCACCATGCCGCCGATATAGCCGGAGACCAGGCCGATAAACAACCCGATCAAGGTGGCGATAAAGCCGGCGACAAAGCCGATTTGCAGCGATACGCGCGTGGCCGCCACCAACTCGGTCAACACATTGCGGCCAAAGTTGTCCGTGCCCAGGGGCAGCAGCCGCACATTCGGCACCTGGCCGACGTTGACAAAGTCCGTTTGGGCGACGGTTCCCACCTGCTGCAAGGCGCCTTCTTCATCTTTGGCGGCCAGAATCGCATCATTGGGGTCGAGAAGCCCCTGCAGGGAGCTGTTGAGGCGGATGAAATAGTTGCGCCGGGCATTGGTCATTCCCGGAACCGACAGTGCCGGATCATAGGTCTTGAACCATAATTCGAGGAGCAGCGGAGTGTCCGCCGTGTCAATCTCGGCCTCAGGCACGCCGGCGGCCACGAGCCACTCCTGCATGGAAGCCAGATCGTCCTCATTCAGGCGGCTGGCAACGCGCCGGGCGTCGGCGCCCTTCAAGTTGAGCGTATACTGCGGCGAGCTGATGCTGTCATAGACATTGACGTAGATGCCCGGCTCAAAAAAGGTGCCCCGGCCAATGATGGTGAGCGGCGGATCCTTGATGATGAGGGGATAGATCAGCACAACCAGCAAAATTGCCACAAAAATGCTGAAGCCGGTGACAAATTTCCCGGAGCGAAATGCCTGTTGAACCATAAATTTCATAGTGGCTGCATTCCTTAGTCACTCTGCGCGGCTTTGATACGCGGGTCAAGAAAACCGTAAATAATCTCGATGGTGAAGTTCGCAATCAACACCATGATGGTGACGATCAGCGTGGTCGCCGAGATCAGCGGGTAATCCCCCCCCAGCACCGCCGTCAAGATCGTGGAGCCAAGCCCCGGATAGCTGAAGATGATCTCCGCCACCAGCGCGCCGCCGACCATGGTGCCCACGGCGAGCGCCAGCCCGGTGATCTGCGGCAGCATCGCATTGCGGAACACATAGCCGACGATCTGGCGATCTTTGATCCCCATAAAGCGGCTGTACTTCACGTAATCCGCATTCAATTCGTAAATGGACATGGATCGCATCCCGATCGCCTGGCCGCCGATGGTAATCAGCACAATCGACCAGAAGGGGAGCTGATAATGAACAATCACTGACCAGATAAAATCCCAACTCAAGTTCGGGATCATATCAAACCCATAGCCGCCGGAGGTGGGGAACCAGCGCAGCTGCACTGCGAAGATCACCAGCAGAATCACCGCCATGCCGAACGCGGGCAAATTGCTGACAAAAATGCTGGCCGGCATAAGCACCTTGTCGAAACCGCCGCGGCGATAGGCGGCGAACACGCCCAGCGTGTTGCCGATGATCCAACCGATGATAATGGCAGGCAGCTGCAAGGCAACCGTCCACCATACGGAGGCGCCGATCACGTCCGCCACGGTGCGCGGATATTGGCTGAACGAGTACCCAAAATCACCCCGCAGCACATTGCGTACATAGAGGAAGAACTGCTCATGCAAGGGCAGGTTTGTGCCGAACAGCTTTGTATACTGTTCGTAGATCGCTTGCACACCAGAGGTGTTCGTCATGCCTTGCGCCAGACGGGCCACAATCGACGCCACCGGGTCGCCGGGCATCAGGCGCGGCAGGAAGAAATTCAGCAGGAACGCCGCCACCAGCGTGACGAGGAACCACAGCAACTTGTTCGAAAAATAGATCGCGTACCCTTTCAACGTTCGCTCCTATCGCTGCCTATCACTGCCTGTGGGCAGCCATGCCCCGCCCCCACGTGGGAGCGGGGCATGGCTGTTTTTACTGCTACGTGCTTACGGGTTGACCAGGGTCAGGTTGTACAGACCGGCAATGCTCCAGCCGTCAGTCAGGTCCAGCGGCGGAACAGGCGGGTTGGTTCCGTCACCCTCGTGGGGGAAGGAGGTCCAAACGCTCTCGTTCACGGTGTGGAACGACTGGGGGCGGTACATGAGCGTGAAGGAGGGCACGTCGGTCAGATAGGTCTTGACCAGTTCGGTGTACATCTCGTTCAGCTTCGCCGGGTCGGTTTCCGCAGGGATCGCCTGGATCACGGCGTCGGCGTCGGGGTTGTTGTAGCCGCCGAAGTTGCCGTTCCAGTTGCTCGGCATCCCAATGAACTCGGAGCTCATCAGTTGGCGGGCACGGCCCCACGGTTGGGTTGGGCCGGCGCCGTTACTTCCCATCATGAAAATGTCATAGCCTTCGGGCAGCGGCGTATCGGACTTGGTGACAACTGTCTGATAGACGGACCATTCCGGGAAGTTGGTCGTGATGTCGATGCCGATTTCCTTGCCGGCGGCAGCTACGACTTCTATGGCAGCCTGCCAGTCGGACCAGCCGTTGGGGCAGGTGGCGACGTAGCTCAGGTTCTTGCCGTCGTATTCGCGCCAGCCGTCACCGTCGGTGTCCACAATGCCGGCGTCGTCAAGCAGTTTCTTGGCGCCTTCAACGTCGTTGCCGGCCCACTGCAGATCCGCCACAGCCGCATGGTCAAACGTGGCCTGCTCACCCTCGGTCGGGTTCATCAGCGAGCGCGGGACCTGGGTGAATGTCGCCGATTGATTGGTCATTGCATTGGCGATAATGGTGGGATAATCCACGGCTATGGCAATCGCCTTGCGCACTGCCACCTGATCCAGACCTGGGGACGCCAAGTTGAAGAAGGCGGTCGGCAGGCTGGCGCCGATGCCGTAGGGGGCTTCGGGCAGGTAAGTGGAGATAGGCAGATTGTCCTTCAGCCACAGATCCTGCACGTTGGAATTGAACTGCTGGCTGACATCTACTTCACCAGCCTGCAGTGCCGTCGTGCCGGCGGCGTTATCCTTGAAGATCACATGCGCCAGGTATTTCGGCGCGGGCAGCTTGCCCCACATGGACGGGTCCTGGCCCCAGTAGCCGTCGTTACGGACATAGACAGCCTTGCTGTCATCCGTAAAGTACTTGCCGTAAGGGCCGGAGTAGACGACATCTTCCGCCGGGTCAGCCAAGAAAGCGGTGGCATCGTCACCGGCGCGCGCTTCCAACGTCTCTGTCCAAGCCTTCTGGATCACGTAGTTGGAGCTGACATAGGCGGCGACGAGCAGCGGATTGACAGCCTTGCCGGCATCGTCCAGCTTCGCCTTGACCATAACGGTCTGCGGATCGACGGCCACGATGTCTTCAATGTAGTCGATATTGCTGGCGCCGGTCGGCGTGTTGTACTTGACATGGGTGGCCCAGGTGTAGGCGACATCTTCCGCCGTCACCGGTGTGCCGTCACTCCACATGGCAGCGGACTTGAGCTTGAATGTCAGCTCCGTGCCGGCGTCATTCCAGGTGTAATCCCCGTCAGCCAGCAGCGGATAGACCTGGCCGTCGAGCATGTTGTAGAGATAGGGGGTCTCGAACATGACGACGCGGGCATTGTCGCCTTGGGCAATGGCCATGGCATTGTTGTTGCTGCTGGAATACGGATTCCAACCAACAACCGCACCCCACTGCTGCCCATTGTAGTACAAGGTTTCATTGCGGGGCAGGGAATTGGGGTCGGAGGTGGTCGCATCCGCTGCGGCTTCGGCAGTTGCTTCCGTGGTCGCATCGGCTGCCGGTGCAGCAGCGGGGGCCGCTGCCGGTGCGGCGCAGGCCGTGAAGAGCATGCTGAAGACGACCAGCAAGCCGGCTAGCATGAGAAACTTGTTACGCATATTGCCTTACTCCTAATTGATAGTGAACATGCTTCCAATAGAAAATAGAAGACGAGAAGCGAATCTAAAGATGCTTTGTCCGGATCGGTATCGTGGCAAATATTCCATCCTTTCCCACTCTATAAAAGCACTCTATTTACAACGATGGCTGAGACTGCGCAGCGAGCAATGATTCTGACCGGCGCGGTCGTCCCATCGAAGCACGCTTGATAAAGTTGACGGACATTGTGCAGCGCACCGGCGGCCGCTCCGGATACTGCACGCGGCTCAGCAGCAGTTCCACCGCCAGGCGGCCAAACGCAATGCGGTCGACGTTGACGGTGGCGAGCAGCGGGGAAGCGAGCGTCGCCATGTTTACATTGTCAAAGCCGATGACCGAAATATCTTCGGGGATGTGGCAGCCAAGCTGCGTCAGGCGGCGTACTACGCCAAACGCCTGCACATCATTCGAGCAGATCACGGCTGTCGTATGCGGCAGCGTCTTTACAATCTCTTCGGCGGAAGTGTCACCTTCGTCCAGCCCCAACCCCGTCTTGTAGACGATTTGTGGCGGCAGGCTGTGGCGCTGCATGGTCGCGCTGTAACCGGCGCGCCGTTCGACGATGCTGGGGTGATCTGGCCCGCTGACAAAGACAATTTGGCGATGGCCCAAGGCGATCAGCCCTTCCGTCGCCTGGCTGACGCCGCCGGCATTGTCCAACATCACGCTGTCCCAGCGGCAGTCTGGATACCAGTTGTCGATCATCACCACAGGAAGCTGGCGCGCCTCGGCAAACTGCTCCACCACGGAATACGCCATGGCGCCCACCAGGATGAGGCCGCCAATGCGCTCGTCATCCAACAGCGCCGGCAGACTGCGCTGATGGCCTTCAGCCGAATCCACGGAACTGAAGTAGAGGTTGATGCGCCACTCGCTGCAAATCTGCTCAATGCCATGATAGATGTCAGAATAGAACGGGTTGGCCATCAGGTGTTCACCCAGCGGGCGCACCAACATGCCGATGTGCGTCAGGCTGGCCGCCGCCAGAGAACGCGGCCTGGCAGGCGCGTAGTTCATCTGCTGCGCCACCGCCAGAACACGCCGGCGCACATCGTCGCTGACGCCATCTTTATTGTTGAGTACGCGCGAGACAGTCCCGGCGGATACGCCGGCCTGTTCAGCGACTTTGCGGGTGCTGGGCATGGTCAACCCGATTGGGAAATGGGAGCAAACAGGCGTCTCTATGCAGCGCCAAGATGCACTATATAATCAGAAACGTTTACTAAACATGTTGCAAAACAGTGTATCTATCTTATAACAGAAAAGAAAACGGCTGTCAAGAACAAGATTTTAGAATTTTAGATTTTGTATGTTGGCAGCTTACAAGGCAGCGGCGGCGGCCAGTAGGGGGGGCTAGTGCACCCAGCCCCCCTGCAAAACGAGGTTATAGAAGCATATGGCGGTTTAGTCGAGGGCATCCTTCGCCGCATCAGCTGCTTTGTCCACTGCCTTCCTGGCGGAATCCGCCATCTGGTCGACGGCATCGGTGGCGGTGGCTGCGGCTTTGTCGGCTGTCTTCTTCACATTTTTGCTGGTCGAGGCGGCGCTCTTTTTGACACCTTCAGCGGAGTCCGCAACGCTCTGCGCCGTCGCATCGGCTATATCATCCACCGCCGCCTCTACCGTCTTGGCGGCATCCTTGACCGCCTTTCTTGAAGCGTCCACCGCCTTATCGGTGCTGTGGGCGGCATCGCTGATTGCGGCATCGGCCCCCTTGGCAGTATCCTTGGCGATATCCTTCATAGCGGACTTGCTCTTGTCGCCCATCTCGTTCGCCACACCGGCTGTGGCCGTGGCGGCGCGCTTGGCCGTCTCAGTGGTAACGTCGGCGGTTTTTTTGACGACATCCCCCGTGGCGCCGGCTGCCTTTTTGACGACGTCGCTGGTGGCGTCGGCAGCCCGCTTTACCGTATCTGCTGTCGCGTCGGCAACGCGTTTCACCGCGTCGGCCGTGGCGTCGGCGCCTTTTTTGACGACGTTGGTTGTAGAATCGGTGGCATGTTTGACGACGTTGGTTGTGGAATCGGTGGCATGTTTGACGGCCCCGGCCCCGCCTTCCGTCACCACGACGGAGGTGTCAGCTAAAGAAGAGGCGGCAGAAGCGGCGGCGGCAGTGGCGGCGACAGCGGCTCCCCCCACAGCACCCTTGGCGCTGTGCATCGCTGTCGACGAGGCGGCGACGGCATCATCGACTGCTTTTTGCGCCTCGGGCAGCAGCGCCGAAGACATATCAAAGCTCTCCACCTGGCCGCCGCTGCTCTGCATGTCGCTGATCACGCCGTCCACTTCGTAATCGTCACACATGACAATTACGGCCGCACTGCCCGCGGCCAGCCGCTGGCTGATGGCTTCCATATCCTGCGGGGAGAGTCCCAGCGATTTTTTGAACAAAGCGCCCACGGCGCCGCCGGAAATACCGCCGGCGAGCAGCCCGCCGATCAAGGTCATGCCGCCGGAGAGCACCCCGGCAATCGCGCCGATCCCCAGACCGATGGCGGCGCCTTTGCCGGCGCGGCGCGGCGCGTGCGTCTTGAGCTTGCCATTCTCTTTGACCAGAATGGCGATATTGCCCAGTTTGACGGCCGCGTTTTTCGAGTCCCAATGCTGCAGCGATTCGACCGCCAGTTCTGCCTGCTCTTTGCCGGCAAAATAGCCGACGATCAGCCGCTCATTCTTATCTACCGGTGTACGATTGTTCATGATGCGTCTTCCTTTCCCACAGTTTCCAACGAGGCTTTAATTTTGTGCGCAGATCGGTTACGGACTGTTACGGACTGTTACGGACTGTTACGGACTGTGACAGTCTGCGGCGAGCTTGCCTGCTGCTATTATAGCACTATTCCGCCACACCGCCGTTTACCCAGCGGATCGCCCGCTGCCAACTATCGCGTTCCGCCCCCCACTCCTCTTTGTGGAAGCGGTGGTCATACTTGCGAATAAACTCCTCCATCTCCGCCTGCAAAGCAGCCAGGCGCGTATGGGAGGAGTTTTGCAAAAAGGCAAACGCCTCCGCATTGGAGGCCAACGCCAGGACGCGGCGCAGGTGAGGCAGGCAAAAGCCGCCATCTGTGAGGCTGAGGCCGGCGCGCAGCCGTTCATTGCCGGGCAATGCGTCACAGATCGCAACCAGCGCCGTCTCTTCCATTTCAGCCAAATAGGTGCAGGCGGGGCATGGAGCCGTGGGGGCGAGACCGGCGGGCTCCGGCGCAGCCGCATTCTGTGCCGCAAACTTTTGCCACCACGCTTTTTGATCGGCGGGCGCCGCCTGCAGCAACGCCCGATCCACCTGTCCCAACAGCCCGCGATAGATGATCGACATGCCCAGCAGCGTACCGCCGACTTCAGCCGCCTGCCAGGCATGGGCGCGGCAGAAGCCGAAGGAGGACTTGAGACGGCCGCGCGTGTGCGGGTCCGTCACTTCCTCATACAGGATCGCCGCCATAAAGCGGCCCCCCCAGCGCTCGGCTACGCGGCAGAGCGGGCAGCCCGCATCCGCACAGGCTTCAATCACATCATAGACCATCGATGGGGTGGGTGTTTCAGGCATGAATCTCTCGTTTCTCCTCTTCGCTGCCCGCAACGCCGCTGTTTTCACACCATAGATTGCCAAAGGCATCAACGACGGCGCGCCACCCAGGCGCAAGCAGCAGCGTACTGTCATACTGTAACACAAGCGCCGGCCCGGCAATGCGGTTCCCCGGCTGCAGCGCGGCGCGCGCATAGCAGCGGCTGCGCCGAGGGGCGGCAGCGTCAAACCAGACCAGGCAGTCCGCCAGGCGGGCCGCAGACGCATCCGGCCCGGCCAATGGCCGCTGGGGAAGCGCAAGCGGCGGGCCGGGCAAAGAAACGCGCAGGCGCAAGGTGACGGCCTCCACGGCCTCGCCCCGCATGGCATACCCATAGCGCTGGGCATGGGCAGCGTGAAACGCTTCCACAGCGTCTTGGAGATGTGCGGCGCTGACGGGCAGGGCCAAAGGCACAGCCAGCTCATAGCTCTGGCCGCGGTAGCGCAGGTCAAGGGCGGCGCTGCGCTGCCAGGCGGTGTGCTCGCCGCCCGCACCGTCTTCCGCACCTTCGTCCGGCGCCAGAATGCTGCGCGCTTTGCGCTCCAAATCGGCGGCGGCGACCAGCAAGGGGGAAGGGTCGCCGATCAAATCCGCTGCCAGGCTCAGCACAGACTGGGCGCTCTCCGCGCGCAGGTCAGCGACCAGCATCCCATACGCACTCAGCACACCGGGGGTTGCGGGGCAGAGAATGCGGCGGATGTCCAGGGCCGCCGCCAGGTCGCAGGCGTGCAGCGGGCCGGCCCCGCCAAAGGGCAGCAAGACAAAGTCGCGCGGGTCATAGCCCTGCTCAATCGAGACGGCGCGCAGCGCGCGCTCCATGGTGGCGTTGGCGACGCGCACCACGCCCAGGGCCGCCGCTTCGGCGGAGAGGCCAAGCTGCGCGCCGAGCCGGGCGAGGGCGCGCAGCGCAGCCGCCCGATCCAACTGTACGGCGCCGCCGCCGCCCAGAAAGCCGCCGGCGTCGAGACGGCCCAGCACAAGGTTGGCATCCGTCACCGTCGGCTCCAGCCCGCCGCGCGCATAGCAGGCCGGCCCCGGCTGCGCGCCGGCGCTGCGCGGGCCGACCTGCAGCGCGCCGCCCGCATCGGCAAAGGCAATGCTGCCGCCGCCGGCGCCGACGGTGTGGATGTCGATCACCGGCAGGCGCAGAGGCAGCCCAGTGATGCTGCTTTCGCCGGTGGTGGGGATGTAGCCTGGGCAGAGACAGACATCGGTGCTGGTTCCCCCCATATCCAGGGTGAGGATACGGTCAGTGTCGTGGTCAGCACCGCGGTCGGAGCCTTCGCCGGCGGACGCAGCCGGCTGCGCCTGCCGCCGGCTCTGCTGGGCCACGGCAAAGGCGCCGACAACGCCGCCGGCGGGGCCGCTGAGCACCACGCGCGCAGCCTGCGCCGCGGCCTGGCGCAGCCCGATCACGCCGCCATTGGACTGCATGATGCGCAGGGCGGCAACGGGCGCCGCCGCCAGCGACTGCTCCAGCCGCTGCAGATAACGGGCGACTAGCGGCTGCACGTAGGCGTTGATCAGCGTCGTGGTCGTGCGTTCGTATTCCCGATATTCGGGCAGAATCTCGCTGCTCAACGAGATGGGCAGCGCCGGCAGCAGTTCCTGCAGCAGTTGGGCGGCGCGCTGTTCGTGGGTGGGGTTGCGATAGGAGAAGAGAAAGACAATGGCCAGGCTTTCGGCCTGGGCCGCAACCAACTGCTGCGCGATGCCGGCGAGCGCCGCTTCATCCAGCGGCTGCAGGACATTGCCGCCGGCATCCAGCCGCTCCGCAACCTCCAGGCGGCGGCCATCTGCGGCCAGCAGGGGTGGGCGCTCCTGGTGCAGGCGGTAAAGGTGGGGGCGGTTCTGACGGCCGATCACCAGCACATCGGCAAAACCGGCGCTGGTGAGCAGCGCCGTCAGCGCCCCGCGCCGCTCCAGCAGGGCGTTGGTGGCGACGGTCATCCCGTGCAAAATCAGCAGCGGGCCGCCGGCGAGCAGATTCAGTTCGCGCAGCCCCTGCAGGATTGCGCGGCTCTGGTCGTCGGGGGTGGTGGCGACCTTGTGGATGCGCAGCGCATTGTTCTGCCAGACGACAAAATCAGTAAAGGTGCCGCCGACGTCAATGCCGACAAAAGTGGGTGAGATGTTGATTGGCATAGGTTATGCGTATAGGAATGAGAGCTGCCTTGATGCCGGTTGCACGGATGAGAGTTGAATGCTTTGCATGGCGATAGTGTATTTGGTATAATGCGGCGGTAGGCGACGCCCACCTGGTTGGGCAGCGGCGCCAGGCGCCGGCGCCCCTCCAGCAACTGCAATTGATTCGTCCAACAAATCCATTTCCCAATTCTCAAGGAGGATAGCATACCATGCAACTCAAGCGATTGTACGGCGTAGCAGCTGTACTGCTGACGTTTGCCATGCTGTTTACGGCTTGTACGGCGCCGGTGGCGCCGGCAGCCCAGGCCCCGGCGGCGGGCGAAACCGCTACGGAAGAAGCGGCAGCGCCGGCAGCGGGTGACGCCGCCGTGGTCCCAATGGCGGACATCAAGATCGGCCTGGTCACCGACGTCGGCCGCATCAACGACCGCAGCTTTAACCAGTCGGCCTGGGACGGCGTCAAGCAGACCGGCGAAGCGTTGGGCCTGACCGAAGGCGACGGAGGCATCAAGTATATTGAAACCCAGGATGCCAAAGAGTACGCCGACAACATGCAGCAGTTTATCGACGCCGGTTACAACGTAATCGTCACCGTCGGTTTTGCGCTGGGCGAAGCCACCACCAAGGCTGCGATCGACAACCCCGACATCTACTTTATCGGCGTGGACCAATTCCAGGCGGAAGCGCTGCCCAATCTGGCCGGCGTCATCTTCCCGGAAGATCAGGCAGGCTTCTTGGCCGGCGCATTGGCCGCCAATCTGAGCCAGAGCGGCAAGATTGCCGCCGTGTTGGGCACCGACCTGGTGCCGCCGGTGGTGGCATTCGGCACCGGCTATGAAAACGGCGCCAAGTATGTCAACCCCGATATCGAAGTCATTTCGACCTATCACCCCGGCGAGATTTCGCAGGCCTTTGTCGACCCCGAATGGGGCGCCGCCACGGCACGCCAGGCTCTTGATCAGGGGGCGGATATTGTCTTTGGCGCCGGCGGCCAGACCGGCAACGGTGCGCTGCAGGAAGTGGCGGCGGCGGTGGAAGCCGGCGGCACGCTCTACTGCATCGGCGTCGACACCGACCAGTGGGAAACTCTGCCGGCGGCGCACCCCTGCCTCGTCTCCAGCGCCGTCAAGCAGATCACACCCAGTGTAGTTGATCTGATTTCGAAGTTTGCGGCGGATGGTTCCATGAATGCGGGCAACTACGTCGGCGCAGCCGGCCTGGCCCCCTTCCATGATTTTGAGGACAAAATCCCGCAGGAAGTCAAGGATGCCTTGGCTGCCATCGAAGCGGGCTTTGTAGACGGCAGCGTTTCCACCGGCTACCAGCCCTGATGCGTTGACCTGGCAGCAGCATAGAACGGGAGGCAGAGAGTTGGCGCTGCCTCCCGTTTTTTGAACTCTTGATTCCTCTATCCGTCTGCGAGAGCCGCCATGCAAGCAATTTCACCTCGTCGTGTCTTTCAAGCACTGTTGATTCCGGCGCTGGCGGTGTTCACAGCCCTGGTTGTGGGCGCCGTCCTCATGCTGCTCTTTGGCGACAATCCGCTTGAGGCCTACACCGGCCTCTTCCAGGGCGCATTTGGGGCCGCCAAGGATTGGGCGGAGACCATCCGCAGAATGACGCCCTTGATCCTGACCGGTCTTTCGGTCGCCGTAGCGTTCAAGGCGGGGTTGTTCAATATCGGCGCGTCCGGCCAGTTCATCATCGGCACCGTCGCCTCGGTGGCGGTCGGCATCAATTTCCCCGGCCTGCCGATGGTCATCCACCTGCCCCTGGCGATCCTGGCCGGCATCGCCGGCGGCATGCTGTGGGGCGCCATCCCCGGCCTGCTCAAGGTCTACACCGGCGCGCACGAGGTGATCGTCACGATCATGCTCAACTATGTGGCCAGCCTGCTCGCCAGTTGGACCGTCTACGCCGGCGGCACCCAGGGCCAGACGCCCGGCCCGCTCTGGGATTCGACCGCACGCGCCATTTCGGAAACGCCGGATGTGCTGGCCAGCGCCCAGATTCCCTGGATTTTCGGCCCTCCCTATCGCGTGCACTGGGGGGTGGCGCTGGCGCTGCTGGCGGCGATTGTGATGTATTGGCTGATCTTTCGCACCACCTTTGGCTTTGAGGTGCGCACCGTAGGCCAGAACGAGAAGGCGGCGCGCTATGCCGGCATCAATGTGCGCTGGGTGATCGTGATGACGATGATGATTGCCGGTGGGCTGGCCGGGCTGGCCGGCGCCATCGAGACGTTGGGGCTGAACCATAAATTTGCGCCGGAGTTTACCGGTGCGGCGGGCTTTGACGGCATCACCGTGGCGCTGCTGGCGCAGACCAATCCGCTGGGCGTCATTCTGTCCGCCTTTTTGCTGGGTGCACTGGACGCCGGCGCTTCGCAGATGCAGTTTGATTCGGGGGTGTCGCAAGACATTGTACAGGTGATCCAGGGGCTTGTGCTGGCCTTTGTGGCGGCGCCGCTGATCATCCGCCAACTCTATCGCATCCGCAAAGTGCCAGATGAGAGCGATTCCACCGTCTTCAGCAGCGGTTGGGGAAAGTAGGGGCCTTATGCATACGAAACGCAGATTCAGCCCCGCTTCGATTGGCCTGCTCATTTTCGGCCTGCTCTTTTTGCTGATGGCCATCCTGGTCAACACGGACACGCCGCTGCGCCAGAATGTCTGGCTGCGCGTTTTGTTTGACGCCAGCACGCTCAACTTTACCTTGCGCGCCAGTGTGCCGCTGATCTTGGGCGCGCTCTGCGGCATTCTGTGCGAGCGCGTCGGCATCATCAATATCGGCATTGAAGGCATGATGCTGGCCGGTGCATTTGGCGCATTTGTCGCCAAGACCTCCACTAATGATTGGCCGTTGATGGCCAGCCTGCTCTTCGGCGTCGTGACTGCGCTGGCAGTGGGCGGTTTCATGGGGCTGCTGCACGCCACGCTGTCGATCCGCTATCGCATGGACCAGATCATATCGGGCACGGTGCTGATCATCCTGGCCTCAGGCTTCACCTCCTACCTGTTTGACCGCAACGCCGTGGCCGAAGGCAAGTTCTCCGCCGTCCCCATCCCTGGGCTGGCGCAGCTGCCGGTGGTGGGCAAGGTGCTGTTCGACAATCCCCCGCTCACCTATACGGCGCTGCTGCTGGTGGTGATCGTCCACGTGGCGCTCTTCTACACAAGGTGGGGGCTGCGCTTGCGCGCCTGCGGCGAGCATCCGCGTGCGGCCGACACGGTGGGGATCAACGTCAACCGCTATCGCTATCTCAACACGACTTTAGGCGGGATGCTGGCCGGGCTGGCCGGCGGTTTTCTGGTGCTGGAAGCGGTGGGCCAATTCCAGGAAGGGATGACGGCGGGGCGCGGCTTTATTGCGCTGGCCGCCATGATCTTCGGCAACTGGATGCCCTTTGGCGCAGCGGGCGCCGCCCTCCTCTTCGGCTATACCCAGGGGATGCAGAACGCGCTGCTGCTGGCGGGCGTCACCACCGTGCCGCGCCAGTTTGTGAGCATGATCCCCTACGTCGTCACGATTGTCGCCGTTTCCGGCTTTGTGGGCCGTGTGCGCGCACCGGCTGCGGAGGGCAAAGTGTACGATACTGAAGGGGGAAGCGAGTAACCATTAGGCCGTCAGGCAAGTAAACCCCTGTTCATCAAAGTGGTGGTCGAAAGCAAAAAATTGCTGAATGCCAAAGCTTCGCGCAACCGCCATGCTGCTGCAATCTACAAGGCTTAAATTGCGGCGGTTTGCGAGCAGCAGTGATCGAGTTGACACTGCATGCATTTCTGCGTCAATCCATATAAGCTGCAAGAAGGGGAGGATTGACGTTTGAAATACATCGACAGCCTGCATACCATTGCGTGATTGCAGCAGCGAAATAGTTTCAAGTAAAACGTAATTCGTTGTCCATAGGAGTTCGCCCTTATCCACCAAAAGATGCCAAATTTTCTCTGCTGTACGGTAATTTCTGTCTTGTGGATTTCTCATTGCCAGTACAGCCGACGTATCGACAAATATGTTCATGGGTTGTCAGACTCCGCAACTTGCGCGTAAATCTCGGCTAAATACAAGTCGTGGTTTTCCGATACATCTGTCGCTTCGTCTGGAAATTGGCCAAGAAAGGCGAGCGCAAGGCGCTTTTGCTCCGCAGCATAAACGGGAGGAGCAGTGGAGAGAAGCTGATCAACTGCTCGACGGATCAACTCAGCAATAGAAACTTCTTGGCGAGCAGCAAGCTGACGCAGCTTAGAAGCCTGTGTTTCCGTCAACTGGATTTGTGTACGTATCATTAATTGTCCTCCTACTGTAATGATTACACATAGTGCTTACATGTTAGCACTTTTGCGATGAAGGGACAAGCTCTAATGGCAGACGCAACGACTCCTGTCCTGGAAGTGCGCGAGATTAGCAAGGTCTTTCCCGGCGTGGTCGCCAATGAGGATGTCAGCATCAGGCTGCTGCCGGGACGCATCTTGGGGCTGCTGGGCGAAAACGGCGCCGGCAAATCGACCTTGATGAATATCGTCTACGGCCTCTATCAGCCTACTTCCGGCGAGATCTGGGTCAAAGGCGAACATGTCACCTTCAAAAACCCCAAAGAATCGATCGCGCGCGGCATCGGCATGGTGCACCAGCACTTCCAACTCGTGCCTGTGCTGAGTGTCGTCGATAATGTGATGCTAGGCGACGAAAGCACCAAGGGGGGCTTCCTGGACCGCAAGCTGGTGGCGGAGCGCATCAAAGCGTTGGCGGACCGCTACAATATGCCGCTCGACCCCTACGCCATCATCGAGGATCTGCCGGTCGGCATCCGCCAGCGCGTCGAGATCATCAAGGCGCTCTACCGCAACGCCGACATTTTGATCCTGGACGAACCGACTGCCGTGTTGACCCCGCAGGAGATCGAGGGGCTGTTTGCGGTGATGGAACTGCTGCGCGGGCAGGGCAAATCGATTATCTTTATCACACACAAGCTCAAAGAGGTGCTGCGCGTGGCTGACCGCATTGTTGTGCTGCGCGGCGGCAAGGTCGTAGGCGAAGCAGACCCGCAGACGGCCACGCAGCAGAGCCTGGCGGCCATGATGGTCGGGCGCGAGGTCATCTTGACCGTCGACAAAACGCCGGCGCAGCCGCAAGGGGTGGTGCTCAAGCTGGAGGCGCTGACGGCCAAAAACGACCTGGGCGAGCCGGCGCTGCGCGGGGTCTCCCTGGATGTGCGCGCCGGCGAGATTGTGGGTGTGGCCGGGGTGCAGGGCAACGGCCAGACGGAACTGGTCGAGGTGCTTACCGGTCTGCGGCACGCGACCGGCGGCCGTATGACCATCGGCGGGCAGGAGATGACCAACAGCAGCCCACGCCATATCACCGAACAGGGCCAAAGCTGCCATGTGCCGGAGGATCGCCATGCCTACGGGATGGTGGACAGCTACACGGTCGCGCACAACCTTGTGCTCAACACCTACTACCTGCCCCCCTATGCCCACAACGCCACCATCAACGAGGAGGCCATCAACAGCCACGCCGAAGAACTGGTCGCCAAGTTTGATGTGCGCACGCCCAGCGTCCTGGCGCTGGGCCGCAACCTTTCCGGCGGCAACCAGCAGAAGATGGTGGTGGCGCGCGAGTTCAGCCGCCCGATCCAACTGCTGATCGCGGCGCAGCCCACGCGCGGCATTGATGTCGGCTCGATTGAGTTTATCCACAACCAGATTGTGGAAAAGCGCGACGAGAATGTAGCCGTGCTGGTCGTCAGTTCCGAGTTGGACGAGATCATGGCGCTGTCGGACCGCATCGCCGTGATGTACAAGGGCGAGATCATCGACATTGTGCCGCGTGCGGAGGCCACACGCGAAGGATTAGGGCTGTTGATGGCGGGCGTTAAGCACTCTTAAAAAGGGGTGGCAGCAACAGCCTTGCTTGGAACACACCGTGTTATCTAAGCTAGACTTTACGCATGGGATGGAAAAAAGTGTGGCAGAATAAGCATTCAAACCTGACTTGCCGGAAAGGTAAAAATGCTCAATCTGCCAACCTTTATGATGATGGTGATAGACCCATTCGCGCAAGCGTTTTGGGGAACCAGCACGTGGTACCGGGCGTAGGAAATGGTGGTTGGGGCGGTGCTGGCGACGGGAAAACGGACGGTCAGTTCGCTGTTGCGGGTGCTAGGACGGGCGGACGCGCGCAACTATGCACGCTATCACGAGGTACTGAGCCGGGCGGTGTGGTCGGGGCTTGAGGTGAGCGTGATTTTGCTACGGGTCATGCTCAAAACGTTCGATACAGGTGAAGCGTTGGTGTTTGGGATAGACGAAACGATAGAGCGGCGACGTGGAGCGAAGATAGCAGCGCGGGGCATTTATCAAGATCCGATACGGTCGAGCCACAGTCATTCTGTGAAGACGAGTGGATTGAGATGGATAAGCCTGATGTGGTTGACGTCAATTCCCTGGGCAAAGCGCATCTGGGCGTTACCCTTGCCTTCTCTCACAAACAGGTAGTCGCCGCCGCCTTGCTGAATCTGCTGCGCTTGCTTTTTACAGGTGTGCATGGCGTCGGTGGTGATGATGGCATCACGCAGATCGTTGCGGGCGAAAATCGTCTCCGCCACCCGCTGTTCGTGCTTTTTGACGCCGGCTTTATCCTGGTCGTACACCAGCCCGATCTCATGCCGCACCAGGCTGACCAGATGCACCAACTCCCCATGCGCACTGGCGCCGCACACTGTCTTGCCATCCAACGCCTGTCCCACCAGCACTTTGCCTTGCCGGGTGAGAATTGTCCCCGCCTCGCCACACTCGCCCGCCACTTCGTGCTGGAAGCGGGCGCACGCCTTTTCCAGCGCAGCCACGTTCACCTGGCTCATCACTCGTCCTATTGTCGCCAGGCTGGGCACGCATTTGCGCCGTGGCTGCAACGCTCCAACTAACTCCTTCTCATGCCGCCACAGCCAGTCGTGCATCCCCACCAACGTCTTCTCCCCTGCCAGCAACGCCGCCGCCAGCAGCACCAACAGATATGCCCATTCGTAACGCTGTCCCCGCGGCGAGCGCACGTCGATCACCCTCGCCAGTTGTTTCGCCAATCCGCTCCATCCGCTATACTCTTCGTTGCTCATCGTGTGCTCCTCCTTGTTTTGTCGTAAAAACAAGAGTACACGATGAGCTGCTTTTTTCACCCCTCCCTTTTGCAATTTTTGTTGCTAATTATACCTGCCGTCGCAATATTATTTCACCCTACGCTGGCGCCACCAGTTGCAGCAGGAAAACCGCGATAAGCTCATCGTTTTCATCGCCGACCGTTACGCCATCTTCGACACCCACGAGTTTCTGGTTCTCACCGGCGTGCCCCTCACCCGCATCCCCCCCCACCTCGGTTCACGTGATGAC
>JBBRBX010000067.1:0-32656 GCA_038205395.1 Caldilineales bacterium
TGGTATGTCGGTCTGGGCACCGGCACCGACCCGGCACAGGTTCCGGCGGAAGAAGCGGTCGTCAAGAAATTCAACGAGTCGCAGGAAGAGATCGAACTACTGCTGGAGATCATCCCCTACAACAGCGCGCGCGACACGCTCTCCACGCAGATCGCCTCCGGCAACGGCCCCGACATTATTGGGCCAGTCGGCGGTTCGGGGGCCAATGCCTTCTTTGGCCAGTGGCTCGATCTGGCGCCGCTGATCGAGTCGAGCGGCTATGACCTGACCCAGTTCGGCGAAAGCGCCGTCAACTTCTTCATCACGGAAGAAGGCCAGGTTGGCCTGCCCTTCGCCACCTTCCCTTCCGGCCTCTTCTACCAGCCGGAGATGTTTGACGAAGCCGGCCTCAGCTACCCGCCCGCCGCCTATGGTGAGAAGTACACCATGCCTGACGGCAGCGAAGTGGAGTGGAGTTGGGAGACGCTGACCGAAGTCGCCAAGATGCTGACCGTCGATGTCAACGGCAACGACGCCACCAGCCCCGACTTTGACAAGAGCCAGATCGTGCAGTACGGCTATGTGCCGGAATATCAGGACCCGCGCGCCATCGGCTCCTTCTGGCAGCCGGGCCGCCTGGTCGCCGACGACGGTGTGACCGCGCAGATTCCCGAGGTGTGGGCCGAGGCGTGGAAGTGGTACTTCGACGGCATGTGGAGCGATGCACCCTTCATCCCCACCGGCCCTGTGATCCAAAGCCCGGAATATGGCGCGGGCAACCCCTTCAACAGCGGCAAGATCGCCATGGCCGCCACGCATCTGTGGTATACCTGCTGCATTCTGGATGCCGGCAGCACCTGGGACATCGGCGCCCTGCCCAGCTTTAACGGCACGGTGACGGCCAATTTGAACGCCGACACCTTCCGCGTCTGGAAAGGCACCAAGAATCCGGAAGCCACCTTCAAGGTGCTGAGTTACCTGGTAGGTGAGGGTTCGCTCGACCTGCTGGCCGTGTACGGCGGTATGCCGGCGCGCATCACCGACCAGCCTGCCTTCTTCGCAGGGCTGGACGAGAAGTTCACCCAGGGCGTCAATTGGGATGTTATCAAGGCCGGCACCGACTTTGCCGACATTCCCAGCAACGAAGCCTTCACGCCGGGCTACAGCGAGATGTATGACCGTGTCAACACGTTCAACACGTTGATGCAGAACGACAACTCCATCAATATGGATGACGCCATTGCCCAGTTGAAGACCGATTTGCAGAACATCTTTGACAAGGCTGAGGCCGCCAAGTAACAGATTTTTGGGTGGGGATGAGGTGCCGTGCGGCGCTCCATCCCCACCACTGGTGTGTAGGGAGCACGCCCACGTGCGGCTCTTGTTCGTATAAAGGACAAAAACGCCAATGGCCACCACAGCACCTTTGACCTCCTCCAAGCCGGCGCCGCGCACCGGCGGTGGCCGCCGCAGCGGCCCGCTGGCGCGCCGCGAGGCCCTCTGGGGCCTTCTCTTTATCTCTCCCTGGATTTTGGGTTTTTTCATCTTCACGCTGCTGCCCACGCTTGCCACCCTGGGCTTCAGCATGACCAACCTCACGCTGGAAAATGTCTCCAACTCCCGCTTTATCGGCCTGGAAAACTATCAGCGCATGTTGATGGATGACCAGATGTGGAGTTCGCTGCGGGTGACGCTGGTCTTTGGCCTCATCTCGCTGCCGGTTTCGATCTTCCTGCCGCTGCTGCTGGCCCTGCTGATGAACTCCCGCCATCTGGTCGGCACCAACTTCTTCCGCACCGGCTTCTACTTTCCCTACATTATTCCCTTTGTGGCCGCCATTTTTATTTGGAGCGCCATGCTCAACCCGGAGACGGGCTGGATCAACCAGGCGCTGCGCGCCATCGGCGTCGCCAACCCGCCCAACTGGCTGCAGGACACCACCTGGGTCTATCCGGCGCTGGTGATCGTCGGCATCTGGGGCGTCGGCAACGCCTTCCTGATCAACCTGGCCGCACTGCAAGGGGTGCCGACCGAACTGTATGACGCCGCCAAGATCGACGGCGCCGGCCCCTTCAGCACCTTCTGGAACGTCACCTTTCCCATGGTTTCGCCGGTGATCTTCTACAACCTGATTTTGACCGTCGTGGGGCTGTTCCAGTACTTCACCGTGCCCCTGGTGCTGAACCAGGGCACCGGCGCGCCGGGCGGTGCAACGATGTTCTTCAACCTGTATCTGTACAAGAACTTTTTCACCTATCAGAACATGGCCTACGGCGCAACGCTGGCCTGGTTCCTGTTCTTGGTGATCCTGGTGGTGACAATGGGCTTGTTCTGGTCGCAGCGCTTCTGGGTTTTCTATGCCGGCGGCGACCGCAAATAGGGGGATCATATGGCAACAACAGCTATCGACAAGACAGCGGCAGATCAGCCCACAGCCCAGCCCGTCACCCAGCGCCGCACCCGGCGGGCCATCCGCTGGCGCGAGGTGTGGGGCAAGCTCATCACCACGGTGGTGGGAGCCATTCTGCTCTTTATCTTTCTGGTGCCGCTCATCTATATGATCTCCACCTCGCTCAAGACCATGGGCCAGATGACCGAGGCGGGCGCGCCCTGGTATCCCGCTGTGCCCGCCGACTATACGACGCCGGACGGCAAAACCTATCCGGTCTATGAAGTGCCCACCGAGAACGGCACAGAGGATCTGGCGCTGGTCAAGAAGGGGCGTAAGGCGAGCGAATTTGTCGATCCCAACAACCCGGAGGCCGGCAACATCGCCTGGGAAGGCTCGTGGCGTGCGCTGGACCGTCCCTGGGAGTGGTCGCCCACCTGGCAGAACTATGCCGACGCCTGGACGCAGATCAACTTCCCGCGCCTCTTTCTCAACACGCTGGCCATCGCCCTCTTCGGCATTGTCGGCACGTTGCTCTCCGGCATCCTGGTCGCCTATGGCTTCTCGCGCTTCCGCTTCCCCGGCAGCGAGCTGCTCTTCACCCTGTTGATCGCCACCATCTTTTTGCCCGCGGCGGTGACGGTGGTGCCAACCTACACCTTCTTTCTGGCCATCGGCTGGGTGGGCACCTGGCTGCCGCTGATTGTGCCGCACTATTTCGCCAACGCCTACAACGTCTTTCTGCTGCGCCAATACTTTATGACCATCCCGCGCGAGATCGACGAGGCGGCTTCCATTGATGGGGCGAACCCGCTGCGCATCCTGATCAACATCATCGTCCCCATGTCGACGCCGGTGATCATCGCTGTGGCGCTCTTCCACATGGTCTTTGCCTGGAACGACTTCTTTGCGCCGTTGATCTATCTGACCTCCAAGCCTGACCTGCAGCCGATCGCCGTCGGCCTGGCGCGCTTCAATGGCATCTACGGCTCCAAGCCGCCGCTGATCCAGGCGTCGGCGCTGATGGCCTCGCTGCTGCCGATCTTTCTGTTCTTCATCAGCCAGCGTGTCTTTATGCAGGGTGTGGTGGTGACGGGAGTGGAGAAGTAAACGATTTCTGTCCGAGGAATCGATGAACAGGAAGCGGAGATGATGTGTATGCGCTTGCCCATAACCCTTGCCAGCCTGGCGTTGGCGCTGCTCCTGACCGCCTGCAGCACGTCGGCGACGCCTGTGCCACCGTCCGTGCCGACACCCGCGGCCCAGACAGTTCCGCCCGCCACCGCAACGGCTGCGCCCCCCACCGCAACGCCTGCCGTCGCTGAGGCTGCCACCGCTGAGGCTGCCGCGGCCCTGCTGCCCACCTGGACGCCCATCGCCACACCGGCGCCGGGTGTGCTGGTGGTCGATGCCGGGCAGCCGCTCGGCCCCATCAGCCCCTATCTCTTCGGCACGAATTATGGGCCGTGGGTCTCGCTGCGCATGGAAACCCTGCCCCTGGCCGAAAAGGCCGGCATCAGCGTGATCCGCTATCCGGGCGGCGAGTGGGGCGACCACAACCAACTGCAGAGCTACCAGATCGACCAGTTGGTGGAGCTGGCGCAGCGTATGGGCGCCGAACCCTATCTGCATGTGCGCTTTCTGGACAGCACACCGGCAGAGGCCGCGTCCATCGTCCAGTATGTCAAGGACAAAGGCTACAGCGTCCGCTTCTGGTCCATCGGCAACGAGCCAAGCATCTACGAAGGCGGCGGCAACGAGTGGACAGCGGACAAATTTGCTGAAGAATGGCGCGCCTTCGCCGCCGCCATGCGCGCCGTAGACCCCAACATCGTGCTGATCGGCCCCGAGATTCACCAGTTCACCGGTGACCCCGCCAGCGACCCCAAGGACAGCCTGGGGCAGGATTGGATGCGCACCTTTTTGCAGCGCAACGGCGACCTGGTGGACATCGTCTCCTTCCACCGCTACCCCTTCCCGCTTTCCATCAACGGCGGCGCAGCCACGGTGGCGCAGCTGCGCGCCGACCCGCCGCGCTGGGATGAAACCATCCGCAGCCTGCGCACCCTGGTGCGCGACCTCACCGGACGCGACCTGCCGGTGGCCGCCACCGAGTTCAACTCGCACTGGACGCGCATCATCAACGGCGAGACGACGCCCGATTCGCTGCTGAGCGCGCTCTGGCTGGGCGATGTGCTGGGGCGGCTGGTGGCGCAGCGGGTCGATCTGGCCACGCAGTTCCTGCTGGTAAGCGGCTCGGACCATTCAGGCTTTGGGCTGCTGGACCGTTACGACGCCCGCCCCGCCTATTATGTCTATACGCTCTACAAGCAGTTTGGCCGCCAACAGCTCTTTTCGTCGGCGGATGTGCCGGATGTTTCGCTGCACGCCGCCCTGCGCGATGACGGCGCCTTGACGCTCATGGCGATCAATCTGGGCGACGGCGAGGCCGCGGCCCCGCTGCAGCTTCGCGGCTTTCGCCCCGGCGGCCCCGCCCACCTCTGGCGGCTGGACGCCGAGCACAAGGGTGAGCCGGTAGCGGATGAGGCAGTCGAGGATGGCGGCCTGCTGCGGCTGCCGCCGCGCTCGATGACGCTGTATGTGGTGGAGCCTTGATCGACTGCGAGAGCGATGGGAGCATGTAGGTCACGCTTGCAGCGTGACGGGGACTGGCTCTCGCCTCTTGCGCCGCCCAAAGGAGTGTCACGCTGCAAGCGTGGACCTACGAGAGCGCGCCGAAGCTTGCGGCATGTAGGCCACGCTTGCAGCGTGACGGGACACTTCTCTGAACATTCAATAAACCAATCAGTTTACACGCGAGTACACAAACGAATCCAGGTTTCCCATGAAAGTAGCAGTGATGGGCGGCGGCTCCAGCTATACGCCCGAATTGATCAATGGCTTTATCGAACGCGCGGACTCGTTCCCGATGACGGAACTGTGGCTGCTGGATGTGCTGCCGGAGCGGCTGGACGTGGTGGGCGGCTTTGCGCAGCGTATGGTGGCGGCCAAAGGCAGCCCCTTCCGCGTCCATCTCACCAGCGACCGCCGCGCCGCCATCGAGGGAGCGTCCTATGTCACCACCCAACTGCGCGTCGGCTGGATGGAGGCGCGGCGGCAGGATGAGTATCTGGGCCGCCGCTATGGGCTGATCGGCCAGGAGACGACCGGCATCGGCGGCATGGCCAAGGCGCTGCGCACGATTCCGGTGATCTTATCAATTGCCGCCGACATGGCCGAACTGGCCCCCGGCGCGCTGCTGGTCAACTTCACCAACCCTGCCGGGCTGGTGACGGAGGCGCTGGCGCGCTATGCGCCGCAGACGCCGTCAGTAGGCGTCTGCAATGTCTCGATCACGACCAAGATGCACCTGCTGGAACGCTGGGCAAAGCTGGCGGGCACAGAGAACACACCGGTTGACCCGCAGCGGGCGCAGCTCAACACGCTGGGGCTGAACCATCTCACCTGGCACCGCGGCTTCACCATCGACGGCGAAGATGTGTGGCCGGCGCTGCTGGGCGACTATCTGGCCGAACTGCGCGCTGACCCCCACCCCGCCTGGCAGCCGCGCCTAATCGAGACGCTCAAGATGATCCCCAACTACTATCTGAACTATTTCTACAGCACGGCGCACAAGCTGGCCGAGCAGGACGCGTGGCCTCCCTCACGCGCCGAGGAGGTCATGGCGCTGGAGGCCGAACTGCTGGCGCAGTATGCCGAGCCGGATCGCAGCGAACCGCCGCCGGGGCTGCTCAAGCGCGGCGGCGCCTACTACTCCACCCTGGCCACGCAGCTGCTCAACGCCCATTACAACGACCTGGGCGAGACGCATATCGTCAACGTGCCCAACGGGGGTGCGGTGCCCAACGTGCCGCCGGATTGGGTGATGGAGCTGCCCTGCACGGTGCAGCGCGCCGGCATCCGCCCGCTGCCCGCCGAGCCGCTGCATCCGGCGGTGGCAGGGCTGGTGGCGGCCGTCAAGGCGTATGAACTGCTGACCGTCGAGGCGGCGGTGCATGGCGACCGCGAGGCCGCCTACCAGGCGCTGCTGGCCAACCCACTGGGGCCGCAGGTGGAGCAGGCCGAGGCGCTGCTCGACGAGCTGCTGACCATCAACAAGCCCTATCTGCCGCAGTTCTGGGGCGAGGCCGCTGCGCCGGCGGCCGCCGGCGCTGTTGCCACGGCTGCCGGTTAGGATGGCGGCTATGCACTACTATCTGGGGGTGGACATCGGCGGCTCCAAAAGCCATGCGCTGGTGGCGGACGCAAGCGGGCGGCTGCTGGGCTTCGGCCACGGCGGCGCCGGCAACCATGAGGTGGTCGGCTACGAGGGGCTGGCGGCCACGCTGCAGGCAGTGACGGCGGAGGCGCTGGCCGCCGCAGGGCTGCGGGCCGACGAGATCAGCGGCGCGGGCTTCGGCGTGGCGGGCTATGACTGGCCCTGCGAGCGGGCGGACACGCTGGCGGCGATCGACACGCTGGGGCTGCGCGCCCCGCTCGACGCCGTCAACGACACCATCATCGGGCTGCTGGCAGGGGCTGAAGCGGGCTGGGGGGTGGCATTGGTGGCGGGCACCAGCAACAACTGTCGCGGCTGGGATCGGGAAGGCCGCGAGGGCCGCGTGCTGGGCAACGGCATGAGCTTTGGCGAGTATGGCGGCGCGACGGAAATCGTGCAAAAGGCGGTGCAGGAGGTGGCCAAGGCCTGGACGCGGCGCGGCCCGCCCACTGCGCTGTCGGCGGCGCTGGCGCAGCTTGCCGGCGCGCACGATGTGGAAGATTTGCTGGAAGGGTTGAGCCAGGAGAGCTATCACCTGCCGGCGGCGGCGGCCCCGCTGGTCTTTGCGGTGGCGGGCGCGGGCGACAGCGTGGCGCGCGCTGTGATCCGCTGGGCGGGCGAGGAGCTGGCCAGCCTCGTCAACGGCGTCGTGCGCCAACTGCAGTTGGAACGCGAGCACTTTGACGTCGTGTTGGTGGGCAGCACCTTTCGCGGCGGCCCGCTGCTGCTGGAGCCGCTGGCGCAGCATGTGCACAGTGTAGCGCCGCACGCCCGCTTTGCACCGCTGGCTGCGCCGCCGGTGGTGGGGGCTGTGCTGCTGGCGCAGCGAACCGCCCTTGACCACCGTGCGCCGCCCGACCCGGCCATGTGCGCCCGCTTAATCGAAGCTGCGGCCGCCGCTCTGCCCCAACCGAACAGGGCGAGCCGGATGGAGGAGGAGGTGCTGTGATGGCTCTCTGGTCGCTGCTCTGCCTGCTCGCCAGTCTGCTCACCGGCGGCGCCGGCGCCACGCCCGCCACGATCGGCGCGCCGGCGTCCGCCCTTGTCTTTGCGGCAGGAACTGCCGGGATGTGGAACGCATGTATGCTCTCTTCTGCCGCCTTATCAGAAACCAGCACGGAAATCAGCCCTGCACCGCGCCGGCAGGTGGCGGTGTGGGCCACCTATGCCGGCCAGACCGAACAGCAGACGCTGACGGAGTACAGTGATGTGATCGACGAGGTCAACTTCAGCGGCTACACGCTGGGCGCAGGCGGGCGGATCGGCGGCGCAATTGCCTCCGCGGCGGCGCGACAGGCGGCGCGCGACGCCGGTCTGCGCGTCGTACCCTCGATTGCCAACCAGGATTTCCGCCGCGATGTGGTGCTGGACGCCATCGGGACGCCGGAAGCACGGCAGGCGCATGTGAAGGCCCTCATCGCCCTGGTGGAAGAGAACGGCTTTGACGGCATCGACATCGATTATGAGAGCCTGGCGGCGGAAGACCGCGACCTCTTTTCGCCCTTTATCGAAGAATTGGGTGCGGCGCTGCACGCACGCGGGCGGCTGCTCTCGATCGCCGTGCACGCCAAAACCGATGATGCGGGCACATGGGGCGGACCGGCGGCGCAGGATTGGGTGCGGCTGGGCGCGGCAGTGGACGAGTTCAAGATCATGACCTACGACTACCACTGGAGCACGAGCGAGGCGGGGCCGATTGCGCCGCTGGACTGGGTGGACGCGGTGCTGACCTATGCGGCCACGGTGGTTCCACCGCAGAAAACGTGGATGGGCGTACATTTTTACGGCTACGACTGGGTGGGCAGCGCGGCCGAGAGCCTGGAGTGGCGGCAGGTGGTCGCGCGCGCCGAGCGCAGCGGGGCCGTCATCCGCCGCGACGAGCCGGGGGAGGCGTGGTTCACCTATACGAGCGGCGGCGGTGCGAGCGGGGAGCACACCGTCTACTTCAGCGACAGCCGGGCGCTGGCCGAGCGGCTGGCCTTCATCGTCGCCCGTCATCCCGACCTGACCGGCATCGCTATTTGGCGGCTGGGCGGCGAGGATCCCGGCAATTGGGAGGCGCTGCGGTAAGCGCCGGAACAGCCGGCGGCGTTCGTTTTGCCACAGAGAATATGGTACACTGGCTGCTATGCTTACGACTGTAAAAGACGCCGTCCGGCGCACACGCCAGCATCATGCTATCGAACACGCCACCCTGCATCTGCTGGCCGCGCGGCAGCCGGGGCGGCGCATGGCCGGCTACAGCGACGCCGGCGGCTTTATTTTGATTGGCGATATGGCACTGGAACAGGTGCGGCGCGCCGTCTCCGATGCCCTGCTGCATCTGCAGGCGGGCGAAAGCGGGCTGGCCATCCACCCCAACTGCGGCACCAATCTGGCGGTGAGCGGCGTGATGGCCACCGGCGCGGCGCTGCTGGGCCGGCGCATAGCGTCGCTGGACCCCAAACCGGTGATGGGCAGCCGCTTTGCCGCCGCCCTGCTGCTGGTGGTCCCCGCGCTGCTGGCTGCGCAGCCGCTGGGGTTGAAGCTGCAGCAATTCACCACCCTGGCCAATGTGGGCGACCGCTGGGTCAGCGCCATCCGCCCGCTGGAAGTGGCGGGCGTGCGCGGCTTTCGCGTCACCTTTGACTGACGGCTAATCCACTGTGGTCTATCTTTTTCTCAACACCGACGAATATCTGGCCGCGCTGCGGTTGGCGGAATTTAAGAGCGCTTTGGGCGACCCCGAACTGGCCGGCCTCAACATCGTGGAGCTGGGCGCTAGCCAGGTGGAGCCTGTGCGCCTGCTGGCAGAGGCGTCGCTGATGCCTTTTCTGGCGCCCAAGCGGCTGCTGATCGTGCGCGGCTATCTGGACGCGCTCGACAAACGCATGGCGGCCTCCAAGACGCCGGGCAGCGCCGCCTTTGGCGAGGCCGCCGACCTGCTGACACGGCTCCCCGACGCGCCGGAAAGCTGCGACCTGATTTTTGTGGATGGGACGGTGGACAAACGCCGCGGGCTTTACAAGGGCTTCACCCTGCCCGCTGCCGGCAGCCGGCCGGAGCGCAAAATTCCTGGGCTGGAGGCGCTGGCCAAGTCGGGGGCAGTTGAGCTGGTCAACCTGCCGGCGCCCGACCTCAAGGCGCTGCCCGCCTGGATTCAGCAGCACGCGCGCGCACACAAAATCGCCGTGCAGCCCGATGCTGTGGCGCTGCTGGCCGTCTTTGTGGGGCGCAATCTGCGCCAGCTTGACAACGAACTGGAAAAGCTGTCGCTCTACGCCGCCGGGCGCGCCGTCAGCGCCGCCGATGTGCGCGCCATGGTGGCCGACACGTCGGAAGAGCTGGTCTGGAACCTCACCGACGGCCTCTGCCAGCGCAATGGGCGCAAGGCCATGCACGCGCTGCGCGAGCTGCGGCGCGGCGACCAGCACCCGCTGGCGCTGCTCAGCCTGATCGCGCGCCAGTATCGGCTGCTGATCCAGGTCAAGAGCGCCATGCAGGAGGGGATCAGCGCACCCAGCCAGATTGCCGCCGCACTGGGCGAGAAAAAGAGCACCTATCCGGTGGAAAAGGCGCAAAAGCTGGTGGGCCTTTACAGCTTTGCCGAACTGGATGCTATTATGGAGCGCCTGCTCGAAACCGATATGGCCATGAAAACCGGCGGCGATGCGGACACGCTGCTTGATCTGCTTGTCGCCGACTTGACCAACCGAAACCCGCAGCCAGCCCATGCATCTGTCGCATCTCTCGCTCACCCATTTTCGTAATTACCAGCGGCTCGAACTGGATTTGACGGGCCGGCTCACCCTGCTGCAGGGGCAGAATGCGCAGGGCAAGACCAACCTGCTCGAGGCGGTATTCTATCTGGCAACCAGCAAAGCCATCCATGCCCAGACCGAACGCGAGATTGTGGACTGGCTGGCGCAGGACGAGCCCATCCCCTACTGCCGCGTGGCGGGCCGCGTCCAGACCGACAGCCGCCCGCTCGATTTGGAAATATTGCTCTCTCCGCGCAGCGACGGCGCCAACTTTGCCAAGCAGATCAAGATCAACGGCGCGCCGCGGCGGGGGCTTGACTTAGTGGGGTTGATGCGTGCGGTGCTCTTTCTGCCTGAAGATATCCGGCTGGTGGATGGGGCGCCGGGCGAACGCCGCCGCTACCTGGACATTGCGCTCTGCCAGATCGACCGCACCTACTGCCGCGCCCTCTCCGCCTATCAACAGGTCGTCACGCAGCGCAACAGCCTGCTGCGCAGCCTGCGCGACCAGGGCGTCAGCGCCGGCGCGCCGGCGGTGGCGGCGCAGTTGGCCTTCTGGGACGAGCGGCTGGTGCAGCAGGGTGCGCTGATCGTCGTGCGCCGCCATGCCTTTGTGCTGGAGCTGGAGCGGACGGCACGGCTGCGCCACGCCGAATTGAGCGGAGAGCGCGAGCAATTGGAGCTGCACTACCTCTCCAGCTTCAACCCCGGCAACCTGGCCGAACACGAGTACGAACAGCTTCGCAGCGGCCTTAGCGGCGGCGTCAACCGCGAGCCGCTGGCGGTGGAGCAGGTGGCGGCGGCCTATCTACGCAAGCTGGCCACCCGCCGCGCGCGTGAGCTTCTCTCCGCCACCACGCTGTATGGGCCGCACCGCGACGACCTGCGCTTTGTGGTCAACGCGCGCGACCTGCGTCTCTTCGGCAGCCGCGGCCAGCAGCGCAGCGCCGCCCTGGCGCTCAAGCTGGCCGAAGTGCGCGCCATGACCGAGGCCACCGGCGCCGCGCCGCTGCTGCTGCTGGACGATGTGATGAGCGAACTCGACGCTCAGCGCCGCGCCCTGCTGCTGCAGGTGCTGGGCGACGTGGATCAGGCCATCCTCACCACCACCGACTGGGACGACTTCACGCCGGCCTTTCGCAGCCAGGCGCAGTTGTTGACCGTCGTCGGCGGCGGCGTGCGTCCTTATTCGCCGACTGCCAGCTTGTAGCCGCGCCCGCGTACGGTGGTCAGGAATTGGGGGTTGGCGGGGTCGGGTTCGATCTTCTGGCGCAGGCGGCTGATGAGCTTCTCGACGCGAGCGTCATCTACTTCGTCAATATAACTTTCGCCCCACACAGAGGTGACAATCTGATACTTGTCCATCAACCGCTCACGGTTCTGGAAGAGCAGGAGCAGCAGCTTGTATTCGAGCGCGGTCAGCCCCTCGACCTCCTGACCGTTGACGGTGACGGCGCTGCTGGCCGCGTCCAGCCAGAGTGAGGCGTTCAGCGGCTGCGGCGGGAGGGAGATGCGCTGCACGTAGGCCGCCAGCAGACGGGCAAAAAGCTGTGGACGCCCCTCGACGTTGACCAGCACGTAGCGGCGCAGCAGTTCGGCCACGACCGCCGCGTCGGGCTGGTGGCCGGCAATTTCCAGCGCCGCCAGCTCCGCCTGCTCCTCGGCGCTGCATTCGTTCCAGATCTTGCAGCATTCGTCATTTAGATAGGGATCGCTTTGCAGACGCAGCGCCATCTGGCCGTGGAACTGCCAGCGCGCCGGCCCCTCGGCCTGGGCGGGGCCGTCTTCCTCGTTGGCCGCCGCCAGCAGTTGGCAGATGCCCTCCGCCATGCGCGGGTGGCCGCCGCTCCACTGGTAGATAAAGGCCATATCGTCAGGGCTGAATTCCGCCTCATAGGCCTCGGCAAAGCGCCGCACCTGCAAATCGGTGTCGGAACGGGTGAGCGGGGCCAGGTACCAACTGCGGTTGCTAAACAGTTCGGCAAATTCGCCGTGGCGTGATTCACTGTGCAGAACCGACAGCGGGCGGCCCGTGGCGGTGACAAAGGCCAGTTGGCTGCTGTGGCGATCCTGCACCGCGCGCAAGTTGAGAAAAACCCGCGCGTCGACGTGCACATAGGGGTCGTCGAACTCGTCGAGCAGCAGCACGATCTTGCGCTCGCTTTGCTTGAGCGCCGCCGCCAGCCCGCGGCTGAAGCTGAGCGGCACCTGAAAATCGCTGCTGGGGGCGACTACCGTGTTGTAGGCCGCCACTAGTTCGTCCGAGGCCGCCAACTGCGGGCTGCACTCCTGCAGACAGCGCAGCACCAGCTCGCAGAAGCCCTGCTCGTTGAGGCTCAACATGCGGTTGCAGTCGACATAGACCGGGAAGAAATCGCGCCCCGCTTCGCCCAGCTCCTGGCTCCACACATCGCGGTCCGCCAGAAGCTGGAGCAGGGCCGACTTGCCGACATTGCTCATCCCGATCAGCTCCACGCATTGCAGCGCGTAGAGCCGGCGCAAAATATTCTCGACATCCAGGCGGCGCATATAGCCGCGATCCGGCAAACGAAGCGTCTTTGGCATGGCCAGCACTCTACCTGATGGGCGGCAAATCGGCTACTTTGCGGCGCGGCCCGCGAGGATGGGGCGCCGGCAAAAGCGAGCCGAAGCCATTACTCGCTCGGATAGCGCACGCCGATCTGCGCGCGCACGGCGTCCAGCGTGCGCAGGATTGCCAGGCTGGCGGAGAGTGGCATCACGTCGCTTTCGCCCAGGCCGGCGCACACAGCATCCGCCACGGCTATCGCTTCGTGCCCATACCCGTTGCCCAGATACGGGCGCACGATGCGCTCCGAAGGCTGGCCGTTGCGTTGCAGCAGAAGCTCCTGACCAGCCCACCACGGCGGCATCAGCCGCAGCCAGCCGTCCGTACCCAGCAGCGTCGCCTCGTGCGGGGTATTGGTGGTCACTGTCGTGGAAAGCAGCGCCAGTTCGCCGCCAGTGTAGCCTAGCAGGATAGCGGTCTCCTCGTCTACGCCGCTGGCCCCTACTGTGGCCAGCGCAGCGATGCGGTTCGGCTCGCCCCACAGCATATGCGCCAGCGCCACCGGATAGACGCCCACGTCGAGCAGCGCGCCGCCGCCCAGAGCCGGGTCGAAGAGCCGCCCGCTGGGGTTGAAGGCGGCGCGAAAGCCAAAATCGGCCTGCAGCATACGCGGTGCACCGATGGCACCCTCCGCCAGCAGTTGGCAGGTGGTGACGAGCAGCGGCAGAAAATGGGTCCACATCGCTTCCATCAAAAACAGCCCCGCCGCGCGCGCCGCCGCCGCCATCTCCTCACCTTGCGCGGCATTGAGCGCAAAGGGTTTTTCGCACAGCACAGGCTTGCCATGCGCCAGGCAGAGCAGCGTGTGCTCCTTGTGAAAAGAGTGCGGCGTCGCCACATAGATGGCGTCGATCTCCGGGTCCGCCGCCAATTGTTCGTAGCCGGCATAGCGGCGCGCTACGCCAAACTCGTCGCCAAAGCGGTCGGCATTGGCCTGCGAACGGGAGCCGACCGCCACCAGCTTATGGTCAGGCAGCACCGTCAAGCCGGTGGCAAACTTGCGGGCGATGCCGCCCGGCCCCAGAATTCCCCAACGAAATGGTTTTCCCGTCTGATCCATTATCTTCCTTCAACTTCCCTGGATGGCTTTCCACACGCGCTCCGGCGTGTATGGCAATTCGTCGATCCACACGCCTGTGGCGGCGTGGATCGCGGCGCCGATGGCCGGCGCCGTCGGTATAAAAGGCATTTCCGCCATACCGCGCAGGCCAAACGGCCCCTGCGGGTCGGGAATCTCCAAAATCAACGGCTCGACCACCTCGGCCACATCCAGCACGGTAGGGATGAGATAGGTGCTGAGCCGTTGGGTGACGGCACGGCCCTCTTTCTGCATATAGTGCTCCAGCAGCGTCCAGCCGACCGACTGCGCCACCGCCCCTTCCACCTGCCCCTCGACCTGCACGGGGTTGACCGCCTTGCCCACGTCATTGGCGCTGACCAGCCGCTTGACGGTGACATAGCCGGTGTCCATCTCCACCTCCACCTCGGCGGCCTGCGCGCAGTAGCCATAGGTGATGTTGGGGTCAGACGCGCCGGTGGTGCGGTCATAGGCGGTGGTGGGGCGCGGGTGAAATACATAGTCGGCGCGCGCCGGGCGCTCTTCATTGCGCCATTCCAGCAGGGCGCGCTCGGCGGCCCCCTTGATAGCGCTGCCCGCCATAAAGCTCATGCGGCTGGCCGACGCACTGCCGCTGGAGCCGGCCACTTCGGTGTCCTCATGCCGCACCTCCACCTGCGCCGGCTCCAGGTCGAGCGCAGCGGCGGCGATCTGCTGGAAGAACGTATGCGCACCTTGGCCGACATCGGCTCCCACGCAGGCGACGACCGCCCGCTCGATGCTGTCGCCGCCGTACAGTTCCACCCAAGCCGCGCATGCTTCGGGAAAGCCGAGGCTGAAGCCGACATTCTTGAAACAGACGGCCAGCCCCAAGCCGCCGGCGGTTGCCCCTTGTGATGCCTCCAGCGAGGTCAGCGCCGAACGCGGCGGGGCGGCCACGGGCGTGCGCGCTGTATGCCGCCAGCCCTCTTCCGCCGTCTGCCGCCAGCCCACTTGCTCGGCAGCGGCCTGCAGCGTCTCCACGGCGGTGACGCCGGCGGGCAGCGGGGAGCGGGTGGGCAGGCTGTCGCCATCGCGCCACAAGTTACGCATCCGCAGCTCCACCGGGTCGATGCCCAAAATATCCGCCAGCTTGTTGACCTGCATTTCGGCGGCGAAATGGCCCTGGGGGCCGCCAAAGCCGCGGAAGGCGCCGGAGGGCGTGTTGTTGGTGTAGACCGTGCGCGCCGTCACATCTACATGGGGGATGTTGTAGGGACCGAGCACGGAGAGCAGCGCGTTGCCCAGCACTTTGGTGCTGGTGTAGGCGTAGGCGCCGCAGTCACTGGTCGCGTCCACCTGGGCGGCGACGATCTTGCCGCTGCGGGTGGCGCCCCAGCGGGCGCGGATGGTAAACGGGTGGCGTTTGTGGTGGCCGACGATGCTCTCCTCGCGGCTCCAGACGGTCTTGACCGGGCGGCCCGTTTTCCAGGCGGCCAGCGCCAGCGCAATCTGCACCGAAATATCCTCGCGCCCGCCAAAGGCGCCGCCAATCGCCGGAAAGCGCACGACGATCTGGTCGGGGGGCAGCTCCAGCGCATAGGCGATCTGGTTGCGCTCCTCGTGCATCCACTGGCCGCCGCAGATGACTTCGATGCGGCCGTCGGGGCGCACCCAGGCGCTGCCGGCTTCGGGCTGCAGATAGGCGTGCTCCTGGGCGTGGGTGCGGTAGACGCTTTCCACCACCACGTCGGCCTCGCCAAAGCCGGCGCGGATGTCGCCGTTGACCAGCTTGTATTCGAGCAGCACGTTGCTGTCCAGATCGCGCTCGCCATAGGGGAAGCGGAAGGGGTGGGGATGCAGGATGGGCGCGCCGGGCTGCATGGCGTCAAAGGGGTCGGTCAGCAGCGGCAGCGGGGTGGCGTCCAGCTTGACCAGCCGGGCGGCGGCTTCGGCCTGCACCTGGCTTTCGGCCACCACGACGGCAATATGATCCGCCTCCCAGCGCACGGTGGCCGCCAGTTCGCTGCTGCCGGTTCCACACAGCACCGGCTGGTCGGGCATGATCAGCCCATAGGCGTTGACCGGCACGTCCGCCGCCGTCAGCACGGCGATCACACCGGGCGCAGCGCGGGCGGCCTCCACCTCCACGGCGTTGATGCGGGCGTGGGGCACGCCGGCAAAGACAATCTTGATCCAGGCCTGGTTGGGCAGGTCTACATCGCCCGCATAGCGCGCGGCGCCCGTCACCTTGGCGGCGGCGTCGCTGCGCGGCAGGCTGCTGCCGATGGCGCGCATAGGTCAGTCTCGTTTCGTCAACATGGGGCCAAGCGGGCGGCCGCCAAAGATATGCATATGCAGGTGGTAGACTTCCTGGCCGCCGTCGCGGTTGCAGTTGACCAGCAGGCGGTAGCCGCTTTCGGCGATACCTTCCTGTTCGGCGATGCGCCGCGCCACGGTAAAGAGACGGCCCAGCGCCAATTCATCCTCCGCCGTTACATCGTTGACGGTGGGGATCAACTTGTTGGGCACGATCAAAATGTGCACCGGCGCCTGCGGGTTGATATCGCGGAAGGCCGTCACCATCTCATCTTGATAGACAATCTGGGCGGGAATCTCGCGGCGGATGATCTTGCTGAAAATGGTTTCTTGCGCCATAGCGTCTGTCGATTGGGTGGAGGGTTGGTTGCAAATGTGCCCTACAGGGCACAAGCAGTATAGCACAAAGTGGTCGTAACCTTTGCGCTGCCGGAAACGTCATGATCAAGGCACAACCGCAAACCGCAGTATCTCCCCCTTCTGTCCTGCACCGCCGTCCGGGAGCGCTGTCATCACGCTTGTCCATTTAAGGGGACGATCAGGAGGCCATGATGGAAGGCAACAACTATTCGGGTCTGTTTTACATTATGTTGGTGGTGGGCATCATCGGGGTGATCGGCTTTCTGCTGGTGGCCGCCGGCGGTGCGCGCGGCTTCTAGACGCTGTCTGAAAAACATCTATCACGGCTGAGACGGTGTCGATAGTAGAACCCCAGCGCGACGGCTTACCGTCGCGCCTTCTCCATTTGGAATGTAAAATCACAAACGCCAAGGCACGCCGGCTTGAGAGGCAGGCAGGCTTCCCAATCCCCGCACTCGCGAAGAATCGCAGATTGCCTCTTGACATGTGACCAAAAGGTCACGTATAATGTGTCTATGGAAGACGAAGCCGTTTTTCGCGCACTCGCTGTCTCCCCCCGACGACGGCTGCTCGACCTCCTCTTTGAGCGTGACGGCCGCACGCTCACCGAACTGGAGTCGGAGCTGCCGATGACGCGCTTCGGCGTGATGAAGCACCTGCGCGTGCTGGAGGAAGCAGGGCTGATCACCACGCGCAAGGTGGGTCGCGAGAAATTGCATTATCTGAATCCAGTCCCGATCCAGCTCATCGCAGACCGCTGGATCAACAAGTATTCGGCTGTGCGGGCGAGCGCCCTGGCCGATCTCAAAGTTGCACTTGAAGGAGGAAATGGTATGGCTACCGATTCAAAGCCCAAGCTCGTTTATCAGATCATTATCAAGGCGCCACAGGAGCAGGTATGGGAGGCGATCACCAAGCCGGAGTTCACCTCCCGCTACTATTATGGCAGTACGCTCAAGACCGACCTCACCGCCGGCTCGCCCTTTACCTACTACATGCCGAACGGCTCGCCGATTGTAGAGGGTGAGGTGGTGGCGGCCGAGCCGCCCAACAGGCTGGTGCACACGTACCACTCCCTCTGGCCACCAATGAACGAAGACGCCCCCACGCAAGTGACGTGGGAGTTGGAATCGATGCCCGGCGGCGTGACGAAGGTAACTGTGGTGCACGAGGAGTTCCAGGGTGAGACGGCTACCTACAAGGGGCTGCAAGGCGGCGGCTGGACGTGGATCCTCAGCAACATGAAGACGCTGCTGGAGACTGGCGAGTCTATCCCGCAAGAGTACTAGAGGTAAAGGGATTTACGGACAAGGAACGAGCCGCGATGAAGGAGCGCAGCCAGGAACTGAAGGCGGCCGCGAAGAGGGCGGTGAGCTAAGCCCAGAAGATCGACGCATCTTTCGTCTGCTGTGGGGGCTGTGAGAGGGAAATCGCACAGCCTTCACAGCAGACCTGAAAGCTTTTTAGACAGCAGTTCGTCGCTTGTAGGCGGCGTGTTGATCAGATCGCTCACGAACTCGACAAAGCGCACGGTTTCGGCAAAGGTGGCGGCATGGTCCACGCCCTCGTCGCTGGGGGCGTCGCGCCAGCGCAGGGCGCTGTGGATCAGCGGCGCCCACTGCGGGAGGCGCTCGGCGGCCCACAGCGACGCCTGCCGCTTGCCCACCTGTTCGCCATTGGTATAGGCATAGAGGGCGCGACAGAGGGTTTGGATGGCATACCCCTGTGAATTGCGCCGCGTCATCTCGTGGATATAGCTGCGCCACTCGCCCGCCTGTTTGCGCACGGCGGTCAGAAATTCCGCATCGCTGATCGGGTCGATCACGCTCTGGGGCGGCGGGCCGTAGAGCGCCACGCCCTGTTTGCGCACCACCCACCAGTTGATCAGCCAATCCTTGCCCGCCTCCTTCCAATGAAACGGCTCGCCCGGGCTGATGACGGCGATGGGGCTGCGCTGGGTGCGGAAGTTTTGGAGCGCCTGCTGCGTTAGATAGGCGATCTCGATGCGGTCGTCCCACGCCGGCTGGGCGGCGGCAAAGGCGTGGTGCATGGCCTCCAGCCCGGCAAACTCCGCCTCCATCAAGTCGCCGGCGAGCACCGCCAGCAAATCCAGGTCACTGCGCGCCTGGTCAAATTCGCCGGAGACCAGCGAGCCATACAGATACAGCCCCACCAGCTTCTCCCCCAGCAGTTGATGGATATGCGTGCGCAGGCTGTCCAGCAGGTCGTCAATGGCGGGATAGGGTGTGATGGGCATGGATTTCCCTCGTTGCGTGGATGTTGTCCTTTTGGTGTGCTGCTGCACGTTTTTGATTGATGGCTAGTCTACCAGGGTTTCGCCGGCTGTCCAGCATAATGGGGAGATTCATAGGCAAAGGCAACCGTGCGGCGGCCTCAGCCCAACAAGCCGCTGACGCCTCTCCACACAAACCAGACGCCAAAAACCAACGAAACGCTGATGACGATGATGCGGTTGTTGCGTTCCAGCCAGCCTTGCGCCGCATCAAGCAGCCGGGCCGAGCTGGTGAGCGCCACGTCATAGGCAATGATGGGGGCCACCACCAGCGACTGCGCAAGCACGACAAATAGCAAAAAAGCAAGCACGCCGCCGCCCAGGCCGAGCGCGCCCACCTCAATAATGGCGAGCGCCGAGAGGGTGAAAACCCACTGCTTGACGGAGATGGCCATCAACAAGGCGCCGAAGCCGAACGCCTTGCGCGTCGACAGCCCGCTAAACATCGCCATCCATTTGGGCGGCGGGGCATCAGGGTCTTCTTCCTTGCGCCATTCCTTGACCGCAGTGATCAACATGAAAGGACGCCGGTGGCAGGGTGCAAGACAAGTTTTGCGCCCTGCCGCCAGGATAGGATTTAGGCCTCTTCGCCGAAGTCAGCCTGCAGCTTGGATTCTTGTTCGTTGCTCAGGTTGCTCTTGATCAGCTCCATCTTGGTGCCCTTGAAGGCTTCCGTGACTTTGTCGACCGTGGCGTTGGCACTCATCAGAAACAGCGCCGACGTGCCTTCCGTCACCTGCTCGCGCACCGACGCGATGAATTTGTCGTCGATGCCATAGTCCGAGAAGCGGCCGGCCAGCGCGCCCATCGCCGCGCCGATGGCCATCCCGAAGAAGGGAACAAAGAAGATCAGGCCGAAGAGCATGCCCCAGAAGGCGCCGCCGAGCGCGCCGCCGCCGGTGGTGTTGACTGCTTGCGTGGTCTTGGGTTTCTTCTTGCCCTGCGGCCACGAGACCACCGCCGCGTCCTGGATGGTGATCAACTGCTCTTTGGCCAGTCCCTTCAGCGTTTCCAATGCCTGCGCCGCGCCTTGGGGGTCTTCAAATTTCCAGACGGTTAATGCTGATGCCATGATGTACACTCCCTATCGTAAATAGTTTTGTTTGGAAACTCAGTTTTACGCGTTCAGGCTACCCCTTTGGCCCAACCTTGTCATACGCAAAAAAGTTGCGGTTTGTTGTAGTCTCCTGTGCCCTGTCCCCAACTTCACTGGACAGGCTTGTCGTGCGTATGCTATAAAAACAACATGCTGACACCTGACGAATTTTTGCTGCGGCTGCAGGCGCGGCTGGCGGACGATGTGCGCGTGGAGGCGGCCTGGCTGGCCGGTAGCTTTGGCCGCGGCGACACTGACCGCTACTCGGATATTGATCTGCACCTGCTGCCTGCTGCCGGCGAAACGACCTTTCGTGACCAGATTGAGCGCTGGCTCAACACCTTGCGTCCGCTCGTGCTGTACAAGCTGCTCTTTGACGGGCGCATGGTCAATGCCTTGACGCAAGATGGTGTGCGGCTGGACATCTGGCTGCACGACGCGCCGCCCGCCTTCGAGCCGGCCAAAATGCGCCTGCTCTTTGACCGCAGCGGCCGTTTGTCGCGGCCCGCCGCACAACCGGCTCCTGGGTCGAATCTTGGGCCGAAGGCTGGCCCAAATACAGGCGACGAGACAAGGGCAGCCCTGTGTAGCCAAATCGAAGAGTTCTGGCGCTGCATCGCGCTGCTGCCGGCAGTGCTTGGCCGCCAAGAGTATATTGTCGCTTTTCGCGGTCTGCAAGTGGAGTTGGATCTGCTGCTCGATATTTTTCTGCGCGGCTACGCAATCACGCGCGATGCAGGGGCGAAAAAACTCAACACATTCCTGCCGGCAGCGCTGCGCAGCGAGATCGAAAGTGCGCTGACGCCGGCAGGACTGTCGCAATCCAGCCTGGCCGGCGCACACCTGGCACTGGCGGAACTGGTGCGCAGGTATGGCCGCGACATAGCGCAGCAGTGGGCTTTCGATTATCCAATCGCGCTGGAAGAAGCAGTGCTGCACTATGTGCAGGAAGAACTGGCACTGCTTAGCTGAGACCGGTTAGCTGAGTCTGGTTAGTTGAGGCTGTCCACCGGCGACTCAGACTCCATGCGCTCCAGCGACAGCAGGCAGTAGCCGCGATTGTAGAGATGCATCAGAATCCCAATCAAGGCAGCTTGATCCGGCAGATAGCCGGTTAAAATGGAGATTTCCTCGCCGGCCTGGCTCCACTCGCGACGGGCGCGCAGATCGCCCAGCCGCTCCAGCAGTTGCTCTTCAACGACGCCAAGAATCACAATCCGGTACACAGACGGTTGATCGAGAGGCACATGAAAAGGTTGCGATTGCATGGCGGCTTAACTCGCTTTGGGAAATTGTCCAGCGACTGGATGCCGGATTGGATTTATGTGCCTATTGTGAAGCGATCCGCCGCGTTTGTCCGCATCCAAAATGCAGCAAAACTACGTAGCCGCCCCCTTTAGCGCACCTCCTCGGCGCTCCCCATCAGCGGCGCAACAGTTCGCTCAGATTGTCGCGCGTCATGGCGGCGGCCAGCAGGAGCACGGCCAGCACCAACGCCAGCCGCCAGAAGGCGACCAGCAGCACGGCCAGGCTGACAAACGCCAGAAAAATCGTCACATTGAGCAGGTATTGGGGCAGCCGCCGCCGCAGCCAAGACTCAACACCCAGCGCCAACAGCACCGCCACGACCACCCACACATACCACTGCGCAGGGGCATAGATCATCAAGAGCAGCAGCACTACCATCAGGATTGCGCCGCTGACGGCCCCCCATAGATCCAGCAAGCGCGATTGTCCGGGCAGCGGCGGCTCGGGGCGCAGTTGTCGGCGCAGATGCGCCTGTGGGTCGCCCTGCTCGCCGCGGGCAATGCGGGCGGCAAGCGCTTCGCACGCCGCCTGCGACTCGCGCAGCGACTGCAAATGGGTGGTCTGCGCCTGCAAATCGGCCTGCGCCGCGTGCAGAGCGGCCAATTGAGCCGTCAGCGTCGTCTGCCAATACTGGCTGCTCTGCAAAGCATTGGCCTGCATCTCCAGTGTACGCACTTGCTCGCGCTTGGCGGCAATGGTTGGTTCCAGTTCGGCCCGTTCCTGCTGCAGATGCGCAAGCCGTTCAGCCAGCACCAGCGGTGCATCCTGCGGCGGCGGAGTCTTGTCCAGCCCTGCCCACGCCAACGGGTCATACCAGGAGAGCCGCACACTGCCGTCACGGTTGTACTTGGGGCCGGCCGGCGCCCGCTCTCCACCCAGCGGGTCCTCCGTATCAACACCCCACAGCCCGCGGTAGCGCTCGACCCACGGCTGCCCATCCAGCAGGATCGGCGACCAGCTTTCCGCCTGCTCTGGCCCGATGGCCATCCCGTCGCCGCGCGCATAATCAACAAAGGCAATCTGAAAAAGCGAATGCACCTCCTCATGAACAGAGGTGCTGTCGCCCTGCGCCAGCTTCTCCACCCAGAATTTGCGCAGCCAGACGACAGCGTTGTGCAGCGGCATCAGGAACTGCGGTGCGACGCCGGTGATATATTCGCCGCGCACACAGTAGGCGGCGTGCGAACCGGCCCCGGCATAGATGACCGGATGGCAGCCGTCCACCAGCGTCAGTTCGGGGTCATCCCAGCGCCGGCGCAAGTCATCGCCGCTGTAATCGTGCGCGGCGAAGGCCACCCACAGCGGCTTAAGCGGCTGTACGTCTTCCTGCGTCTCTTCGCCCTGCGTCTCTTCACCCTGCGTGTCTTGCACCAGATAGATAAGGCACTGCTCCCAGTCAGCTTCGTGGTCGTTAATGCCGTAGAAGCCGGAGCGCCAGTCGTTCATGGCATAGAAGTAAACATAGTGCAGGATGACATAGCCGCCCTGGCGCAGGACACGCCCATAGTAGACATGGCGCGGATCGTCCGCCCGCATCTGGTGCACCGCCACATCGGCGGCGGCGGCGGTGCCGCCGGGCACTGCGCCGCGCACCAGCAGTGAAAAGTTGAACATCGAACTGATAATGCGCGAGGGGATGCCGACACGCGTCAGCCGTCCGGCGGCGTGAAACGTGGGCGAGGCCGCCTCCGTGCGCCAGCGCTGATAGGCCCGCGCCCCCAGTGGTTCGCCTACGAAGCGTAGATAGCGCGAGTGGCCGGGAGCCGGCTGCTCCTGCTCCGCCAGCCGAGCAACCGTCAATTCGCCCGCCGGCACAAGTTCGCGCCGCTGATGGCTGGGGGTCACTTCCCACAGGCTGCTGCCCGCCACATAGCCGTCGACGGCACTGGGCAGAAATCGTTCCCCCGCCGTATATTTTACCACCGGCTCGTAGGTGCGCAGTAGATCCAGGTCGTTCATATTTGCTCCTGCACAGGCTGCACCGGCGGCGAAGATTGAGTCGGCGTTTTGTGCATAAAAATATTCTGCACCTCACGCTGGTTGAGATAGAAGACCATCAAGATATTGAGCAGCATGGACCAGGCATAGGTTGCGACCGGGCTGTCCGTGAAATAGCTGTAGAGATCGCTGAGCATAAAGAAGCCCAACTGCAGCATAGTCAAGAACCAGGCCCAGCGCTTACGCCGCCATAAGCCCACGGCGCAGATGGCATTCACCACCAGGGTCAACACAAAGGTCAAGATGTCCAGGTTGGACAACTGCAAATCGCCGCCTGTTGCGGTCGCATCACCGGCTGCGCTGATAACCGCCAGCATGGCCGCCGCCATCAGCACCAGCGCCAGCGCGCTGAGCAGCGCCGTCAGCACCTGGAGAAAGATGATCGCCAGCAGCCCGAAGGGGCGGCGGGACGGGGTACTTGTTTGGGCCGCTACAGCGGCAGGCAAAGGCGTACTTGTCACAATATTCACCTCGTTTCCATTCAATCTGCCGCCGGCGACGGCGCAGCCGGCGCGAGGGTGGGAACCGGCGCCGCCGTCCGCCGCCCCCTGGGCAGCAGCAGTGCAATCAGCCCGGCAGCGATGGGGAAGAAGGCCACCACCGTCAGCACCGGCTGCAGCCCCGTGTTGGTCGCCACGATCGACTGCAGCCAGGCCATCGTCGAGCCGCTGGCAAAGATAAAGCCCAACACCAGCCCGCCCACCAGCCCGCGGCGGTTGGGGGCCAGCTCCTGGCTCATCACCACCAAGATGCTGTGGGGCATGGAGAGGAAGAGACCGGCGGGAATCGCCACCGCAAAATAGCTCCAGCCGCTGGTGTAGAGCATGAGAAAGGCAAAGGGGGCCGCCGCCAGCGAGGCCAGCGACATGATCAGGCGGCGGTTATAGCGGTCGCCCAGATAGCCGCCGATCAGCGTGCCCAGCGCGCCGGAGAAGCTGAAGACGCCCAACATCACGCCAAACTGGGCGGGCGCATAGCCTTGCTGCGAGAAGTAGGTGGGCAGCAGCGTGGCGAAGCCCTGCGCCGTGCCGGAGCGCAGCATGATAAAGAGTACAAAGGCCGTGACGAGAAGTGCGGTGGCGCCGTGCCGCCGCTGCCGCCCACGGTCAACCGCAACCGCAGCGGAATGCTGCGCCGCCGGCAGGGTGTCGTTCATAAAGATCAACATCATCACCACCGCCGGCAGCGCCACGGTGGCCATGATCGGCATCCCGATCAGCCCCAGCGGAGCCACCAGCAGCCCAGCGATGATGGGACCCAGCGCCAGCCCGCTCTGCCCGCCCAGGAAGAAATAGGAGGTGGAGGTGGTCGGTTTGCTGCCGCCGGAGGTGGCGGCGTGCACCATGCCGGCGGCGTGGAAGGCGCCGCTGCCCAGCCCGCCCACCATCAGACAGGAGATAAACCAGGTGTAGTTGGGCATAAAAGCGGCGGCGGCAAAAAAGGCGGCTGTCCACAGTACACCCAGCGGCCCCACCCAGCGCCCGCGCAGCTTGTCGGTCAGCCCGCCGAAGAGCGGCTGGCTCATGGCGGCCATTACCTGGTAGAGCATGGCCCCCAGCCCGATCTGGGCGATGGAGAGGTTGAACTGGCCGGCGGCCAGGGTCAGGATCATGGGCACCGAAGAATTGAGCACATCGATGGAGAGATGGCTGTACGCTGCGGCAAACAATCGCATTTTGTTCATAACTTGGCATCCTACCCACGGAAAACCACGGAAAATCAGTGCGCGTCGAAACGCCATTGTAGCATAGCCGCCGCGTGAGGCCCACGGGAGGTGGCGTGCATGTACTGTCACTTTGCCGGCCAGCCTGTAGTGCAGCATGTAGGTCACGCTTGCAGCGTGACGGGCAGTTCTGCCGGCCGGCAAAGCAGTGTCACGCTGCAAGCGTGACCTACGGGGGTGTTCATGAGTGTACTTTAGCGGCTATTTCCAGTTTACAGGCAACATTACCACTTTGTCCCGTCTTTTTCAGGACAAAGTGCCCATTACTCGAGTAGCGGCGCAAAAACTGCCTGACGAAGCTTACTTTTGTAATCATTTTGTCAGCTTGGAGGTGATGACGCCGCCGCCGGGTGGTGCTATGCTGGTCGCAGGTTTGTAAGTATTCACCCATTGCGAAAACGGCTTCTCAGCGAGGAGGAACCCGACTCCCAAAACCCCAAACGTTTTACCCCATCATTTGAGTTTATTCCCTAATTCCCTTGCATTTCCGTTTCATTGCTTATAAGGAGACTTCCCGAATGTCTACCTGGGCCGATACCCCAAGGTCACGCTCGCGCGCGCTGTTTTTTGCGGTTATCGCAGCGCTGCTGTCTGTTTTCGTCTTTTCCGTTCCGGCCTTTGCCGCCACGCTTACCGTTAACGACGATCCCGGTTGTAACGATGCCGGCCCTACCTACTGCCACATCCAGCCCGCCATCAACGCGGCTGCGCCCGGCGACACCATCAACATTTACCCCGGCAGCTATAGCGAAACCGCTGCCGGCAGCACCATCTTCAACGGCGCCACCTACCAGTTCGGCATCTTTATCAGCAAAGATCGCGACAACCTGCTGCTCCAGGGAGTGGACGCCACCGGCACGCCGATCACCGATGCGGCGGCAACGCTGGCCTACGTCACAACCAATGCCACCAACGGGTTTGGCCCCAGCGGCGTGTTTGTGGAAGGCAACGGTGTTACAATGGCCGGCCTGAAGTTCGGGCCGAATGCGTCCGGCGAGAACAAAACCATTGAAATCATCGGCGACAACTTTACCCTCAAGAATTCACGCATTGCGGTTCTGAATGGTTCCGTCTACTTCAATGACTGGCGCTTTGACACAGGCGCCAACAGCTCCTATGTAAAAAGCTATATAGTCGAAGGCAACCTCTTTGAACTGGCGGCAACGCTCGATATTGCCAGCGGCGCCGGCTATTCCGGCCCTGTCAGCAGTCGCCAGATTAAAAACAACAAGTTTGTCATGACCAGCAGCCAGCCGCGCACTGCCATCAGCTTCAGCAGCACGGTTCCCACCATAGGCTGGTACGTCTACCCGGTAAGCGGCGCCGTCATCACCGGCAACCAGTTCAGCGGCGGCGAACAGTACATCCGGGTGCGCGGCAACTATGACAACACCCAGTTCGACTGGCAGTCCTACTGGAACGACAACAGCTTTGACCGCGCCGTTGTGACCCTGGTCGGCTCGTCTCAGCCCGGCTTTGACGTTCGCCCCTACTCGTACACCAACGGCGGCAGCTTGATCGAAAACGCTCGTCGCATCGGTGCATTGGTGCAGCCGGAAATCGACAATGCGGCCGCCGGAGACAGCATCCTGATCGCCAAGGGTCTCTACACCGAGAACCTCACCGTCAGTAAGCATCTCAAGCTGATGGGCGCCGGCTCCGGCAGCGACCCCGCCACCAACACGGTGCTGCGCCGGGCAGCGGACGGCTCTGCGCTGGCATTGTCGGGCAGCGGCGCGTCCAACAGCGACCCGATCTTGCTCAAAAATTTGCGCATTGAACCGGTCAGCCAGTATGGCATCACGCTAGGCAATGCGCAGTATGTGCGCATGGAAAATGTGCAGGTTGTCGGCTCTCCAGGCACCAATGTCGAAAGCGAAGTTTGCTTAAAGGTCGCCACCACCACCAACGTCTCTGACCTCACGGTCATCGACAGCGGCTTCAGCCAGTGCGACCACGGCTGGTACTTTGCCAAGGATGGCGACTGGGGCCCCGGCGGCAGCAACGTCAAGAATGTCTATGTGGCCAATACCAGCTTTGTGGATAACGGCTTCAAAGGCATCTATGCTGAAAAGCTGTCCGACGCTACTTTTGTCAACTGCGTGGTTACGAACAACGGCGGCCAACCCAACTGGAATAATATTTGGAATGGCGGCATCGACATCAACTTGAAGGGCCAGGAAGCCTATCAGAACCTGACCTTCCAAAACTTGGTGATGAGCGGCAACGGGCTGGGCTTTATGCACGGCGCGGCCTTGATGATCAAAGCACGCGATGACGGTGACACCTATGGCGCCCACCCGGCCAGCCTGACCAATGTCACCATTGAAGGCGGCATCTTCACCGGCAACGAGCGCGGCATCCGCGTAGGCGAACCAGGCAAGAACAACAACAGCCCGACCAACGTGGCCATCCACAACGCCTCGATCTATGGCAATGGAAAGACCTATACCGGCTCGGACGGCTCGGCTTATGGTGGTCTCATCAATTACTCGCAGGCTGCGGTCAACGCCGAGTACAACTGGTGGGGCGCTGCCTCCGGCCCCAGCGGCGACGGCGGCGGTAGCGGCGAAGCAGTGCGCAACGCAGCCAGCGGCTCTATCGACTTTGACCCGTGGCTGGGCCAGTCCCCTGTGGCAGCGCTGATTGTGCCTGCTGATCCGATTGATCTGCCCACCGGCGCCACCAGCTTTACGCTGCCGGTCAACCTTATGCCGGCGGCAGGCAGCTTGAGCAGCGCAGCCTTCTCGCTCGACTACGACACAGCTTGCCTCAGCATCAACCCGGCAGACGCCAACGGCGACGGCATCCCGGACGCCATCAGCGGTCTGCCCGGCGGCTTTGTCAACAGCATCATGCTGGACACAAACGATGTCGACGGCGAATTGGATGTGGCAATATGGGATGTGACGCCGCCGCTGGCAGCATTGCCCGCCGGCGCTATCCTCAAGATCAAGTTTGACATCCTGGCCGCCTGCCAAGGTCCGAACGACCACAGCACCTTTGTCAAGTTCTCAGCGGCCCCCGCCGCCACCTTCAGCGCCGCCAACGGCAGCGCATCCTATCGCGCCACCCAGAGCGCCGACCCGCTTCTGCTGGACTACAACGCCGCGCCGACGGCCATCCTTCTCAGCGCTAACACGGTGGCCGAGAATGCGCCCGCCGGGACAACCGTGGGTGCGCTCTCCGTCACCGACCCCGACGGCAACCCGCCCGTCTACACGCTGGTGGCCGGCTGCTCCGGCGGCGACGCCAACAACGCCGGATTCATAATCGACGGTGCCACGCTGAAGAGCGCCGCCGTGTTCGACTACGAAGCGGGCAGCAGCAAGAGCATCTGCGTCATGGCTGACGACGGCCAGGGCGGCCTCTTCACCAGCGCGCTGGCCATTGCGGTTATGGATGTCAACGAGCCGCCCACCGCCATCACCCTCTCCAACCATGTTGTGGCCGAAGGCGCAGCCGTCGGCACGGTGGTGGGAAGCTTCACCACCAGCGGCGACCCCGAAACCACCCAGACGCACAGCTACGCACTTGTGCCGGGCGACGGCGCCGCCGACAACGGCAAGTTCGGCATCGCCGGCGACCAGCTCAAGACCGCCGCCATGTTTGACTACAGCGTGCAGTCGATCTTCTACATCCGCGTGCGCAGCAGCGACAGCGGCGCCCCGCCCGCCTTTGTGGAAAAGCAGTTCGTGGTCAATGTGCTCGACCACTCCAAGCTCAGCATCAGCATCGACCTGGTCGCCCGCCACAATGAGACCTTCGGCGTGCCTGTGGTCTTCACCGCCAACGGCAACACCCCCACCGCAGCCGGCTTCGGCGTCACCTACAATGCGGCTTGCCTGACCTATGTCAGCACAAGCGGCGGCACAGGCAGCGCGGCAGGCGGTGTGGTCACGGTCAACACCAATGGGCCGTTCAGCAACAACCCGCTGGTCACGATCAACTTCAAAGCCAACCCCGGCTGCCCGTCCGGCACCAGCGTCCCGCTCGCCTTCAGCGCCGCCAGCCTCAACAACGGCACCCTGCCGCTGCCGCTGGAAACGGTCGACGGCAAGGTCTTGGTGATCTCCGACAGCGCACGCGGCGACTGCAACAGCGACGGCTTTGTCAACGCCGGTGACTTCTCCGCCATCGTACTCGAAACCTTCGACACCGATGCGCCCTGGTGGCTGGAAGCGCCCAAGAGCACCTTCCCCGGCAGCCCGATCGGCTGCGACGCCAACGCCAGCAAGTACATCGACGTGGCGGATGTGGTCTGTACGGTGCTGGTCGTCTTCGGCAACAGCTCCTGCACAACCGGCTCCTTCACGGCTGCCGCCGCCGCCGAGCCGTCCGTGCTGGGCATCGCCCCCGTCTTGGATGGTCGCAGCATCGACGTGCCGGTCACGCTTACAAGCAAGGGCGCCACGGTCGCCGGTGCAGCTTTCACGCTGACCTACGACCCGGCGCGCGCTGCCCTTGACGCCACTGACGCCGACGGCGACGGCATCCCCGACGCCGTGCGCTTCGCCACCGGCAGCGCGTTCAATCGTTCCGTCAACGTAGACGCCGCGGCGGGCCGCATCCAGATTGCAGTGTATGGCCTGAGCCTGCCGCTGCCGGCGATTGCCGACGGTGTCGTGGCGACCGTGCGGCTGCAGGCCATCGGTGATGAGCCGTTGGCGGGCGTCAGCCTGGCCGATACCGCGCTCGGCAACGACAGCGGCAGCAACACGCCGGTCGAGGTCGAAGTCAACGGTGAGGGTGTGAGCGCAGGCCGCTCGCTCTATCTGCCGGCCATCGCGCACTAGGCGTTAAACCGGCCAACCGGTCATTAGCAGAGATGGGCAGTGGATGCGATCCCCTTCGCATCCACTGCCCGCCCCCTTTTCTGAGGTGAAGCTATGAACAACAGACCCGCCACCGATTCAAGTCGGTGGCTACCCCATGCAAAATCAGTTGAAAACCGGTTGCTACAGGAGCCGTCTCGCCGCGCGGCAACCCACCTCGGTGGGTTTCGCATCTCGCTAGCCACCGATTTAAATCGGTGGCGGGCTGGCCGGCTGCTGGTGCTGCTGCTGCTGGTGCTGGCGCTGGTGGCGCCGCCCGCCGGGCGCGCGCTGGCCGCCGGCGGCCAGCCGCTGCTCGACATCCCCGACCGCATCCCGGCCGTGGTCGGCGGCAGCGCCATCGTCACCATTAACCTGGACAGCGACGGCGAGAGCATTTCGGGCGTGATTTTTTCGCTCGACATCGACCCGCAGTGCCTGGCCTTCAACGACAGCGACGCCGACGGTGATGGGCTGCCCGACGCCGCCCAGTTTGTGCTGCCGGCGCAGTTCTCGCCTTCGATTGCGTTCGAGCCGGGCGACGCCGACGGCGAACTGGACGTGGTCATCATGGACTACAGCCCGCCGCTGGCAAGCCTGCCCAATGGCCCGCTGCTGGCGCTGCGCTTTGACGTCGTCTGCGAACCCGCCGCCGCCGACAATAGCCGCATCAGCCCCATCGTCTTCTCGTCCTATCCGGCCATCAGCTTCGGCGGCCCCAGCGGCCAGAGCATAGCCGGCAGCAGCGGCGACGGCTCGGTCAAAATCACACGCCAGGCGGAGGGCACAGCTACCGTTACCCCTACGCCCACCGGCACGCTGACGCCCACCGGCACCGTTACTCCAACCGGCATCCCGACCGGCACAATCACGCCGGCGCCCACGACCACAGAGACACCCACGCCGCCCGTCACCGTCACGCCGATCCCCACGCTGGAGACTCCTACGCCGGAGACTCCTACGCCGGAGACTTCTACGCCGGAGACTCCTACGCCGGAGACCCCCACGACAGCGACGCCTACGCCGCTGCTTGATTCCGACGGTGACGGCATCCCAGACGTGGTAGAAGGCGACGGCGACCCCGACGGCGACGGCATCCCGAACTATCTGGACCTGGACTCCAACAACAACGGCATTCCCGACAGCATGGAGGCCGGCGACTTAGAAATTCCGGTGGACGGCAACGGCGACGGCATCCCCGAATATCTGACCATGCATCTGTACCTGCCGCAGTTGGACAAGCGATGATAGGGTTCAGGCGTGAGAAGGGCGTCTACGCCATCGGCGTCAGCCAGCCGTGCTGGTCCTCCAATGTGCCTTCGACAATGCCGAAGAAGCGCGCCTGAATCTGCTGCGTGATCGGCCCGCGTGCGCCCGCGCCCACAGGCAGCCGGTCCACCGAACGCACCGGTGTAATCTCGGCGGCGGTGCCGGTGAAGAAGATTTCGTCGGCCATATACAACATTTCGCGCGGGATCACCGTCTCCTTGACCGTGTAGCCTAAATCCTGGGCGATCGTCGTCGCGCAGTCGCGCGTGATGCCGCCCAGAATGCTGTTGCCCAGGGGCGGCGTACAGATCTGCCCCTTGATGATCAAAAAGATATTCTCGCCCGACCCCTCGCTGACATAGCCGTTGACATCCAGCGCAATGCCTTCGCTGAAGCCATTGTCGCGCGCCTCCATGACGACATTCTGGCTGTTGACATACTGGCCGCCGATTTTGGCCAGGGCGCTGAGCGTGTCGGGGGCCATGCGCCGCCAACTGCTCACCTGCACATCCACCCCCTTCTCCAGCCCTTCCGTGCCCAGATAGGCGCCCCACGGCACCGAGGCCACGATCACCTCCACCGGGCAGTTGCGGCCATCGACGCCCAGCGTGTCATAGCCGCGGAAGATGAGTGGGCGGATATAGGCGTTGCGCTGCTGGTTGGCGCGCAGAACATCCTGCGTGGCCTGCAGAAATTCATCGACGCTGTAGGGGACGGGAATACGCGCCACCTTGCTGCTGTAGAGCAGCCGCTCGAAATGCTCGCGCCCGCGAAACAGCGCCGGCCCCTTGCTCGTTTCGTAGACGCGGATGCCTTCAAAGACACTGCTGCCGTAGTGCAGGGCGTGGGTGAACACGTGCACCTGCGCCTGCTCCCAGGGAATGATCTTCCCATTCATCCAAATATAGTCAGCCCGCATGGCCATGATTGTCTGCTCCTTGCTGGATGCGATTGCCCCATTTGCTGCTTGCAGGTGGGAAAAGCGGATATAGCGATAAGGCCATTATAGCGCAAAAGGAGATTGCGGCTGTTTTGCCGCGCGTGAAAGAAAAACGCGCGGGCGTGCATCTTCTAGAGTACAGCGTCCGGACGCTGCCCGTTTTCAAACAGACTTGCTCGTTGGGGACACGCGTGCGCCGCAAGCAGCGGCGGGGATCCCCAGCCAACGGGCCTTCAGCATAAGGAGGCAGTTGACATGCGTGCAAGCACATCGCGTACCACGCGCACCCTGTGGCTCAGCCTGCTGGCAGGCGCGCTGGCCGCCGCCATCTGGGCAGCCGGCCTGTTCGGCGGCATCCCGTCCTCATCCAGTCTATCCCAGCACCCCGATGCGGGCATGCAGATAGCGGACCCGGGCGGCGGCGGTACGACAGGGTAAGCAGGATTGAAGAGCAGTGTGGGGGCACCCGCGCCGGTTCCCCCACACAGCGCACGTGTGTATCCTCCGCCGGGTGGAGGGGGGCGAC
>JBBRBX010000068.1:0-32461 GCA_038205395.1 Caldilineales bacterium
TCCGTGCCGCCCTCGTCGTGGGCGGCCAGCAGCAGCCGCAGCGTCTGCGTCCAGCGGCCGAAGTCGACCAGCGGCTTGCCCGCCAGGAAGTCGGCGTTCTCGCCGCCCAGCAGCCGGCGGATGGCGGCGTAGGCGCGCTCGTCCGTGCCTGCCGGCAGCGCATCCGGGGCGGGGGTGGCCCAGTCGGGGCGCTCGCCGCGCGGGTGAATCTTGAAGGCCATCGTGTCTCTCCTCATCTTTCCAAAGCCGCAGCAGCTTTAGCGTTGCGCGGCGCGTATTGCGTTGAGAACACTATGCGCCTGTTGGGGGCGATTGAATAGAGTGATATAAGTCGGATATTAATCGGGGCAAAAAAGGCAAAAAGCAGGCCGAAAACAGGTGGAAAAGGCGCTAAAACCCCCTACCCCAGGGGGAGTGGGGACGATAAAATTCCCCTGGGGTAGAGGGGAGGGGGTTAAGCGATTTTCCACTGTAATACACCAGCGCTCCCACCTATTTCAGAGCGGGTGGAGAGGACGATACGATATCCGCCCAAAATGCCGATACGACATCGGGACAAAGTGCCGATACGACATCGGGACAAAGTGCCGATACGACATCGGGACAAAGTGCCGATATGACATCGGGACAAAGTGCCGATATATTATTCATCCCAACCGACTGCATAGGGTGCAGTGTCACGCTGCAAGCGTGGACCTACGGGAGTGACAGGAGTCTGAAGTATGTAGGTCACGCTTGCAGCGTGACGGGCGGAAATCGTCGCAATGGGGGGCGGTTGCCGAGGATACACGTTGCCAATGGGTGGATTCAATTGTGGAACATCCATTATGGGCGTAAAAGTAGGGCGGGAGAGCGCCCGATTACGTTACCTGTCTATATAGAATTTCCGGCTTGGCGCCGAAGCGAGTAATCAACTCCTCAAAGCCTGCACCGCTGCCAAGCAATTTGCCGTTGCGCAGCGCTACCCAGCGGCCCCGGTATTCACTCCGCCCCCTCCATATACTGCAGCGCCGCGGCCCAGTGTTCGGCGTGCACGGTCTGCGCCAGGTGGGTGGGGGCCAGCACCTTGACCTGCCGCCCGTAGCGCACGATCCACTTGACAAACTCGGCGCTGACGGCGACCTCCACCTGGAAGAGCAGCCGGCCATCTTCCAGATGCTCGACCCGCTGCGAAGGGTGCCACTCTTCCTCCGCCACCCAGCGCCCAGCCTCGGCGTCAAACAGCAGCTGCACCTCTTCCACCGGGCCGCCGGCGGTGCGCAACACGCCCCACGTGCTGCCCATGTACTCGTCCAGCGAAAAGCTGGGCGGGATGGCGTAGGCGTCGGCTAGAATGCGCGCCTGCTGGATGCGGTCGATCTTGAACATCAGCACCGCCTGCCGCCGCTCGCAGTAGGCGACAAGCTGCCACGAGCGCACATAGGGCATAACGGCATACGGGCGCACCACCCGCTGCGTCAGGTCGCCCCCACGCGAGGCCGTCTCATAGAGAATATCCACCTTTTGCAGATTGGCCAGCGCCCGCAGCAGATAGTTGAGCATCTGCTGGCGGTGGTGGCCTTGTTCGCTTTCGCCGCGCGCCGAGGGCGCAGTGGCCCGCCGCAGCAGCGGCAGAAACTCGGCCGGAAAGAGCGCCTCCAGCCGGGCGATGGCCGCCGCCAAATCCGGCCCACCTGCGCCCAGCGCCTGCTGCGCCGCCTGTACGGCCGTCAGCAGGGCCAGCGCCTCGGCAAAACTGTACTGCAACGCGGGCAGATTGGGCGTCTCGGCAAAATAGTAGCCCTCCGGCGTGTGCCGCAGATCTAGCCGCAGCCCGTGGCGCAGGATCGACAGATCCTTCGTCACCATGCGCTCGCCGATCTCGAACTTCTCCGCCAACTGTTTCCGCGTGTAGCGTTCGGGGGAAGAGGCGATCAGCAGCAGCATCTGCAGCACGCGTGCCGTGCGTTTGGTTTCTTCATCCATCGTCGTGCCGGGCAGTTGCAGCGCCATCATCGCCTCCTCATCTTTCAGCATAGCAGAGCCGCGGGCACTACGCTGTTCCCAGCAAAAATGGCCGGCGACCAATTTCCGAAATTGCTTCCCTCCATCATACCATCTGCGCCGCGCCTGGCCGCACCTGGCCACACCTGGCTGTACCTGACGCTTTCAGCCGTTCCCCAGAAGTCGATCTACATTCGCTCATCTGGCCAATCGCTTGTACAATCCCCTCTTGAAATGCTTTCTTGAGCAAATTCAAACAAGGAGATTGTTTTTTCATATGAATATCATCGGCAAAATTTCCGTCTACCCTAAGCTGCCCGCCAGGCTTGTCCGGCTGCATGATGTGGCCTTCAACCTTTGGTGGAGTTGGGCAACCGAGGCGCAGACGCTCTTCGCCACCATTGACCCGGAGCTGTGGGAGGCGGTCAGCCACAACCCGGTCAAGCTGCTGCGCAAGGTGCAGCAGGAGAAGCTGGACGCCGCCGCCGCCGACCCTAAGTTTCTCGAGCAGTATGCGGCCGTGCTGGCCGACTTTGACGCCTATATGGACCCCGCCGCCGCCACCTGGTTCGGCCGGACGCACGGCGACAAGCGCAACCAGGTGATCGCCTACTTCAGCGCCGAGTTCGGGCTGCACGAGGCGCTGCCCATCTATTCGGGCGGTCTCGGCGTCCTCAGCGGCGACCACTGCAAGGCGGCGTCCGACCTTAACCTGCCCTTTATCGGCGTCGGCTTTCTCTATCCCCAGGGCTATTTTATCCAGCGCATCGACGACAGCGGCATGCAGCAGGCATTTTATGAGAAGATCGACTTTGCCGAAATGCCCGTTACGCAGGCGTTGGACCCGCAGGGCAAGCCTGTGTTGATCAACGTCGACCTGCCGGGGCGCACGGTCTATGCCAAAGTCTGGCGCATCCAGGTGGGCCGCGTCCCTATTTTTCTGATGGACACGGATGTCGAGCGCAATGCGCCGCAGGATCGCGAGTTAAGCGCCCGCCTCTATGGCGGCGACCGCGAAATGCGCATCAGCCAGGAGGTAGTGCTGGGCATCGGTGGCGTGCGCGCGGTGCGCGCCCTGGGTTATGACCCCGCCGTCTGGCATATGAATGAGGGCCACAGCGCCTTTCTGGGGCTGGAACGGGTGCGCGAGTATGTGCAAAGCCAGGGCCTCAGCTTTGGCGAGGCGGTGGAGGCGGTGCGCGCCGGGACGATCTTCACCACCCATACGCCGGTGCCTGCCGGCAACGACTCGTTCGCCTTTGAGTTGGTGGAAAAGTTCTTCTGGCAGTATTGGGGCCAGCTCGGCATCGACCGCAACGCTTTTATCGATTTCGCCGCCCAAGAGCTACCCTGGGGCCGCCAGTACAGCATGACCGTACTCGCCCTGCGCATAAGCGGCTACGCCAACGGCGTCAGCCAACTGCACGGCCATGTCAGCCGTGAGATGTGGCATTTCCTCTGGCCGCAGACGCCGGTTGAAGAAGTGCCCATCACCGCCATCACCAATGGGGTGCACACGCCCACCTGGATGGTGCAGGAGCTGAAAGATCTCTACAGCAAGTATCTGCCGCCGGCCTGGCGCGAGGAGATCGACGATGCGCAGATATGGGCCAAGGTGACAACCATCCCCGATGTGGAGCTGTGGGCCGTGCATCAGTGGCGCAAGTCGATTTTGGTGGACTTCAGCCGCCGCCGCCTGCAGGCTATGTATCGGCGGCACGGCGAAGGCACCAAAACACTCAACGCCGCCGGCCAACTGCTTGACCCTCAGGCGCTCACGATCGGCTTTGCCCGCCGCTTCGCCACCTACAAGCGTGCCGCGCTGCTCTTTCACGATGAAGAGCGGCTCAAACGCATCCTGCACAACCCCGAACAGCCGGTGCAGATTATCTTCAGCGGCAAGGCGCATCCTGCCGACGAGCCGGGCAAAGCGCTGATCCAGCGCATCTACCAGCTCAGCCAGACGCCCGACTACTGGGGCAAGATTGTGTTCATCGAAAATTATGACATGAACATCGCCCGCCATCTGATCTCCGGCGTCGACATCTGGCTCAACAACCCGCGCCGCCCGCACGAAGCCAGCGGCACCTCCGGCATGAAAGCTGCGCTCTCCGGCGCGCCCAACTTCAGCGTGCTCGACGGCTGGTGGGTGGAAGGCTATGACGGCAGCCCGCAAAATCTCAACGGCTGGGCCATCGGCGAAGAACGCGAGTATAAGGATGAGGCGACGCAGGACGAAGCGGACGCCATCAACCTCTACAGCACGCTGGAGGACATGATCATCCCGCTCTACTACGCCGGTCGCACTGCCGAGGGGGTGCCCACGGGCTGGCTGCAGGTGATGAAGAATTCAATCCGCACCTGCACACCGCAGTTCAGTATGCGGCGCATGGTCAAGGAGTACACCGAGCGCGCCTATCTGCCCGCCGCGCTGACCGGCGCCGCCTACGCCGCCGGCGACTTTGCCCTGGCGCGTGAGATGACCCAATGGAAGCAGATGGCGCGCCAGCGCTGGGGCCAGGTGGCGGTGCAGGCCATCGTGCCCGACAGCACCCAGGTGACGGTGGGCGAGGCCGTGACCATCGGCGCGCGCGTCTGGTACAACGGCGTCTCCGAAAAAGACGCCGCAGTGGAGGTCGTCAGCGGTGCGCTGGACAGCCACGGCGAACTGCCCAACCCGCAGATCACGCCCATGCAGCAGAGCGGCTGGGACAACGGCGCCGCCATCTACCAGTGTGCGCTGCAGCCGGAAAGCAGCGGCCAGATCGTGCTCGGCATCCGCGTGCGCCCCAACAAAGAGAGCCTGATCCACCCCAACGAGCTAGGCATCGCCAGTTGGGCCGGTTGACCAGCAGATAAGTTACGGGAAGCGGCGGGTGTTCACTGCCTGCCGCTTCCCGCAGCCTTTACCCCTTCAATCATTTCAGTCCATAGCCGGCGGGCGACAAAGCGCGCCGTCCGCGCGCCGTCCTAACCGCTGATCTCCTGCATCTCCTGCAAATGGGCGCGCTCATGCAGCCCGATGACGCGGGCGACAAACAGCACGGTCACATTGCCCAGGGCGGCATGTTCGCCGCGTTTCTCCCAGGCGTCGTCCGGCAGCCCCTGCAGCACGGCAATTGTCGTCTGGCGCTCTTGTTCCAAAAGGGCAAGCAGCTCCTCCAGCGGCTGGGCGGCGCGTTTGGCCGCCCGCGCCGCATTCCAGGCGTCAAGGTCAAAGTTCTCCAGCCTGGCGGGCGGGATGTCGCCGGCGACCGCTTCGATAAAGCGGCGATGGGCGCGCTCACTGTCTACAAGATGGCCCACGATGGTGCGCGGGTCCCAGGTGGCGGCGGAAGCCTTTTGCTGCCGCGCCTGCGCATCCAGGCCGGCGACATAGGCCACCAGTTTGGCGTGGGTGGCCGCCATTTTGGGTAGGATATTCTCCAACGGTGAACTCATAGCGCACTCTCCTTGCCGGCGTCAGCCGATGGGCTGCCGGTTTGCGGCTGGGCTGCTCTGTTGGCCGAGGATAAAGATGGCGGCGCCGATCAGCAGGCTGGTGCCGGCGGCAAGCAGCACCGCCGTGCCGCCGTACAGATCCCACAGGATGCCGCCGCTGACGCCACCGATGGCCCAGCCCAACCCCGCCTGGGCTGCGCCGACCAGCGACTGGCCGGTGGCGCGCAGCTGCGGGGGTGCGCTCTGGTTGGCATAACCCACCAGCGCCATCCAATAGGTGCCGCTGAAAAAGCCGACCATCGCCATCGCCGCCAGCACCAACGGCGGTGAATCGGCCAGCCCGGCAAAGAAATAGGCGGCGGCCAGCCCCAGCAGACCTACGATCAGCATATTGGACAACCCCAGGACGGCAAGAAGCCGTGCGCCCATAAACATCACCGGAATTTCGGTCGTGGCGTTGAGGGCAAAGGCCAGCCCCACCTGACCACTGTCGCCGCCCAGCGACAGCAGGCGCAGCCCGACGAAATTCATAAAACAGGCGGAGCCGAAGCCGAAAAAAACCGTCATGAGCAGAAAGGTCACATAAGGGCGCTGCCCGGCCAGCAGCCGCAGCCCCTGCCACAGGCTGGCCCCCGACTCATCATTGTGGCGGTGAAAGGGCAGCAGGAAGCTGAGCATGGTGCAGCCAAGGGCCAGCAGCCCGCCGTGCACCCAGAAGATCAGGTCGAGGTTGTCCGCCGCCATAATCTGCCCCAGCCCATAACTGGTAAGCAGAAAGCCGATGCTGCCGAAAAGCCGCTGGCGGCCATAAGAGGCGCCGTTTTGCGCCAGCATCCCCATCACCGCCGTATCCAGCAGCGGCGGCACCGGAGTGCGGAAAAAGATCATCGCCAGCAGCAGCAGGAGGATGGGCCAGAAGCCATTGAGCCAGATAAAGGGCACACTCAAAATCCCCGCTGCCAGCACGCAGATCGCCAGCACCACCTGGTGCAGTTGGTAGCGGTCGGAGAGTGCGCCCCAAAAGGGGTTGGCGAAGAGCGAAACCAGCGGGGCGAGGCTGCCCAACAGGCCGATTTCGGTGCCCGAAAGGCCGCGCTGCTGGAGAAAGATATTAAAAAAGGGTGCAATCGCACCCAATGCGGCAAAAAAGCTGAAATAATACAGCTTCGCCGCCCACATGCCGCGTTCCTGCTGCTGGATTTGCCAGCCGCTCCGGCCCTTCCACACACCCAACCGCTGCATAGAGTCACACCATTTCGCCAAAAGCCCAGGCCGGACAAACAGATGCACGTTAGCGCAAAGGCGACGTTTGCGCAAATCGTCAGGCGACAAGGGGACATGCCACTGCCCCGCTGTCGCGAGGACAAACCCCCACTCTTCTTGTCCCCTCGCCCGCTTTGTTGCATAATGGCCCTGTGCGCACAGGGCGTGCTGCACGGCAGACGCACGAACAAGGAAGGTTATGTCCAAACGGTTCCCACCCCCCTTCTATCGCTGGCGACCCCACCCCTGGCATGGGCTGGAAATCGGCCCCAACCCGCCGGAGGTGGTGCATGCGTATATCGAGATTACTCCTTTTGATTTGATCAAGTACGAGATCGACAAGACGACCGGCTATCTGCGCGTGGACCGCCCGCAGCGCACCTCGTCCCAGCCGCCGGCGCTCTATGGCTTTATCCCACGCACCTACTGCGACAAGCTGGTGGCCGAACTGGGCGGCGCCGCCCAGGGCGACGGCGACCCGCTCGACATCTGCGTGCTCAGCGAGCGACCGGTCAACCGCTCGGAGGTCATTCTCAACGCCCACGTAGTCGGCGGGCTGTATGTCAACGACCACGGCGAAGCGGACGACAAGATCATCGCCGTGCTGCAGAACGACAATGTCTGGGGCCAGGCGCGCAACATCGGCGATCTGCCCTCGATCCTGATCGAACGGCTGCGCCACTACTTCGCCACCTATAAGCTGATCCCCGGCGAGAAGCCCGGTTTGACCGTTGACCGCACCTATGACCGCGAACATGCGCTGCGGGTGGTGGAAGCGGCTATGCAGGATTATTTTGTCGAATATGGCGATTAGAATTGTGCGGGCGCGTCCGGAACAGGCCTCGCGCCTCACCCAGATTGCCCATGCCGCCAAGAGCTACTGGGGCTACCCGTCGCAGTGGATCGAACTGTGGCACAACCAGTTGACGATTAGCAAGCAGTCTATCCTGGAAAACGAATTCTACACCGCAGTTGACGACGATGGCGTGATTCTCGGCTTCTACAGCCTGACGGGCAGCGGCGAGCGCCGCAAGCTGGACGATCTGTGGGTGCAGCCGAGTTCACTGCAAGGCGGCGTTGGCCGTCAGCTCTTCTTGCACGCTGTTCAACTTGCGCGCGAGCAGGGTGCACGCCAGATCGAGATCGAATCCGACCCCAACGCCGAAGGCTTTTACGCCAAGATGGGGGCGGAGACGGTCGGTGAGGTCACCTATGAGCTGGAGGGACTGCCGCGCTCGCTGCCGCTGATGCTCTACCAGATCGGGGAGGCGCAGCATCCGGCGCCGGGCGACGAGCAGCCGCTATGAACCAGAGCTTGCGCAGCCGCTGGGAAGCGCATTACGCCGGCGGCAACACGCCCTGGGACACGCAGATCACCCCGCCGGAGGTGCAGGACTTCTGGGCGGCGGGCCGGCTGCCGCGCGGCGGGCTGGCGCTGGATATCGGCTGCGGCCCCGGCACCAACGTACGCTATTTAGCGCAGTTGGGGCTGACTGTGGCCGGTTTTGATATCGTCTATCAAGCCGTGGCCACCGGACGGCGGCGCATCCGCGAGCAGGCGCCCGACTTGCTGCCGCGCGCGGCGCTGGTGCAGGCCGACGTCACCGCCCTGCCGCTGCTGCACAGCGAGGCCGGCTACATCCTCGATATCGGCTGTTCGCATGGGCTGCCGCCTGCGCTGCGCGACCGCTTCGCAGCGGGCATTATCGCCAATCTGCGCCGCGGCGGTTACTACCATCTCTACGCCTTTGACCTTGTGCCCGAATCTCCTGCCGCTTTTGCGGCCAACGGCTCCGCTGCCGCCGCTGCCCCGCCGGAACAGCGCATCGGCATGGGCGACGACGAAGTTGTGCAGCGTTTCACCCCCGCGCTCGAAGTTGTCGAGATCGTGCGCGCCCGCCCCGACCGCCACCCCTGCCGTTGGTATCTGCTGCGCAAGCCGTAAGCAGGTAAGCGCAGCGGAATAGGGACGACCATCCCGCCCAATGCAGGCCAACTGGCCAGGGCGCCGCGGCGCACGCGCGGGTAGAATAGAGAAGCAAGGCGGGGCCTCGCGCTGAACGCCGGCGTACGCTGAACAACAGCGCTGGAACAAAGCCCCATTACAATCTTTGCAAATCCGGGCGACATTCTCATTGCGTTCTGAATAACCAGGAAATACAACTGCTATGAATCCAACGACTTTCTCCCCAAACAGCACAAAGGCCGGCAGTCTGACCGGCGTGAGCGTCGTCGTCACCCACGACCAGGAGCAGGCCAAGGATCAGACGGAACTCTTCCAGGCGCTGGGCGCCGAAGTGTTTTACTATCCCTGTATCGAAGTGCTGCCCTATGACCAGGACGGCGAGCTGGACGCGGCGCTGGCCGAGGCGGCGGCGGGCCAATATGACTGGCTCGTGCTCAACGACGCCGATACGGCAATGGTGGTGGGCGAGCGTATGCGCGCCGCCGCCATCGACCCCGTCCAGATTCCGCGCCGGCTCAAAGTGGCCACCATCGGCTGCATGACGGAAATCTACACCAAAGAATTTATGGGGTTGGATTCCGCCTTTGCGCCCGAAGTCTATACGCCTGAATATGTGGCGGAGGCGATGAAGCTCAAGCCGGGTGAGCGCGTGCTGCTGCCGCAGTCCGCCGTCACGCGTATGAGCCTGGCCAAATGCCTGCGCAACACTGGGGCCGAAGTGACCGCCATCAACGCCTATCGCACGGTGATCGGCAAGGGCGGCGACCCGGTGCCGGTGCTGCTGTGGGAAGGCAAGATGGACTGTGTTGTCTTCACCTTCCCGACGGCTGTGCGCTACTTTGTCAAGCGGCTGGACTACGAAGGCGGCAGCCTGGCCATGCTCGACGACCTGGCCATCGCCTGCATCGGCCCGCTGACTGCGGCTGCGGCCAAAGAATTTGGCCTGCATGTCGATATCACACCCCAGCAGCACACCATTGCCGGGCTGGTCGACGCCGTCGCCACCTATTTTCACGACCATTAAAGCAGGCGCCTATTCCTGTCCGCCGATTCAGGCGCAGATCGTACCGATTGTACGGATTTCCGCTGCGGACCCGGCAGCCGAATGTGCATTATCGATTTTTGTCCACAGATTCTGATCGTCAGTTTGGGTAAGGTCACGGCGATAGGGAAATCTGTGTCGATCTAAATCGGCGCCATCGGCGCTCGAATCGGTGGACAGGGTTCAGCGCACCCTGCCCCCGCCAAACTTGCCCAAATCGGCCCTCTCCCCTATAATCTGCGGCGGAGAGGTCGCATAGTTTGGCCTAGTGCGCGGGCCTGGAAAGCTCGTACGGTTTATAGCCGTCGAGGGTTCAAATCCCTCCCTCTCCGCTAGATTCGTATGTTCTCATCGCTTCGTCAGGCGCTGGGTCCTGTGCGGCAGAACACTGTGAACTCCGCCAGGGTCGGAAGGCAGCAACGGTAAGCAGACCGTTCTGGGTGACACGGGAGAGCCTGGTGTCCTGGCGAGGCGGTGAGAGCAGACGAGTCTTTTTGTGTCTGGAATCAGAGGGAAACGATCTGTTTTATGACTTTGCATCACACCAATAACCATACCGGCAGCAACCACACCGGCAGCAATCACAACAGCAATACCAACCACAGCGGCGGCAACCGTCACAACGGTGACAACGGTGACAACGGTGACAACGGTGACAACAGCGGCAAACGGCAGCCGGTGGTCTATCTGGCGCGCCACGGCACGCCCGACTGGAGCATGACCAGCATCCGCTACGATATCCCGCCCGGCCCACCGCTGGTGGGACAGGGCGAGGTGGAAGCGGCTAGGCTGGGCGAGTTTCTGCAGGCGCAGGGCGTGCAGAAGATTTACGCCAGTCCGCTTGTGCGCTCGCTGCGCACGGCGCAGATCGCCGCCGCTGTGTCCGGCATCCCGGTAGAAATAGCGGAGGAGGTGGCGGAATACCGCCGCGAGGAGAACGACGCCACCGTCTGGGCGCGCCTCCAGCCTTTCTTCCTGCGCATTTGGGACGAGGCCGCCGTAGAAGGGCCGATTGCCATCGTCAGTCACGGCGGCCCGGTGCGCGTGCTGCTGGAAAAGCTCGGCGTGCTGCCGGATATACTCTGGCACTATCGCCGCCAATTCGACCATCAAAACCCGCTGCCGCCTGCCGCAGCCTGGCGCGTCAGCGCCGGCGCACAGCCGGGCGAGCGGCAGTTGGAACTGGCCTTTGCGTCACAAAGTTATATACCCTATCAACCGCTGACGGTGACGGTCTAGCTGCCGCTGCGGCAGCCGCCACGCCACAGGCCGGCGCCAGGCCAGCCGCCGGCGCAAAGGAGCGATTATGGGCTTTTATGCCAAACTCCACGCCGCTGTCGAACGCAATCAGAGCCTGCTCTGTGTAGGGCTTGACCCCGTCGTTGCGCAACTGCCGCCCCGCTACCGCCGTGCCGCCGGCGCGGACGATGCCGGTGACGATACCGGCGCAATCGTGGCGTGGAACCGCGCCATTATCGAGCAGACGCACGATCTGGTCTGTGCCTATAAACCCAACATTGCCTTTTATGAAGCGCTGGGCACCGCCGGAATGGATGCGCTGCGCCGCACGCTGGCGCTGATCCCGCCGGATATTCCTGTCTTGCTCGACGCCAAACGGGGCGACATCGGCAGCACGGCACAGGCCTACAGCCGCGCCGTCTTCGACGACTTGGGGGTGGATGGCGTCACCCTCAGCCCCTACCTGGGCAAGGACAGCATCGAACCCTTTCTCGCCTATGGCGACAAAGGGTTGTTTGTGCTCTGCCACACCTCGAACCCCAGCGCCGGCGAGCTGCAGGAACTGGAAATTTCGGATTGGCGCACGCTGGACAGCGAGCCGAACCAGCCGCTCTATCTGCATGTGGCGCGCGCGGCTGTGCGTTGGTCGCCCCAGGTCGGCCTGGTTGCCGGCGCCACCTTCCCCGCCGCCATCGCCGCTGTGCGCGCGGCCGCGCCGCAGGCCTGGCTGCTTGTGCCCGGCATCGGCGCGCAAGGGGGTGACTTGGAGAAGACGCTGGTTGCAGCCCTGCGCACGGACGGCAGCGGCGCCATCATCAATTCCAGCCGTAACATTGCGCAGGCGGATGACCACCGCCAGGCGGCGCTCTCTCTGCGCGACGCCATCAACGCCGTGCGCGTGCGTATCAGCTTACAATCTGCCGGGCGCACAGCGGCCGGCTCCACGGCCCTGCCGGAGCAGGCCGCAGGCAGCGCGGCGGCGGACGGTCTCGATACTGGCAGCGTCGCGCATCTGCTGCCCACGCTGGCGGCTGAACTCTTCCAACTGGGCGCCATCCAATTCGGCAGCTTCACCCTGGCCAGCGGCGCCCAGTCACCCATCTATATTGACCTGCGGCTGCTGGTGAGCAGACCGGCGCTGCTGGCGCAGGCGGCGCAAGGCTATGCCGCGCTGCTGGCCGGCTTGGACTGCGAGCGCATCGCCGGCGTCCCCTATGCCGCGCTGCCCATCGGGACGGCGGTGGCGCTGGCCTCCGGCAAGCCGCTCATCTACAATCGCAAGGAAGCCAAACAGCATGGGCTTGGCAAGCTGATTGAGGGTGCCTGGCAGCCGGGCGAGCGGGTGGTGGTGATTGAAGACGTGATCACAAGCGGCGGCAGTATTATCAACACGGTTGATCTGTTGCGTGCGGTAGGGCTGGTCGTCGAACATGTGATCGTGCTGATCGACCGCGAGCAGGGCGGCGTGGAGAAGCTGGCGCAGGCGGGCATCCGAGCGCACAGCGTCTTTACCTTTACCGCGATCCTGGATGCACTGGCGGCGCAAAACTTGGTGGAGCCGGCCAAACTGCAGGAAGTGCGCACCTTTTTGGGTAAGTAGGAGTCCCGTATGGCTGACCTCCAAACGCAGTTTCTGCACTTCTCGTTTGCCACGCCGCTGGTGCTGGCCAGCGGCATCTGGGGGACGACGACCAGCCTGCTGGCGCGGGCGGCGCAGGCGGGCTGCGGCGCGGTGACGGCCAAATCGTGCGGCCCCGACCCGCGCCCCGGCCATGTCAACCCCACCTGCCTGGACTGGGGCCACGGTCTGATCAACGCTATTGGGCTGGCCAACCCAGGGGCAGAGGCGGAAGTGGCGCTGCTGCGCCAGGCTAAGGCCGCGCTCGCACCGCTGCATACGCCGCTGATCGCCAGCATCTTTGCCGGCCCGCCGCAGGAGTTTGCCGAGGTGGCGCGAATCATCGCGCAGGCGCAGCCCGACCTGATCGAGGTCAACATCTCCTGCCCCAACGTGCACAGCGAATTCGGCGAACCTTACGCCGGCAGCCCCGATGCCGCCGCCGAAGTCACCGCCTATGCCAAGCAGGCCGCCGCCGCCGCCGGCATTCCGCTGGTAGTCAAACTGGCTCCCAATGTGCCCAGCATTGGGCGCATTGCCCAGGCCGTGGCGGCAGCGGGCGCCGACGCGCTGTGCGTGATCAACACCATGCCCGGCCTGGTGGTGGATGCCGAAAGTGGGCAGGCGCTGCTGGCCAACCGCAGCGGCGGGCTGAGCGGGCCGGCGCTGAAACCGATCGCGCTCAAATGCGTCTATGACGTGCGCCGCGCCTGTCCCGACATCCCCATCATCGGCACGGGTGGCGTCACCAGCGGGCTGGATGTGGTTGAGATGCTGATGGCGGGCGCCACCGCCGTGGGCGTGGGCAGCGCCGTCTACTACCGCGGCCCCGATGCCATCCAGGCCATCCGCAGCGAGTTGGCGCAGTGGCTCGACGGCCACGGCTGCCGTCTGGACGACATCCGCGGCTCACTCCACCGCGAGCGCAGCTATGCGACCGCGCCCAGCCGCGCGCCCGTACCCGCCGCGCATTAGCGCCTGCGCATTCAAACCGCCGTTTTCTGGAAAACTCAGCTCTCCGTAAGGCGAAATCCGTTGCTCCTGCTTATAAACTCCCTCAAAACCGACAGCAAATTGAAAGCGCCGTAATCTAAAACCGGACGTATCCTTTGCTGAGTCGTAACGTCATCTGTTTTTGAGGACGCAAACGACGCAGCCTCCAGTGCAGTGAAGCCGGTTGCTATACCGGCCCTGTCACCGCCCGGCGGCCCAAAACAAGGAGCAGCAGCATGGATTCGCAAGACGGCTATTCCAGCATCTTTTATCTGATGTTGATTATCGGCATCATCGGCGTGTTTGGTTTTGTGGTTGTGGCTGCCGGGGCAGGCGGCTAGCGCGGCCAGAGCAGCCGCGCAGCAAAGGGCAGATAGACCGGATAATCGGCGCAGGCAAAGCTGACATTTGCGTTGCGCACAAAGGTCTCTGCCCCATATTGACCCGTGACCGTCACATGCGCCTGGTTCAACACTCCCGCCTGCGCCACATCCAGCGTCAACGTGATGGTCGAAGGCACTGTCGTGGTGGGGGATTGGGCGCTGCTGATCCAGCCCACGCCGTTCACCGGCCACTCCGCCGTCACGGCCGCCGGCTCCAGCGCCACTGCCGTCTCCGCTTTCTGCGCCGGCCCTGGCGCCACCTCTGCCGCAAAGGTGAGGCCGGACGACCCCAGCACGCGCAGATCGACGGTGAGCGGCTGCACCGGCGCAGCGCAGGGCGCCAGCACCACATTCAGCCCCGCAGGCCGCACCACCAGCCCCTCGCCGACGCGAATCAGAATCGGGATGCGGTAGGGCGCATTGATGGCGCTGACGCCCACCGCCTCGACCACCAACTCGGCGCCATAGGTAATTTTCGGCAGAAGTTCAGCCGCATCGACATAGACGGACAGGACGGCGGGCGTCTGGTCGCTGCTCAGCGACCAGCGCACGTCATCCGTCTGCGTTGCAAGATGCACCGCCAGCGGAATGGGCGCACCCGCCGGCGCGCTGTTGCTGATCTGCACTTGCTGCGTCGTACTTTGGCCGCCGGCGCTGACGTCAAAAACCAACTGCTGCGGGGTGGCCAGCAGCGTGTTGGGTTTAACCGCGCCTGCTTTATCCAGATTGCCGGCCAGAATAGTGCGGGCGTTGCTGGAGACGGGCACATTGGTGGCGGCGAAGGTGGTGGCAATGTTGCTGAAGATGCGCAGCTGCGTGCTGCTGAGCACTATCACTTCGTCCTTGCCGTCTCCATCCAAATCGCCGCCCACCCCATAGCGAAAGGTGTTGGCCTGGTCAAGACAGACTTCAAATGCCGTGGGCCGGTCAGGGCCGCGGTTGCGCATGATCAACTGGAAGGGTGTCGTGTTGTAGGGCGGGGGGCAGCCGGCGCTGCGCACCACATTGCGCAGCATAAAAATTTCGCTGTCGCCGCTGCCGCTGACATCGGCCAGAAAGACCACACGCGGCGAAGGATTGAAATCGCGCAGATAGACATCCGCAAAGTTGTCGGGCGGCTCATAGCGCAGCACCACCAGGCTGGCCAGCGGACGGTCGGCGCGGCGCACCAGCACCAACTCGGGCTGCGCCGTGGCCGGGTCCACCTGGCCGATGGCGGCGCTGCTCCACTCGCGCGAGTCGCTGGCGCGCAGAAAGTAGCGCTGCAAGCCGCCGTCGCGCAGCCGATAGGCGGCCAGCACCCCCCGATCCTCGTCGATCAGAACCAAGTCGTCAATCCCGCTCACCTCCAAATCGCCGGTCGCGATGTCGCTCCACTGCTGGCCGGTCGTCGTGGTCGTGAGGGTCCGCCAGGCGCTGCCGTCGGCCGGGTTGGCGCTTTGGGTCAGAATCGTGATCGAACTGCGTGGGTCGCCGCCGTCAGAAGGGGCGTCAGCGGTGTAGATGATCTCCTGCCCCGCCACGGAAGAATCGAATTCACCCACCGCCACCAGCCGGGGCCTGGCCGGCAGCGTGCTGAAATAGAGCCGCCGCCACGGGATGCCGTTGATCTGCTGGTCACTGTCCACCACCCCCGAGGCGACGACGGGGTCATAGATGGCCAGCCGCCCCACGCCGTTCTCCTCGCCGATAGCGACGATCTCCTGGTCGCCCTCGCCCGTGAAATCACCCAGCGCTGCGCCGCTCCACCCGCCCTCAGGGCTGACCCAGGCGATAACCGGTGCACCGGTCTGGTCATAGACGCGGATAAAGCCAGCGGGGTCGATATAGACCACCTCGTCGTCGTTGTTCGGCTCCGCCAGCCGGCCGGATGCCTGCTCCTGCGCCTGCAGCGGCACAGGCGGCCCAAGCAGCAGGCACAGGAGCAGGAGCAGGATAGTCGGCTTGCCTTTTTTCACGCCTTTTCTCACGGCCGGATCAAGCCTTCCCTAACACGGCTGCCAGCAGCGCCATGCGGATGTACATGCCGTTGCGCATCTGGCGGAAGTAGGCGGCGCGTGGGTCGCTGTCGATGGCATAGCTGATTTCGTTGACACGCGGCAGCGGGTGCATGACGATCATGCGCTGCTTGGCTTTTTCCATCAGCGCCGGGTCGACCACATACTGTTCTTTGACCACCTCATACTCGGCTAAGTCGGTGAAGCGCTCCTTCTGCACCCGCGTGATATAGAGTACATCGGCGTCGCCGATGCAGTCGTGCACATCCTCTGTCTGCCGGTAGCTGTGGCCGCTGCTGTCGACCACATCCAGCACATCCTGCGGCATACGCAGAATCTCCGGGCTGACAAAGACAAACTCGACCGGGTAGTTGATCAGCAGCTTGGTCAGGCTGTGGACGGTGCGGCCAAACTTGAGGTCGCCCACCATCGCGATCTTGAGGCCGTCGATGCTGCCCAATGCCTCCACCACCGTAAACAGATCCAGCAGCGCCTGGGTGGGGTGCTCGCCTACGCCGTCGCCGGCGTTGATCACCGGCTTGCTGGCGTAGTGCGCCGCCGTCGCCGCCGAACCGACTTCGGGGTGGCGGATGACGATCACGTCGGCGTAGCTCTCCAGCGTGCGCACGGTGTCGGGCAGGCTTTCGCCCTTGGTGACGGAACTGTACTGCACGTTGTTGATGGGGATGACCTGCCCGCCCAGCCGCAGCATAGCCGCCATAAAGCTGGAACTGGTGCGGGTGCTCGGTTCATAGAAGAGGTTGGCCAGAATCTTGCCCTGCAGCAGGTCGGCGCTGCCGAAGCGTTCGACCAGGACGCGCATCTCTTCGCCGATGCCAAAGATGAAGTCCAGTTTGCTGCGGTCAAACTGGCTGACGCTCAAAATGTCGTGGCCATAAAAGCCGTTGTCGACGCGATTGGCCGCCATGCGATCTACAATCTTGATTTTGTTTTCCATGCCTGTGTTCCTCTATAAAAAGTTGAACAAAAAGGTGAACCCAAAAAATCAAACAAAAAGAACCTGGCCGCTGCCCGGCTTCGCCAGCAGCACACCGTGGTCGAACACAAGCTCGTTGCGCAGCCACACCTCTTCCACACGCCCGTACAACTGCCGTCCGGCAAAGGGTGTCCAGCCCACCGCGGTATGCTGGCTGCGGTCTTCCACAATATAGGGGCTGTCCACATCCACCTTGATCCAGGTGTCGGGCTGGAGGGGCAGGCCGTAGATGCGCTGCGGGTTGCTGACGCAGCGCACCAGGACATCGTCGAGGCTGAGGCGGCCGTCATGCACTGCGGTCAGCAGCAGAGGGAGCATCGTCTCGACGCCCGGCACGCCCGGCGGCGGAGAAGCAGGCGCTGCGCCGGCGCCATAGCCTTTCTCGGCCAGCGTGTGCGGGGCATGGTCGGTGGCGAAAATGTCGATGGTGGCCAGATGCTCCCACAGCGCCGCCACATCGTCGGGTGTCGCCAGGCGCGGGCGCATATCGCCGCGGTTGCCCAGCCGCACCGCATCTTCGCTGCTGAGAAAGAGATGGTGCGGGGTGGCCTCGCAGGTGACGTTATAGCCATTCTCTTTGGCCACACTGATCAGCTCGATCTCGCTGCGGCGCGAGACATGGGCGATGTGCAGCGGCACGCCGTGCTGGTGGGCCAGGGCCAGGCAGGCCGGCAGCATCAACTCTTCGGCGTGCACGGTGACAGGGCCTAACCCGCCCGCACGCCCGTCGCTGCGGTAGCCCACCTGTTCCGCCAACTGCGCCCAACTGCGAAAGAGCCGGTGCAGCAGCCCCAGCGTGTCGATGCGCAGGCTGCCGAAGGTGTCGTTGACATAAATCTTGAGGCCGCAGGCGTGCACGGCGGCGGGCAGATAGGCGTCGGCTTCCGTGCTGGTGGCGCCGACAAAAAGCCCGACATCACACACAGCCTTGGCTGCGGCGAGTCGGGCCTTTTCCTGCAGACGCTCCGGCGTCGAGGTAGGGGGATCGGTGTTAGGCATATCCAGCACCACCGTCACCCCGCCCGCCAATGCCGCCGCCGTCCCACTGAAAAAATCTTCTTTGTGGGTATAGCCCGGTTCGCGCAAATGGACGTGGGCGTCGATCAGCCCCGGCAAGCGCAGCTTTGTCATCGCCAGCTCCTTCTCTTGTCTGTTGTGTCTAACCGGGGTTGCATTGTAATGCGCGGTGGGGGAACCGGCAAAAAGATAGCGAGCAACAAAACGCCTGTGCCACCGGCTGTCTCATTGATCGTCCAGCGCGCACGCCCACGTTCGCTGTCGCGCCCGCCGCCAACGCTGGTACAATGGGGGGGCAGGACCAATCAACCATCTATTCGCAGGACAAGTGAAGCAAGTTTTCATGAGTGAACAACGTCTACAGCAGCAAATCGCCTTTCTGGTCGAGATCGACAAGCTCAAACAAATTCTGCGCCGCACCCGGCTGATCGGCGGCGAACGGCGCGAGAACAGCGCGGAACATTCCTGGCACATCGCCGTGATCGCCCTGCTGCTGGCCGAGTATTCGGCGGCGGCGATCGACGTGGCGCATGTGATCAAGATGCTGCTGGTGCACGATATTGTTGAGATCGACGCCGGCGACACCTTCGCCTATGACGCCGCCGGTTATCTGGACAAGGACGAACGCGAGCGCAGCGCCGCCGACCGTATCTTTGGTCTGCTCCCGCCCGACCAGGAGCACGAGCTGCGCGGGCTGTGGGAAGAGTTCGAGGCGCAGAAAACGGCGGAGGCGCAGTTTGCCAACATGGCCGACCGGCTGATGCCGTCGCTGCAAAATTACCACAACGGCGGCGGCACCTGGCGCGAAGCCGGCATCAGCCGCGCCGCCATCGACCAGCGGCTGACCCCCATCGGAGCCGCACCGGCCGTGCAGGCTTATGTCACTGCGCTGCTGGATGAAGCCGCCGCGCAGGGGCTGATCCAGGGCTAGTGCAGGAGTAACTCCAGGTAATGGTAATCTGCGAGTGCAGCGACCCGGCCTGCCGGCTGCGTTATCCGGCGGGCGACCATGAGGCGGCCATCCGTCGCTGTCCGCGCTGCGGTGCGCCCGTGCGCCAGATGCACCGACTGCCCCCCACCGCCGAAAAGCCGGCGCGACCGAGCGGCGGCAGCCTGCCGAGCGAGAGCAGTCCCATGCCGGGCTATGCCGCCTTGCTCGACAATGTGCGCAGTCTTTTGAACGTGGGGTCGATCTTTCGCAGCGCTGATGGGGCCGGCTTTGCCCATCTCTATCTGGGCGGCGTCACCCCAGGGCCGGACAACCGCAAGCTGGCCAAGACGGCGCTGGGGGCTGAGCAGTCGCTGGCGTGGAGTCACCACCGCAACAGCGTCGTGCTGGCTCAAGAGCTGCTGGCCCAGGGGCGCGTGCTGTGGGCGCTGGAAGAGGAGCCAGGCGCAACCGCACTCTTTGACGCTCCGCCTTTCCCGCCGCAGGGGGTGCTGGTGGCGGGCAGCGAAACGGCGGGCATCGACCCCGACCTGCTGCAGCTCTGCGCACGCCGGCTGGCCATCCCCATGCAGGGAACCAAACGCTCGCTCAACGTGGCCACAGCCTTCGGTATCGCGGCTGTGCTGCTTACGCGCCCGCGTTAGCCCCAGACGTGGCGAGTGCCACCTGCAGCGCCTGGCGGTCGATTTTGCCCGTCGGCGTCAGCGGGATATGTGGCAGGTAGACAAAGCGGCGCGGCAGGGCAAAGCGATCCAGCAGCGTGCGCAGCGCCGCCTGCAGCACATCTTCTTCCGCCGCCGGCAAGGGCGTCCCTTCCAGCACCAGCGTCACAACCTGCCCCAGTCGTTCGTCGGGCAGCCCGGTCACGGCCAGGCGGCGCGCCGCCCAGCCCGTCCCGCCCGCCTGCGCCTGCAAGGCGGCGACGGTCTCCTCCACCTGTTCGCTATACACCTTGACGCCGCCGCTGTTGATCACATTGTCCCAGCGCCCCAGCCAGACAAACGTGCCGTCCGCGCGCAGATCAACCAGGTCGTTCGTCGTCAGCAGAGCGCCGTCCGTCACTGCGCCGCGGATCGTCAGGCAGCCGCGCGCATCCAGCGCCAACGCTACACCTAGCAGCGGAACAAAGGCCGGTGAGGCGTGCGGCCCGTTGAGCCGGCGCAGGGCGATGTGCGTAGCCGTCTCGGTCATGCCGTAGGTGTGATAGACCGGCGCCGAGAGGCGGGCGATCTTGGCCTGCAGGGGCGGGCTGACCGGCCCGCCGCCGACTAGAATGGCCGTCATCCCTTCCAGCCGCCGCCGATAGCGGAAGGCTGTTTCGGTGTCGTCGCCAAAGCAGGAGTCAGCCGGCGCCACCAGCGCCGCATCCAGCAGGGTCTCCAACTGCAAAGGGACAAAGGCCGCGAAATCCGGCTGCCATGCCGCATCCAGTCCGGCCAGCGGGTCGGCGGCCGGCTCGACCACGGTCATGGCCAGCCCCAGCACCAGGCCGCGCACTAACATCATGCGCCCGGCGATATAGCGTGTGGGCAGGCAGACCAGAGCGCGCTGCCCGCGCTGCAGACCGAGCGCCTCGCCGGTGGCGTGTGCGCTGGCTGCCAGTTGGTTGCGCGCCAGTCGGATCGGTTTGGGCGCGCCGGTGGAGCCGGAGGTGGAAAGGGTAAATTCTTCGTCGCCTGCCAGCCACGCCGCTGCAAACGCCAGCGACGCCCGCGCATTTTCGCTCAGCGCGGGGTCCGCCTGCACTGCGTCCCAGGCCAGCAACTGGGCGCGATCATACAGCCGCCCGCCGACTGTCAACGCAACCGACAGATTATCCGGCAGATCATCCGGCAAGTTATTCGGTAAATCGCTGCTCTGCATGGCTGCTCAGGCGCTGTCCGGCGTATGCAGATGCTCGCTCGCCGGCAGGGTGGGCAGATCGGCGGCGCGGCGGTTGCGGAAGGTGCTGATAAAGGCCAGCAGCCGCTGGATGTCGGCAAAGTTGGAGACGATGCCCAGTGAGACGCGGATGGTGCTGGGCGTCTTGCCGGTCTCTTCGTGGATCAGCGTAAAGAACTGGTCATAGGAGAGCGGGGTGGGGCCGCTGAAACAGCGCGCCATCTCTTCGGCGCGCAGGTTGTGCGCCACTTCGCCGGCGCCGGGGTTGCAGAAACAGCCGGTGCGCACGGAGATATGCTCGGCCCCCGCCAGCGCTTCCACTTGCCGCACATCAAACGGTTCGCCTGCGGCGTCCAGCAAGTAGAAGGCGACCGCTCCGCCGCGCCGATCCAATGTCTGCGGGCCAAAGATGCAGGCCAATGGCGCGCCGTTGTCGTGCTGCAGCGCCGCCAACTTTTCGAGCAGCCAGCCGGTGAGACAGGCCACCCGCTCATGGATGGTTTCCATGCCGTACTGCTGAAGATGGCGCAGCCCGATCTCGACTGCGGGCAGGTTGAGGTAGTTGACCGTGCCGTCTTCAAAGCCCGCTCCGCCCGGGATCAGATAATGCCAGCCTTCGCCCTGCACCGAGGTGATGGTGATCGTGCCGCCGGCAAACCAGGGGCGGTGCAGCCTGGCCAGCGCCGAGCGTTTGGCGATCAGTGCGCCGACGCCGGTGGGATAGCCGAACAGCTTGTAAAAGGAGAGCGGCACAAAATCCGGCTTGACCTCGTCGAAACGCAGCCGGTTGGTGGGGGCAAAGGCGGCGCAGTCCAACAGCACATCCCAGCCCAACGCCTGCGCCTCAGCCACCCACTCCAACGGATGCTGCACGCCGCTGAAGTTGGACTGGGCCGGGTAGGCAAAGAGATTGGCGGCGCTGTGGTCCGCATCCGCCAACTGCGCCCGCACCGCCGCCGCCTCCAGCCGCAGCTCCGGCGCCACCACCGGCAGATAGGTCACACGCGCGCCGCGCGTGCGGGCAAATTCGCGGATGCCGTTGACCGAGTTGTGGTTGTCATAGGCGATCAGATAGCGGCTGCCGGGGGCAAAGGGATAGGCTTCGCCCACCAGTTTGAGCGCGCCGCTGGCGTTGGGGGTGAAGATCACGGCGTACTCGGCGGGGGAGGCGCCGAAAAAATCATGCACCGCCTGCCGCGCCTGCTCCACCAAGCGGGTCATGGCCAGCGAGGTGGGGTTGTTGGAGTGCGGGTTGCCGTAGACATTCTCCGCCAGAAGCTGCATGTGGGCGCGCAGCTGCGACTCCGCATACAGCCCGCCGCCGGTGTAGTCCAGATAGACATGGCCGAGGTGGTCGAGCCGGCTGTATTCGCGTGCGCGCAGTGCATCCAGCGCACCGGTGGCGGCATAGGCCGGGTAGCGGCGCAGAAACGCCTGCAGGGGGGACTCCCCTTGGTGCGGGGCGGGCGGGTCGCTGTGCACTTCATTGTAGCCATTGATGGCGGGCATATGTGAGTATCCTTCCAGGGCAGATCGTTTTCTTGTATTGTACCGCAGGTTGGCTGAACGTTGGAGTTTCCGGCAGAGATAGCTGGCAAAGAGACGCCACGGGCTGGCCCGGCTGCGGCCCCTGCGCCTTGGCGCGCTAAGAGCCGGTTGGCGAATTGCGCTGCGTTGGTTACAATAGTGGTGTTCCCGCAGTTCCCATATCCATCACTCAGGAGGATCTATGAATCGTAAGCTTATGACGCTGCTGTCTGCGCTGCTGGTCGGGGCCATGCTCTTGACAGCCTGCGCTGCACCGGCGGCTGCGCCCGCTGCTGACACTGGCGCAGCCGCCACCGAAGCCACTGGTGAAGCGACTAGCGAAACCACCACCGAAGCCACCGAAGCGGCCACGACAGAAGCAGCCGCCGGCGATGTTGCTGCCGCTGCCGGCCCCTTCACCATCGGCTTGTCCAACAACTTTGTGGGCAGCGAATGGCGCACGCAGATGATCCAGAACATGCAGGATGTCAACCAGGAGCTGATGGCGGCCGGGCTGACCAATGAGCTGGTGATCGAGAGCGCCGATGCGGACGCCCAGGGGCAGATCGCCCAGATTCAGAACCTGGAAAACAAGGGTGTTGACGGTATTATCATCAACCCCGGCGATGTCAACGCGCTCAACCCGACCCTGGAAGATGTCGTGGCCGCGGGCATCCCTGTGATTGCGGTGGACCAGGAGATTTGCGCCGAGGGCGTGATCAACGTAGTGATTGACCAGAAGCAGTGGGCCAAAATCAGCGCCCAATGGCTGGCCGACCAGTTGGGTGGCAAGGGCGACATCGTCTTGATCGAAGGCTTTGTCGGCCATCCGGCCAACGAGGCGCGCATGGCGGGCGTCCAGGAAGTGCTGGACCAATACCCCGACATCAAGGTCGTGGGCCGCGACACCGGCAAATGGGATCAGGCGACAGGCCAGCAGGTGATGTCCAACTTCCTGGCTTCCATCCCGCAGATCGACGGCGTGTGGACGCAGGACGGCATGGCAAATGGCGTGCTGACCGCCATCCAGACCGCCAATCCGGCCAAGTGGCCGGTTGTCAGCGGCGAAGCGCGCCAGAGTTATCTGGCGCTGTGGAACGAAGTGCTCAAGGATCATCCTGATTTCCGGAGCATCGGCGTTGTTAACCCGCCGGGTGTAGGCGCCAGCGGGCTGCGCGTGATGGTCAACCTGCTGCAAGGCAAGCAGATCGACACGACGCAGTTGGCCGGCCCCTGCGGCAACACGCTCTATGTGCCGATCCCCGACCCGACCACGTCGGAGAACTTTGCCGACGCCTATGCGGCAGTGCAGGATTTGCCGGCCTCTTATACCGTGGACAACATGATCACCCAGAAGCAGGCGGACGCCTTCTTCAAGTAAACCAACCCAGCAGGCCCGGCAGGTGGGTTGTCCTGCCGGGCCTGCTGTCCAATCCACTTGCCACCCTGCCAACCGGCGCCTCACCCAATCTGACTACTTATGCTGATGACCCTTTCCGCCCAGCATCTCGCTAAACACTACGGCGGTGTGACGGCGCTGGCCGACGGTTCGCTGGAGGTTGCCGCGGGCGAAGTGGTGGCGCTGGTCGGCGCCAACGGCAGCGGCAAGAGCACCCTGAGCAAAATTATCACCGGTGTGGTGGCGCCCGATGGCGGGCAGCTTCTGCTGGACGGCAAGTCGGTCAGCTTTGCCGGCCCGCCCGCCGCCCGCGCACGCGGGGTGACGGCCGTCTATCAGGAACTGAGCCTTGTGCCCGACATGAGTGTGGCCGAGAACATCTGGCTGACGCATGAGCCGCGGTGGCTGGGGCTGTTGGTGAACCGGGCGGCCGTGCAGGCGCAGACGGCGCGGCTGCTCGCGCTCTTCAGCGGCGCCATTTCTGCGCGCCTGGACCCGCGTGCGCCCGTGCGCGATCTGCCGCCCGACGAAAAGCAGATCGTCGAGATTCTCAAGGCGCTCAGCCGCCGGCCGCGCTTGATCATCCTCGATGAAGCCACCGCCAGCCTGGACAGCCGCCAGGTGACGCGCCTGTTTGACCTGGTGGCGGATTGGCAGGTGCAGGGAAAAGCGGTGATTTTTGTGTCGCACCGCATGGACGAAATTTTCCGCCTGGCCGACCGCATCGTTGTGCTGCGCAACGGGCAGACGGTGGGCCGGCTGGCGCGCAGTGAAGCGCGCGAGCGCGATGTGGTGGCGCTGATGACCGGCCAGGCTGCGGCGGGCGCGCCTGGCGACGCCGCAGTCGCGCAAGAGACGCCCGCCGCAGCGGGTGAGGCTGCCGGTGCAGGCAGTACACTGCTGCCGGGTGCAGTGCGGCTGCAGGTGGACGATCTGCGCACGCCAAATGTGCATGGCCTCTCCTTGCAGGTGCATGACGGCGAACTGCTGGGGCTGGGCGGGCTGCGCGGCCAGGGGCAGGAGGATGTGCTGCTGGCGCTGTTCGGCGCGCTGCCCCACAGCGGGCGCATCCGGATCGGCGGCAAAGTGGCGGCGTTTCGCCACCCGCAGGAGGCGATGGCGGCTGGTGTGGCCTATGTGCCGGGGGAGCGCAACGCGCAGGGGCTGCTGTCGATCCGCTCGATTCTGGAAAACCTGCAGCTCCCTTCCTGGGCCGGCTACGGGCTACCGCTGCGCATGAGCGCCGCGCGCGCCGACGGCCGGCGCGTGGCCGACGAACTGGCCATCGTCATGGCGGGGCTGGATGAGCCGGTCAGCAGCCTGAGCGGCGGCAACGCGCAGAAGGTGGTGTTGGGCAAGTGGCTGCTGCGTTCGCCGCGGCTGCTGCTGCTCAACGACCCCACCAAGGGCGTGGATGTGGGGGCCAAGGCCGAAATCTACCGGCTGCTGGCTGCGCTGGCTGCGGCGGGCACGGCCATCCTCTTCTACAGCAGCGACGATGAGGAACTGCTGAGCCTGTGCCGGCGGGTGCTGGTGCTGCATGATGGGCTGCTGTGCGCCGAACTGCAGGGGCCGTCCCTCACCCGCTCGCAGTTGGTTGCTGCCGGCATGGGGGCCGTCAGTGGCGAAACGGCCAATGGAGAAGCCGCCGGTGGCAAAGCAGACACGGCGGCAGAGCCGGGGAGTACGCCATGAGCGGCCACCGCTGGCAGCGGCTGCTGAGCCGCCACCCCTATCTGTTCACCCTGCTGCTGTTTGCCGTGCTGCTGCTGGCCAACCGGCTGCTGCAGCCCAATTTGTTTGAAAGCCGTGTGCTGAGCGGCAACTTCCGCACCTTTCTGCCCCTGCTGCTGCTGGCGGTGGGCCAGACGCTGGTCGTGATCGGTGGCGGCATCGACCTTTCGGTGGGGGCGCTGGTTTCGCTGGCGACGGCGATTCTGGTCACCAACTTGCTGCCGGAGTCGGGGATGGGGGCCTTTCTGGCGGTGGTCGGGCTGGCGGCGCTGGCCGGGATGGCGGCGGGCGCGTTCAACGGCTTTTGCGTGGCCGTTCTGCGCCTGCAGCCGATTGTCACCACCTATGCTACGGCCTTTCTGTTTGGTGGTGTGGCGCTGTGGCTGCTGCCGCGTCCGGGGGGCGCCATGCCGCAGGAACTGGCCCAGTTCTATCGGCAGCAGACGCCGCTGGGGCTGCCGATTGGGGTCTATGTGATCATTGCCCTGCTGCTGCTGTGGCTGCTGCTGCGCAGCACGCGCTTCGGCCACTATCTCTTCGCCGTGGGGGGGCAGCCGGAGGCGGCCTATACAACCGGTGTGCCGGTGACGTGGGTGCGGGTCGCCACTTATATGCTCTCTGGGCTGATGGCAGCCCTGGCGGCGGCGGCGCTTACCCTCGGCACTAGTTCGGGCGACCCGCGCATCGGCGACGCCATGACGCTCGATTCGATTGTGGCGGTCGTGCTGGGCGGGACGCGGCTGAGCGGCGGCCAAGGCGGGGTGGCGGGCACAATTCTGGGCGTCATCGTGCTCAGCTTGATCCGCAATATCATCTCCTTTGCCAATGTGCCCAACTGGTGGCAGACGCTGGTGGATGCGCTGATCATCGTGCTGGCGCTGGCGGGACCGGCGCTGGTGCGGCTGCTGTGGAGGCGAACATGAACCGTTTGCGCAGATGGCGCCTGTCGCCGCCGCTGATCGCCTTGCTGCTGGCGGTGGCGCTCTTTTTTCTGGGCGGGCTGCTCCAGCCCGGTTTTGTCAACCCGGACCAGGCCATTAACATTGTGCGGCTGGCAGCCTTTTTGGGCATCATCGCTGCCGGGCAGACGCTCGTGATCTTGTCTGGCGGGGAAGGCATCGACTTGTCGGTAGGTTCCGTCGTCACGCTAAGCGCCATCCTGGTCTTTCGTATCGTCAACGGCGACAATGCGCTGCTGCTGCCGGCGCTGGCGGTGGCGCTAGGTGCAGGCACGCTGGTGGGGCTGGCCAACGGCATCGGCGTAACCGCACTGGGCATCCCGCCGCTGGTGATGACGCTGGGCATGACGGGCATTGTCGAGGGCGCCATCTTGGTGGTGACGGAGGGACAACTGCTGGGCCGTCCCGCTCCGCTGCTGGGCCAACTGGTGGCGCAGCCGCTGTTCGGCCCGCTGCCCGGCATCCTTTTGATCTGGCTGCTGGTGGGTGCGGCCATGTGGCTGCTGCTGGAGCGCACCGCCTTCGGCAAGAATGTATTTGCAATTGGCGTCAACCGCGAGACGGCGCGCCTGTCGGGGGTGCGTGTGCCGCTGACGGTAGCCGCGACCTATGCGCTGTCGGGAACGCTGTCGGCCCTGGGCGGCGTGCTGCTGCTGGGCTTTACGCAGAATGTCTTTCTCAATCTGGGCCGGCCCTTCCTCTTTCCCTCCGTGGCGGCGGTGGTGGTGGGCGGCACTGTGCTCGCCGGCGGCAAAGGCTCGTATTGGGGGACGATGGCCGGCGCGCTGGTGCTCACGCTGCTGACCAGCCTGCTGACCGCCTCGCAGCTGCCGGAGGCTGTGCGCCAGATGGTCTTGGGCGGCACGCTGCTGCTGCTGCTCTCTGTGTACGGGCGGCAGCGGGCGCTGCGGGAGTAGGTGGATAGCCGTGTCTGTCCGCAAACGTGGCGTAGATGTCGATAGTCTGTAAGTGAATTGTTATATTTGCCTGCAAAGTTACCTCTTGCCTTTTTATCAGGTAAGGCGTATATTTGAACAAGCTTCTCTTTATCCATTTATCCATTTATTCATTCTTTCCTACGGCTGGACGCGCATGTCCCTCGTTGTCGCAGCAGCAGTTCTACCCAATCACTCGCCGCACACAATTGGGGTGCGGTATGCGCCAGCGTCTTCACTTCTCTTGCGGCAGCCCGACCAACTCACCTACTCGCCGTCCAGCGCTGCGCGAGACGATAACAATGGCCTGCCGCTGCCGCTCGCTAAGCTGTGGCTGGTAGACTGCAATCCAAGGCTGCGCAGGGTAGGCGCGGGCGATGCCTGTCATCAACCAGTGGGGCACGCGCCCGTTCAGGATAATGCCGCTGCCCCGGGGCAGGGTGGGTGCTGTGATTTGCCGGCACTCGGCATAATCCAAGTAGTAGTCCGGCGCTTTCACCTCCAGCATAATAGTGCCCCCGCCAGACGTGACCGTGAACACAACCGGCTGTGCGGGCAGCGCTGGAGCAACAGTCACGTAGCTCGGCGCCACCCAGCCGAGGCGTACATCAAATAGATGGAAGTCAGCAGGGAAAGCATGCACCGCCAGCGCAGCAAACAACCAGTTAGGCCCCCGCCCATACAGCCCAACACCCACACCGGAAGGGAGGTAGGACAGTACATACGCAAGATGCTCAGGCAGCCAGTGTGCCGGCTCACCCGCTGCAGCCAAATGGTGCGCCATCTCTTGAATATCGACGCTGAGTTCTGCCGGCGCGCCGGCAAAGTGACTGCGGTGCAGTTCCGCCGGCGGTTCCCACAGATAGGCGGCCAGATGCTCGACCAGCACATCAAACACTGGCCCCTCCAGCATGTGGCCGCGTTCCAGCCCGTTGAGCCGGGCGCGCAAGAGGTTGCCCGTCTCCAGCAAAGCGGGTTCCGTCTCCAGATCGGAAAACAGTTCGGCAATCACGCTGACTCCCGTGCGCTGGGCAATGGCCCGCCATTCGTCCAGCGCAGCCTCATCCCTGGCGATTAAGACGGCGTGGGTACACTGGACAAAGATAACCTCCTGGTCGGGTTGGGGTTTGCCGCCCACATCCACCAGCAAAGGCAGGTGACGACGGCCCAAGTCGCGGACAACCTGCCCGACAAAATCGGATGTAAAGCGGCCTTTTTGCCGCACCAGTTTCACTGTATCCGGGTGCGCCTCGTTGCTCCAGTCGCCTTCGCCATCAGGGCAGGCACGCACCACATAGTGCTCGATGCGCCGTTTGCGCAGGGCTGTGGTTAAGCTGTAGGTCAACACCGATTTGCCGCTGTGCGGCGGACCGCCAACCAAAATCGCATTAAAGTGGCTCATGTATGACCGTCTCTCTCATCGCCCCGCTTGGGGGGCAACCGCAAGTTGTAACCTTTGCCCTCGACTGCCTGCTGCGCAGCGGTGAAGCCGTCGACGAGGTGTATGTGCTGCACCCGGCGGCGACCGAGTCGCGGGTGGGCCGCGCACTCCACTGTCTGCACCAAGAATTTCTCGGCGGCAACTATGCAGGGCGGCCTTGCCGGCTGCGGCGTGTGCCGCTGCTGCGCAACGGCCTGCCCCTGGCGGACATCCGCAGCGCTGACGACGCCGAAACTGCCTGGAGCACCGCCCGTGACCTGATTGCCGAACTGAAACAGCAGGGCCACCAGCTGCACCTGTGCGTGGCCGGCGGGCGGCGCGTCATGGGGCTGATGGTAGCCTCCGCCGCTGCACTGCTGTGCGACCATCGCGACCGCCTGTGGCACCTGTACACGCCCGACGCGCTGCGCGCGGCGGCGGCCGGTGGGGCGATCACGCATGTCCCGCCGGAGAGCGGCGTCGTGCTCATCCCTGTGCCGATGGCACCGTGGGGCGCCTATTTTCCGGCGCTACGGGCGATGGCGCAGGCCCCGCAGGAAGCCGTCGCCGCCCAGATGGGCTGGCTGCGCTCCGACGATGAAAGCCGCTGCCGGCAGGTGCTGCAGCGGCTGACGCAGCGCCAGCAGGAGACACTGCGCGTCTTTGCCCGTGGGCTGCGCCCGCAGGAGGTGGCTGCCGTCCTGCACGTCACGCTCAGCACCGTCAACGCCCACAAAACCGCCATCCTGGCCGAGTGCCGCAACGTCTGGGCGATAGATGACGGCGAGCGCCTTGATTTTCATTTTATCGCGCAGCATTTTGCCGTTTATCTGTCCAGCCGTACTGCACGATAGCCGGTTGCAGGCAATTTGTCATCGGAGGAAATGCCGAAACTTATCAACACCATTGGGAATGTCAATCCGCCCCACCCTGCGTACACTGGAGACAGCACCGGTTCAGGTGCATCTCCCGCGGTGCGCCTGGGCTGGGCAGCCTTGCCGCAGGATGATGGCGGCAGCAGGGAAAGGAGTCCACATAAGATGCGCTATGTAATGCTATTAAACATTGGGCCGGTGCAGAGCTTTATTGCTGCAGCCCGTCGGACGCGTGACCTTTGGTATGGCTCGTGGCTGTTGAGTGAACTATCCAAATCAGCGGCGGCCGTGATCATGCAAGAGGGCGGCGATCTAATCTTTCCGGCTGTAGAGCGAGCCAATGACAAATTACTGACTGCCAACAGCGACTTTAGTGTGGTGAACCGTATCGTGGCGCTTGTGGATCGGGAGCCGGCAAACATAGCCGCCAAGGTGGAAGAGGCATTGCGTCAGTCACTGCGCGACCACTGGAGAGATGCGAACAGTGAAATCAGGGGGCCACTTTACAACCAAGAAGAAGCGCTGGATCAAGTGCTTGACCTGGTGGAATTCATGTGGACGGCGTCGCCTTGTGAGACGGACAACGACTATCAAGCGGAGCGCAATGCTGCCGAGGAGTTAATGGCTGCACGCAAAAATACGCGCAATTTTGTCCAGGTGACGTGGGGTGACCAACGGCCAAAATCTTCCTTAGATGGACTGCGCGAAGCCATGATTCCAGAAGATCGGTATCCGGCGGACGCCGATGACGACGCCACGCGCAAGCGGAAGGCAAAGAGGCTGTATGAGCAGTATGGCGCCGGGCGTGCAGAACGACTCTCTGCCGTTGATCTGCTCAAGCGTCATGGCAGCCGCGACTTTGCGCAGCGCGCCCGCAGCACATCGCATATTGCCGCAGCCCCTTTTGTAGATCGACTACGCAAAGAGGAAGCGCGCACCAAGCCCCTATTGAGTCGGCTGTTGGCTGCGCTTCGCGACGAGGCGCAACTGGATTTGCCGGTGCTCTATAACTCTACAGATGCGTTGTTGGGTCACGATGGCTATTTCCTCTATGAAATGCGTCTGCGCGACGAGGCCGAAGACCAGGGGCTAGCCAAAGAGCAAATCGCTATTGCTCTCAACGCCTTGGCAATCTTCTACCGTCAGCTTGATTCGGACCCGTCCCTCCGGCGCGGCTACAAGCTGCGCCCTTCCCCTTACTACGCACTGCTGCTTGGGGATGGCGACAACATGGGCAAGGTGGTGGACGGACAGACGAAGCCCGATACGCACTGTGCTATTTCCCGCGACCTGAGCAAGTTTGCTGCGGACGCAAAGGATATTGTAGGTCAGCATGGCGGCTATGCAATCTATGCGGGCGGAGACGACATCATGGCGCTTATGCCGCTGCACACCTTGTTGGACTGCGCAGGTAAGCTGCATATAGCCTTCCAAAACGCTGTGGGCAGCTATCAAAGCGCCGCCGACGGAACTGACTCTAGCGTTTCCCCTTCACTATCGATTGGCGTGGCCATCGCCCATCATCTCGAACCACTGAGTGATGTTCTTGCACTGGCGCGGAGTGCAGAAAAGCAAGCCAAGCAGCAGACCGGTAAGGATGCTTTCGCTGTCACCCTTAGCAAGCGTAGCGGCGCAGACCGCACGATTGTCGGACGCTGGCCGGACGGCATTAGCGAGCGGCTGCGTTTCCTGATCGAACACGCAATCAATGCGATTCCCGCTGGGGCGGCCTACGAGATTTTATATATGCACCGCCGTTTGCAGCCGACATATGCCACGAAAAAGGAGAAGCTTCTTGTCAACCAGTTGCCGCTTGTGATGGAGTTGGAGGCGCAGCGCATTTTGACGCGCAAACAGGGCGACCAGGGCCGGCAGAAAATCAGCGGGGTCGTACTGGAGAAGTTGAAAGAGCATCTTAAACAAGCCGGCGTTGTGGAGTTTGCCAACGAACTGATCCTCGCTCGCCTCCTGGCTGGAGCGGAACGGCTGGCAACCGGCACTGAGCCTGCGAATGCACGTGAACAACAACCGAGGAAGGAGCGAGCAGCATGACTTTATGGACTATTGAGCCGCGCGACCCAATCTTGCTGCGCGATGGCAAGCCATTTGGCCTTGCGCCCGGCGCACGCGCCGAGTCACTGGCATTTCCTTTCCCATCTACAACTGCCGGCGCCGCGCGTACACAGGCGGGCATAGCAGCACAGAACCCATTTACCGGCGACAGCGCACTGCCCCTTCTGCAAATCGCTGTGCGCGGGCCGCTGCTGGTCGAACTTGACACGACGGCTGATGAGGCGGCGCTGCAGTGGTATGCGCCGGCGCCGGCGGACGCTGTCTTGTTTCCGAACGAACCAGTAAATACCCAAGCGCCACTGGTCAATCTCCGCCGTCTGGCGCCGCAAACAATAAGAGACGGCACTGCCACAGACTTGCAGGATTCATCGCCGGTGAGAATACGCCAGTCCGACAAAGCCAAGCCTTATGCGGATGCGCCACACTTCTGGAATCACACGGCCTATATGGAGTGGCTGACCAATCCTGCCGACGCAAATGCAGTGGATCCCCTCACCTTTGGTCACAACGGCCCCACCCGCGAATCGCGCGTGCACGTCTCGATTCTTCCTGACCAGCAGACGGCGCAAGACGGGCGTCTGTTTCAAACCAGCGGGTTGGAGTTTGTGCGTTCTGCCGGCGATTGGGCTACAGCCAAAACTTTGGGGTTGGCGCTGGCGGTAGAATGTACGGACTCCGGCGTCAGCGCCGACTTTGCGGTCGGCTTTGCCACACTGGGCGGCGAACGGCGGCTGGTCAGGTGGAATCGGCATGATGGTACTCTGCCCCAA
>JBBRBX010000069.1:0-32124 GCA_038205395.1 Caldilineales bacterium
CGACCTGCACAGCGGCCTCGACGCCATGGCGACCAACTACTTCCGCGTGCGTCCTTGGTTTGAGCCGGGCGCGTGGGGCGGCCAATGGATTCGTGAGCACATGCCCCAGTTGGCGCAGGATGTGCCCAACTACGCCTGGTCGTTTGAGTTGATCGTGCCGGAAAATGGGCTTGTCCTGGAGAGTGACGACTGGCTGCTGGAAGTTTCGTTCGATTTTCTAATGTATCGCAGCGCCGGCGACATCACAGGCGAGAGCGCATCCGCCTTTGGGACGGAGTTTCCCATCCGTTTTGACCTGCTGGACACCTTTGACGGCGGCAACCTGTCGGTGCAGTGCCACCCACGCCCAGCGTACATCCGGCGCAACTTCGGCGAGCGCTTCACCCAGGATGAGACCTACTACATCCTGGACAGCGGCGCCGATGCCCGCTGCTATCTAGGCTTTCAAGGCGGCATCGATCCAGCCGAATACCGGCGGGCGTTGGAGAGCAGCTATCAAAACTCGACGCCGGTGGAGATCGACCGCTTTGTGCAATCGCATCCGGCGCACCGCCACGATCTGTTTCTGATTCCCAACGGCACCATTCACTGTTCGGGCAGCAATACGCTGGTGCTGGAGATCAGCGCCACACCCTACATCTTCACCTTCAAAATGTATGACTGGGTGCGTCTGGACCTGGATGGCCGCCCGCGCCCGCTCAACATCGAGCGCGCGTTTGAGAATCTCTATTTTGAGCGGCAGGGGGCGCGTGCCGCGGCAGAATTAATCTCCCAGCCGCGCCAGGTGGACGGCGGTGACGGCTGGCAGTTGATCCACCAGCCCACCCACCCGCATCACTTCTATGACGTGCAGCGCTACGAGTTCAGCAGCGAAGTCAGCGCAGAGACGGCGGGGTCATGCCAGGTGATGAATCTGGTGGAAGGGCGCAGCGTGCTGCTGGAGAGTGCAGACGGTATACACCAGCGTTTTCACTTTGCCGAAACCTTTGTTGTGCCGGCGGCGGCAGGCAGCTTCCGACTGATCTCAGAAGATGGCTCGCCGGTGAAGGTCGTCAAAAGCTTTATCAAGCCGCGCAGCCAGTGGGTGGACGGCGTCGTGGCATAAATGGGCACAGGGTACAGACGGGCAGGATCACGCTCCCAAGTTAAATCGAAGGTTGATAAAAGCAGATGGCAAGACGCAAACAATCGCTTGACGGCTTGTGGCGCTACACGCCCCAGGCGCACGTAACGCTCAAACCGGGCGGCGTGACGGAGGAACGGACGGATTCACTGCCGGCGGCGGGCGAGATGCAGCTTCCCTGCAACTGGCAGTTGGGCGGGCTGGATGATTTTCATGGCCGCGTGCGCTTTGAACGCGAGTTTGAATGGGCCGGGCTTGCTGCGGATGAAGGCAGCATCTGGCTGCTGTTTCAAGCCGTGGACTATCAGGCGCGCGTGTGGCTCAACGACGTCTATCTGGGGGAGCACATCGGCTACTTTGCACCCTTCGAGTTTGATGTGACGGCTGTGGTGCGGGCGGGCAGCAATCAACTGGTGGTCGATGTTAGCGACCCGCTGGAAGAGCCAGAAACGGTGTGGCCCGACCACAAACAGGTGATCAAAGGGGTGCTGAGCCACTGGGACGCGCGGCCCGGCAGTTGGAGCCTCAAGCGGGGGCAGGAGCGCAACTGCGGCGGCATCTGGCACTCGGTGGCGCTGGAGGCGCGGCCGGCGATCTTTATCGGCCATGTACGCACGGCCACCCGCCTGGCCCCGCGCTCGGCGCCGCCCGGCTTTGCCGTACACAGCCACGAAGAACCCGGCCCGCCCTATCAAGCCCTGGTGATTGTGGACGCCGAGATCGCCGCTGCACCCGGAGACTACCAGTTGACGGCCACGGTCGCCGGCAGCACAACGCAGCAGAGCGTCCGGCTGAGCCGAAGCGGCGAGCGCCATACGCTGGTCGTGGCCGTGCCCGAACCCAAGTTGTGGTGGACCTGGGACCGCGGCGAGCCGCACTTGGAAGAATGCACAGTAACGGTGAGCGGAACGAGCGGCCAGGACAAAGTGTCGCAGCAGATTGGGCTGCGCGAGATCGAGGTCAACCCCAAAACGGGCGAGTGGAAGCTCAATCGGGAACGGCTGTTTGTGCGCGGGACCAACATCGTGCCGACGCTGTGGCTGAGCGAGTACGACGACAACATGATCGCGCGCGATATTGCGATGCTGAAGGCGGCGCACGTCAACGCCGTGCGCGTCTGCGTCCACATCAACCGTGAGGAACTGTATGCAGCCTGCGACCACGCGGGGCTGCTGATCTGGCAGGATTTTGCGCTGCAGTGGGGCTATGAAGAGAGCGCAGCCGTCATGCAAGCCGCCGTCAGCCAGATTCGGGCGATGGTGCGGATGCTGGTCAACCACCCCAGTATTGCCGTCTGGAGCTGCCAGAACGAATCCACCTTTCACAACAAATATATTATGGACCCGGCGCTGGAAGTCGCTGTGGCGCTGGAAGACGGCTCGCGCTACATCCGCGCTACCTCGGAGTTCAGCGAGCACAACTATCCCGGCTGGTACTACGGCGATCTGCGCGACTACGCGCTGCTGGGTGGGACGCCGATCTTGACGGAATTCGGCGCCCAGGCACTGCCTAAAGTGGCGGACGCGCAGCATATGGGCGGCGAGCAGTGGCCGCCGGACTGGGGAAAGCTGGCCTTCCATGATTTTCAATATGACCAGACTTTTTTGGTTGCCGGCGTAGAGAGGGGAAACAGTTGGGAGGAGTTTGTCGCCAACTCGCAGCAGTACCAGGCCAGGCTGCTCAAGTTTGCGATTGAGCACTATCGCCAGGCCAAATACACGCAGTTGGGCGGCATGTTCCAGTTTATGTTTATGGAAAGCTGGCCGTCAATCACCTGGGCGATTGTGGAATATGACCGCACGCCCAAGGCGGCCTATCACACGCTGCAGCAGGTCTACCAGCCCGTGCTGATTGGCGTCAACTTTGAGCGCGAGCGGCTGCTGACGAGCGCCGACTTGGGCAGCCATGCGCGCCCGCTGCGGTTGATCCCGTGGGTGGTGAACGACCGCAGGGAACCGCTGGCGGAGTGCATCTACCAGGTGTGGCTCGAAGGGGAAAGCGGTGTGCTGCCCGCGCAGGCCAGCCCGCCCTTTGCGGTGGCGGCGGATAGTGTCTTGGCCCATGCGCCGCTGGTGGAGGTGAAGCCGCCGCCGCCAGGCACCTACACGCTGTGGCTGGCGCTGCTGTGTGCGGGCGAGGAGATTTCGCGCAACAGCTATGCAGTGGTTTTTGAGTCGCTGCCGGTGGAGGCAAAGGAGACCAGCTTATGAGCACATCACGCACCGTCGATTTTCGCTATGCCCCGCCAAACGTCTTTACCAGCATCTGCCGGCCTGATGACCCGCACAAGTCGCTTGTGCGTCAGGACGGCGCCCTGCTCTACGGCTTCCAAGCCCCCTCCTTTGAAAGCTGGCAGTTCCGGCGGGTGATTGAGTTCCGGCTGCGCTCGCGCCTGGGGCCGCAGTCGATCCGGCAACGCACTGAAAGCGCACGCGTGCCGGTGGTGATCACTACCATCGACTATCCGCGCGCCACCCTTACCCTGCGCGCCTTCGGCCATCTGGACGAGCAGGGGCGGCGCACCGATGTTGTGCTGTGGGAAATTGCCGCGCACGCCGGCGATGCGGGCTTTCTCGCCCAACTCAAAATCGACATTTATGAAAATGGACGCGTTTTTACGGGGCGCAGCCCCGGTCCCGTGCGCGCCATCTTCAGCGCACCCTATGATTGGGAGCCACCCCAACTGCATGCGCTCGATCTGGTGAGCAAAAGCTGGGTGGAAGACGAGTCACAGCCGCCGCCGGGGCCGATTGCGTTTGTCTCTGATCCGCAACCGCTCCTGCCCTCGCACCCTGACGGTTTCCGCCCGGCTACGGGATTGGCGACTGAGCCGGTGGTGCTGGAGGCGGGCGCATCGTTGCAAGGCGCCATCTTGCTGCCGGTCAACCACAGTGACTATGCGGAGTTCACCTATGCTTGGGCCGAACAGGCGCTGGCGCAAGAACGTGCTTTCTGGAATGGGCTGGCGCTGCCGGCGCTGCCGCTGGTGGTGCCCGACCCCGACATCATGGATATGGTCGTGGCCAGCGCACGCAACATTCTGCAAGCGCGCGAGATCGTCAACGGCGAGCCGGTCTTCCAGGTCGGCCCCACCATCTATCGCGGGCTGTGGGTTGTCGACGGCCACTTCCTGCTCGAAGCCGCACAATATCTCGGCCTCAGCGACGATGCATACAAAGGGGTGGATGTCCTGCTGCGCCGGGTGCGCAAGGACGGTTCGATTGTGGAAATGGCAGGTCACTCTAAGGAGACCGGAATATCGCTGGCCACGCTGGTGCGCCAGTGCGAGTTGATGGGCGACGATGACCGGCTGGTCGAGCTGTGGCCTACGGTGCAGCGCGCCGTCGCCTACATCGAAACCCTGCGCACGGAGGCGCGCCAACTGCCGGAGGATGCACCCAACTATGGACTGCTGCCCGATGCCTTTGCCGACGGCGGCATTGGCGGCAAGCGCGCCGAATACACCACACCGCTGTGGGTGCTGGCAGGGCTAAAGGCTGCTGCCGGCGCAGCGCAAAGGCTGGAGCAGCCGGAGGACGCGGCCCACTTCCAACAGGTGTATGCGGACTTGATGGCCGATTTTCGCCGCTGTTACCGCCGGGATGTCCAAACGCTGCCCAATGGCATCACCTATCTGCCGCAGTGGATGGCCGGCAGCGGCGACCATGTCTGGAACCCAACCTATGCCGGCACGCCGCCGCCGCACCGCCATCTCAACCCGCAGTCAGGCACATGGGCACTGGAACAGGTGATCTATCCCGGCGAAATTTTTGCGCCGGATGACGAGATCGTGGTTGGACACTGCCGGCTGCTCGACGAGATCGACGATGAAGAGGAGGTGCCGCAGGAGAGCGGCTGGCTGCCCTATCGAGCGCTGTGGAATTACCAGGCCGGCTTCGCCGCTGAGGTCATGCTGTATGCGGGACATGCGGACAAGGCAGTGGACTATCTGTACGGCATGGCCAATCATGCTGCACCCACACGTGTCTGGCGCGAAGAGCAGAGCCTTGCTGCCAGCGACCAGGCCGACTTCTGCGGCGATATGCCGCACAACTGGGCGTCAGCGGAGTTTGTGCGGCTGGTGCGCCATCTGCTTGTCTTTGAGCGAGGGGAGACGCTGGAACTGCTGCCCGGCCTGCCGGCGCAGTGGGTGCAGCCCGGAGCCGATGTACGGATCGAGCAGACGCCGACCCGCTTTGGGCCGGTGTCGCTGCTGCTCCAGTGGGATGCGGACGAGAAACCCCATCTCACCTTCAGCCTGGACAAAAACTGGCCGCGCAAGCCGTCTTCCATCCGGCTGCGGCTGCCGGCGGGCTGGCAGGCATTGGCGGTGAATGGTGTGCTGAGGAGGGGCGAGCCGGATGGCTGGCTCACCCTGGAGCCGATAAAGGATGTTGATTGAAAGTGAGGTGATGCAGCAGCGCGCGATACAGCCGGAGTAAGTCTAGAACGTCTTGCCGTCTTTGTGAGATTCCACCAACAGGAAAAGGAAGAAAGACTATGACCCGCAGGATTTCGACAATTTTGGCGGTAGTCCTGGTGGCGATGCTGGCGCTGAGCGCCTGCATCACTCCCAGCGCAGCACCCGCAGCACCCTCAGAACCCGCAGCAGCCGGGGGCGACCAGGCCGCTGCGCCGGCCGCCGGCGAACCAATCGAACTACTGTACATGACGCACAACCATGCGCAGTCCATTCCGATCAATGAGGCGATCATTGCCGAGTTTGAGGCAGCGCACCCCAATGTCAAGATTACCTTTGACAACGCGCCCCATTCCAACTATGAACAAAAGGTGCTGACCGCCTTTGCCGGCGGCCAAGGGCCGGATGTCTTCTGGGCGGGCGACTGGATGATGCCGCAGTTTGTGGCCAATGGCATTGTCGCCCCCGTCGACCCCACCGCCTTCGGCGTGCAGTCGCAGGAAGAGTTTCTCAAGCTGTTTCCGGAAGGCTCGCTCGACGCATTTACGGTGGACGACAAGGTCTATACGGGCGGCGTTTCTGAATACAACACCTTCAGCCTGATCTATGACGCCGCCGATTTTGAAGCAGCCGGTATTCCGCTCCCCTCCAAGGATGTGCCGCTGACTTGGGAAGAACTGGCCGACATCGCCGCCAAGCTGACCGTCAAGGATGGCGATACGGTGACGCGTATCGGGATGGAATGGCCTTTCACGACGCCGATCTGGACAGTGCTGATCCAAGAGCCGATGCTGCGCCAGTTGGGCGGGGAACTGATCAACCCGGAGACGGGCAAACCCGACTTTACGCAAGAGGCCATGGTGCAGGTGATGACCTATTTGCAGGATCTGCGGGCCAAAGGCGGTATTGACCCCGGTCTGTTTAACAAGGACTTTCTGGGTGAATTAGCTAACGACCAAGTCTCCATCATCATCGGCGGCCCGTGGGCAGCTAAGCCGCTGAACGACCTCAACCCGGATCTGAAATGGGATACGGCGCCGCTGCCGCAGTTCGCCAACGCCAAAGATCGCGTGACGACGCTGTATGCATGGGCATGGTTTGTAAGCGGCAAGTCTTCGCCCGAAAAGCAGAAGGCAGCCTGGGAATTCGTCAATCTGCTGACGAGCAAGCAGCAGGAGTGGTGGGACAAGGTCGGCTATGTGCAGGCCCGCCAGACCGACATCAACGGCAAGACGCTGCAAGAATATTATGCCGAGTCCGACCCGCGCCTGGCAACCATCTTCAATGATTACCAGTTCGGCAAGTATGAGTTCCGCTCGCCCAAATATTTTGAGCTTTCGGACCTCTGGACTCGCGCCCAGGAACGTGTCCTACAAGGTGAGGATGTGGCTACGGTGCTGCAAGAGACACAAGCCCAGGCCGACGCCTCCGTCACCGACTAGAGAATCTGCCTTATGCAACATCTTGCCGGGCCAAAAGTTGGCCCGGCAGGGTGATTCAGCCAGGAGCGTGCCGAGATGCAAGGCCAAATGGTGACCAGCCTCAAAACAAAGAGAGCCAACAGCGAGCGCCCCAAGCTGTGGGGCAACACATTAGCCGCCCGCAAGACTCGTTTTGGGCTGCTCTTTGCGCTGCCGGCCTTTCTTTTCTTTGGTTATTTTTATGTCTACCCACTGTCGCAGACCTTTTATGTAAGCTTGTTTCGCTGGGGCTTGCTCGACACGCCCTCCTTTATCGGCCTGGAAAATTACACGCGTCTCTTCGCTGATCGCGAGTTTCTCAATTCCATCGTCGTCACCTTCTTCTATGCGTTCGGCACCGTGATCCCAATCTGGGCTATCGCGCTGGGGCTCGCGCTGGTCTTCAACCAGGCGTTTCGCTTTCGCCAAGGTTATCTGACCACCTATTATGTCCCCGCCGTAATTTCGCTCACCGTCTGGTCGCTGATCTGGCTGTTTCTCTACGATCCCAGCTACGGGTTGTTCACCGCCTTTCTACGCTTGATCGGGCTAGGCGGGCTGCGTATGTTGGATACGCCGGGCATGGCGCTGCCGGCCATGGTCATCTTGAGTGTGTGGAAGGGTACGCCGGTCTATATGATCATTTTTTTGGCCGGTCTGCGTGCGATTCCCACCGACTATTACGAGGCGGCCAAAGTAGACGGGGCAAGCTCCTGGCAGCGCTTTCTCTATATCACGCTGCCCATGCTGCGCCCCGTCATGCTCTATGTGATCGTCATTTCGGTCATTGAAGCGTTCAAGGTCTTTACACCAATGTACCTGATCACGCGCGGCGGGCCGGGTTCGGATACGCGCGTGCTGCCCATGTTCATTTTTCAAAACGGCTTCCAGTTTCTAAAGATGGGTTACGCCAGTGCAGCCTCTGTGCTCTTTCTGCTGATTCTGCTTGCGCTGAGCCTTCTCCAGTTCCGCCTTTTGCGGCTGCAGCAGGATTGAGGAGAAATCGTATGTCCGCCAAAGCTAAACGGAGAGCCGGCCAGCTCCTCATGCATACCCTGCTGCTGATTGGGGCCATCATTGTTTCCGTGCCGGCCATTTACATGCTGTCCACTTCATTTATGTCAAGCAAAGAGCTGTTTCAAGGCGGTTTTCACCTGCTGCCCACGACGCTGCGGCTTGACAACTATATCGAGGTCTTCGAAAAGTTCAACTTTGGCCGCTATCTGGGCAACAGCATTTTTGTGACAAGCTGCGTGGTGCTGCTCAACCTGCTCTTCAGCCCGATGGTCGGCTACAGCCTGGCGAAATTCGACTACCCCGGCAAGAGCGTGCTGCTGGTCTTTATTCTGGCCACCGTCATGGTGCCCTTTGCCGCGATTCTGATCCCGCTGTTCCTGATCATTCGCGCACTCGACTGGGTGAACAGCTACCAGGCGCTGATTGTACCCTTTGCCATGTCGGCCTTTGGCGTCTTTCTCATGCGCCAGTTCATGCTGGCGGTGCCGGATGATTATCTGGATGCGGGCCGTATGGATGGCGCCGGCGAATTTCGCATTTACTTCCGCATTGTCCTGCCCTTGATCCAGCCGGCGCTGATTACGCTGGCGATTGTCGTATTTGTGGCCAATTGGGACGAATTTTTGTGGATGCTGGTGGTCACGGTGGGTGACAATTTGCGTACACTGCCGGTGGGGCTGGCCAAATTTGTGGAGCAGTATCGCACTCGCTACGAGTTGATGATGGCCGGCTCCGTGATCGCCGCCGCGCCAGTGGTGCTCCTGTTTCTGACGCTGCAGCGCCGCTTCCTGCAAGGCATGGCGGGTCTCTCGGGGCTGAAATAAAAGAACCGGCAGCAGCCAACCAGCAGCCAAATGTGCGACCACTGCCCTCGTTATTTGCGGGGCGGCTTGCCGATAGTGTACTTTTAAGTGTCGATAACAAATTGAGAACGATTGACCTTAAAATTATTTCCCTAGAGAGTACACGAATGGCTACGACTTCCGATCTACGCAAGGGCATGCTGATCCGCTACAACGGCTCGATTCATCGGGTGATTGAATATCAGCACATTGCGCCCGGCAATTGGCGCGCTATGGTGCGCATGAAATTGAAAAACTTTGAATCCGGCAAGGTGATTGAAGATCGCGTGCGCGCGGGGGATGATATCGATGTCGTGCAGACGGAAACGCGCACGGTGACGTATCTCTACAACGACGGCGCCGCGTGCCATTTTATGGACACGGAGAACTTCGACCAGATCGAACTGCCCGCCGAACGCGTAGAAGAGCAGATGAACTGGGTGCGCGAGAATGATACCGTGACGCTGCTGCTGCAGGACAACGGCGAGGTGCTGGATGTGGAAGTACCGACCTTTGTCACGCTGCGTGTGGTGCAGGCGGATGTCTCCGTGCGCGGCGATACAGCCACCAATGTGCTCAAGAGTGTGACGATGGAAACCGGCGCCACCCTCAAAGCGCCTGCCTTTGTCAAGGAAGGCGACATGATCAAGATCGACACGCGCAGCGGCGAATACGTCGAGCGCGGCTGAATATTCCGCATCTCTATACAGTTGACGAGCCGGCGGTTGGTCAGGATGTACACAAACAATCCTGACCAGCCGCCGGCTTTCTTGCTCGGCAAACGCGCTTACGCCAGCCCGGCTGCGGCAGCTTCACGGGCGGCTGCCTGCAGTTTCTCCCAGACGGCCGCAACATGGCGCTGTTCAGTGTGGGTCTGGCCGATACAAACGCGCAGCGTGTAGCGCCCATCCAGCTTTGTGTGCGTCAGATACAGCTCGCCACTGGCGTTGAGCCGGCTGAGGATGGCTTGGTTGACGGCGTCGCCGCCGCAGTGGCGCATACAGACCAGGTTGAGCGGGGCGGGAGCCGCCAGTTCAAAATCAGTGCTGGCCCGCACCCAATCGGCGAACTCCTGCGCCAGCGCCACATGCCGGCGAATGTGATACTGCAGCCCCTCCACGCCATAATGGCGAATCACAAACCAGAGCTTGAGCGAGCGGAAGCGGCGCCCCAGTGAAATCTGCCAGTCGCGATAGTCAAAGACGGCCCCGGACATGGTGGCCTCATTGCGCAAGTATTCGGGCAGGATGCTGAGCGTGTTGATCAATGCCTTGCGGTCGGCGACAAAGAAGGCGTCGCAGTCGAAATTGGTGAACATCCATTTGTGCGGGTTGAAGCAGTAGGAATCCGCCAGTTCCAACCCGTCAATGATCCAGCGAAATTCGGGGCAGACGGTGGCGCTGCCGGACATGGCCGCATCCACATGCAGCCACAACCCTTCGCGGCGGCAGACCTCACCGATGGCGCGCACGGGGTCCATAGCATTGGAGGAGGTGCTGCCGACGCTGGCGCAGACAAAGGCAGGGGTCAGCCCGGCGGCTTTGTCGGCGGCAATGGCGGCAGCCAACGCGTCGGGGCGCATGGCGAAGGCTTCATCGACGGCGACCATGCGCAAATTTTCACGCCCCAGCCCGGCCACCATCATCGCCTTTTCGACGGAGGAATGGGTCTGTGACGAGCAGTAGGCGGTCATGCTGCCCGTGCCGCCGTGCTGGTTGACGGCATAGCCGCTGGCCCGCTCGCGCGCAGTCAAGAGCGCACACAACACTGCACCCGAAGCTGAATCCTGGATGACGCCGCCGCCCGCCGTGCTGGACGAAAAGCGATCAGGCAGCCCCATCATCTCCACCAGCCAATCCATCACATGCGTTTCCAGTTCCGTACAGGCCGGGCTGGTCAGCCACAACATACCCTGCACCCCCAATCCCGCCGACAGCAGTTCGCCCAGGATCGAGGGGCCGGAGTTGTTGGAGGGGAAAAAGGCGTAAAAGTTGGGTGACTGCCAATGCGTCACACCGGGCAGGATGATGTTGTCCACATCGGCCAGCATGGCGGCAAAATCCTCACCCTGCTGGGGCGGATGGGGCGGCAGCGCAGCCCGGATATCGCCCGGCTGCACTTGGGAGAGCACCGGCAGCGATTCAACCCGCTCCTGGTAGTCGGCGATCCAGTCGATCAAGGCGTGGCCATGCCGGCGAAATTCAGCGGGCGTCATGTGATAATCTGCGGTGGCGTTCATTCGGAAACTCTCCCAGAAAGAAAAAACGGTTTGCGACGCAGCGGGAGCAGCAGCAGTGCTGCGACGACAGTCAATGACAGAAGGCTGAGCGCCAGCCCCCAGCGGAGCAGCGGCGGCGCAAAGGTAAAGACAATTTCATGCTCGCCCGCAGCCAGCGGCACGCCGCGCAGAACCGTGTTGACGCGCACAATCGGCGTCGCCACACCGTCAACCTGCGCCTGCCAGCCGGGGTCGTACTGGTCAGCCAGTACCAGCACGGCAGGCGCCGCCGCCGTCGCATGAATCACCAGCCGCTGATTGGCGGCGGTGGTAATCTGCGCTGGATGGGCCGGGCGGGCGGCGACGGGCGGCAGCCCAAGTTCTACACTGCTGACGACAGTATTGCGCAGATCAAAGGCAGGATCAAGAACGCGGACGATCGCATCGGCATCGGCGGCTATCGTCTCCGCGGCATAGACCACCGCCGCACGTGGAAACGCCGTAAAGCGATCATAGACGCGCACGTCGCCTTCCCGCTGCACCTCTTGAAACTGGGTCCCGTAGAGCGAGAGCGCAGGCGACCCATCGTCAGCGGCGCACAGACGCAGAGCGGTGCCATCCGCCCCCTCCGCATCGATGCGCCAGCGGTAGTTCTGGCCGGGCGCATCCGGCTGCGGGGCAAAATAAAGCACCTGCTGCGGCGATTGGAGGATATCCGCCACCGCCAGCCGTGTCTCGACAAAGAGGCCATCGCCCTCTGCCCCGCGCCAGAGGCGGAAGATCAGCGAACCTTGTGCGGGGGCATCTGCAACGGAAATATCCGCGGCAGGGGCAAAGCTAAGGTCGAGGCGGTTGATGGCGCTGCGCCAGACCGTGAATGAGCCGGCCAGCGGTGTCGCGGCGGTGATGGGTGCGGTGGTGGCCGGGCAGCCGCTGTGGACAAACTCGGCGTCGGGGCCGGGGTCAAAGAGTTCTTCGGCGGCAAGCATGCGCCCGACGCCCAGCATGTCCAGCAGGCGAGCCGTGGGATAGCTGAAGAGCAGATGGTTGGAGGCGCGTGTGGCCAGCTGCGAATCCAGTTCGGGGTCGCCGGCCGCCAGCAGATCGTGATAGCGGCTGGGCACGAGTGAGGAGTAGCCGCTGGGTTCGTCAAAGCCCTGCAGGGCCAGGATATTGGGACCAAAGAGCAGCGGGCCGCGCTGCAGCGCCACCACGCGCCCGGCGCTGGGCTGCGCCGCCAGATAGCCGGTCAGCGGCGTCGCCGGAAAGAGAGCGTCCACTTTGCCGGTGGGCGTGTAGCTGCCGCCAAACCAGAAGAGATTGAGCCAGACAAGCGCCACAATTCCCCAGTCGGCAGCCGTGCGGAACTGCGGCCAACGGCTGCGCACATACAGGGCGGCCAGTGTCGCCGCAACCAGCACCGCCGCCACGGCTGCATCTTCCCACAGCAGATGCAGATTAGCGGCAGTGCCCGCATTCCAGAAGCGCACAGCGCCCAGCGCACCCAGACCCAGCAGAACCGCTGCAGCAGCCCACACAGCCGAATATCCTGACGAACTGTCGTCCAGGGTGACGGCGGCCAGCCAGCCCACCAGCAGCGGCAGCAGAAAGGCAAAGCGCGAGAGCGGAATCTGGTTGATCCCCGGTGCGGCCTGCACAAGCGCGGCGCCGGGGCCGCCGGCGATGAAGTAGAGCAGGGCCAGCATGGCAACCCCAGCAGTGAGCGCGGCGGGGGCCAGCCGCCGCAAGCGCAGCAGCGCCGCAGTGGCCAGAAGCAAGGCGACGACACCCACATAAATCGTAGATTCGTTAAAGTTGCCCGCGCCCCAATAGTCGCTGCGCGCCGGGTTGCCGTAGAAATTGGGCAGCAGCAGGGCAATCAACTGCGCAAGCGGGAGGCTGCCGCTGCCCAGGCCAGCGGTGCGCGTTGTGAGCGGGAGGAAGTCCAGCAGCAGGAGCAGTTGGACGGCGCCCAGCGCGCTGCCCAGTCCAGCGATAGCCAGCGCCGCCAGAAGCGGCCACGGCTGTGACCAGGGTTTGACCACACGGCGGCGCGCCGCCAGCACAGTGTAGAGCAGGGCGCCGCCGGCAAAGAAGCCGAGAAAGACGACGACAAATTGCAGTTGGCCCGCCAGCAGCGCCAGCCCCAGGCAGAGCGCACCCAGCGCTACAAAGCGCCAAGAACGCGTACGCACCGCCAACACATACGCCCACAGAATGCCCGGCAGCCAGGCCAGCGTGCAGAGCCAGAACGAAAAGGCAAACCACGTTACCATATAGCCGCTCAGGGCATAGGTGAAGGCCGCCAGCACGCCGCCGGCGCGCGAAAGGGAGAGCGAGCGCATAAAGCCGTACATCAGCAGCGCCGCCAGCAGGGTATGGATATAGAGCGCAACAGCATAACCGCGCCCGGCGCCCAAAAGCAGCGCAAAGGGCAGCACGCCGGGGTAAAAGGTCTGAAAGAGCGGGTCGGCGGCGGCGGGATGGCCCAACAGGATGGACGGATTCCACAGCAGCCACTCTCCCTGGCGCAGGCTGACCACGGACTGGCTCAGAAAGGGATAAAACTGGTAGAGCGGGTCGGAGATCAGCCAGTTTTGCAGCCCACGCGGCGAGCCGTCGCCCCAGGGGAGAATAGCTTTGGCCAGGTCCACCGGCAGAAAGGTGTAGCCGGGGCGCAGGCCGCGCCAGTGAAACCAGGTGACGCCGGCGACGATGACGAGCAGCGGCAGAAGCCGGCGCAGCCTGCTTGCGCTGCTAGGGGCGGCCGGCATTGACAAATTCGCGCACTTTGTCGCCGCGCTGCGGCTGCGGCAGCTTGCAGAACGTTTCCCCCACCAAAACCGCATTGCAGCCGATCTCCGCCAACTGCCGGACATCTTCGGCGCTGCGGATGCCGCTCTCGCTCACCAGCAATTTGTCGGCAGGAACCAGCGCCCGCAGCCGCACGGTCGTGGCCAGGTCCACGGCAAAGGTTTTGAGATCGCGGTTGTTGACGCCGATGATCTGCGCTTCGCTTTTGAGCGCGCGCTCCAGTTCGTCCTCGTCGTGCACCTCGACCAGCGCAGCCATGCCCAGGCTTTGCGCCAACTGGCGCAGACGGCGCAGGTCGTTGTCGCTCAACACCGAGACAATCAACAGGATGGCGTCCGCCCCGGCCATGCGCGCTTCATAGACCTGATACTCATGATAGATGAAGTCCTTACGCAGCACCGGCGCAACCTTGCCCACCGCGCGCTGATGCTCCTTGATCTCGGTCAGGTATTCGAGTTTGCCCTGAAAAAAGCGCCCGTCGGTGAGACAGGAGATAGCCGCCGCACCGCTGCGGACATAGGTTTCGGCAATCAGCACCGGCTCCCAGTCGCGCGCGATCAGCCCCTTGGACGGGCTGGCGCGTTTGACTTCCGCGATCAGGGCGAGACCCGGCTGGGCCTGCAAGGCAGCGGCAAAATCAAGCGGCGGCGGCGCCACGGCGGCAAAGGCCTTGACCTGCACCAGCGGCACCTCCTGCATCTGGCGCGGCACTTCCTGCCGTTTCCAGCTCATAATTTGGTCAAGCACGACGCCTTTGTGCTTGGCAATTTCCAATTTAGAAGGTTTCATCATCCACCTATTGTGCTGCAAAAGAGTGCGACATGCGCACGTACCCATCCAGCACGCGCAGGGCGGCGCCGCTGTCCACACTCTGCCGCGCTTCGTCTACGCCCGCCGCCAGGTCGCCGCACTCGGTGCTGAGGGCAAAGGCTGCGTTGAGCAGAACGGCGTCGCGCTTGGGGCCGTGAATCTCCCCGCTGAGAATGCCGCGTGTGATGACGGCATTTTCCTCCGCGCTGCCGCCCAACAGATCATGCACCGTCGCACGCGTAAAGCCAAGTTCGACAGGGTCAAAATCATAGCTGCGCACCTGGCCGTTGCGATAGTGGCTGACCCGGTTGACGCCGGCGCTGCTCAATTCATCCGTGCCGCCAGCCCCGTGCACCACATAGGCGGCGCGCACGCCCATCTCCCCCAACACCTGGGCCATGACTTCTGTGAGGCTGGGGTCAAAGACGCCCACCAGCAGATTGGTGGCGCCGGCGGGATTGGTGAGCGGGCCGAGGATGTTGAAAATGGTGCGGGCCGCCAGCTCACGACGGGGGCCGATGGCGTGGCGCATGGCCGGGTGAAAGGCGGGGGCAAAGAGAAAGGCCATCCCCACCTCTTCGATACAGCGTTCGGCCTGCGGCGCCGTCAACTGCAAATTGACACCCAGCGCCGCCAGCACATCGGCGCTGCCGCACTTGCTGCTGACGGCGCGGTTGCCGTGCTTGGCCACCTTGACACCATGCCCAGCCACGACAAAGGCGGCGGTCGTGCTGATGTTGAAGGTGCCCAGGCTGTCGCCGCCCGTGCCGACCACATCCACCAGCGGTGCACCGCCAATCTGCGGCTGCACGGGGACGGCGCTGCGTTTCATGGCGCGGGCGCAGCCGGTGATCTCGGCCACCGTCTCGCCCTTCATGCGCAGTGCGGCCAGAAAGGCGCCGACCTGCGCCGGCGTCGCCTCTCCCTGCATAATCTCGCTCATGGCCGCCTCGGCCTGCTCGGCAGAGAGCGACTGCCCGGCGAACAACTGGTGTATGGCTTGTTGGATGGCAGCTTGCGTCATGGAATCATCCCCTCTGAAAAGAGCGTGCTGCACTCGGCAGCGATCGCGTCGTCCCCTTGTATGTCGCCCGCATCCAGTGCGAGCAGCGCCTGCGCCAACGCCTGGGCCAGCGTGGCGGCTAGAAATGGTGCATACTCCTGCAGTTCGGCTGAGCGCCGCTCCGCCGCCGTCAACTTCATGCCGCCGCTCAGCAGATAGGCGGCATCCTGCAAAGGAAGCAGCCGCCGCCGGTAGAAGTCAATTCGCAGCCCGGCGTAGTCGTCGTCAAGCTGCGCTAAATAGGCGTCCAGCCATTTCTCCAGCACGGCGGCGTCAACCGTCTGCCGCTGCTCGTGCAGAAAGCGGGCAACTTCCAGAGCCGGATCGCCCAGCCCAAACAGCTCCCAGTCGAGCAGAACGATGGCGCCAAAGCTGTTGAGACAGTTTTCGAGCCGCAGGTCGCCATGCACCGCCGCCGGCAGGCTTTGCGCCCACAGCGGCAGCGCGGCGTCGACCAGCCGCCCGCCGCGGCTGTACAGCTGCTCGACCAGCCCCACCAGGCGAGGGCAGTGCCGGGCCGCCAGCCAGTTCTGCAGCGGCGGCAGGCCTGGCCCGAGCACGCTCCAGAAGTAGGCCAGATTGAGCGGGTGCGGGCTGAAGCGCTCCAGTTCGCCGGCGGGCGCACCGTGCACCTGGGCCAGCGCCGCCGCCAGACCCTCCCACTGGCGGCTGTCGCCGGCGGCAAACGGCTCACCCTCCACCCAGCGGTAGACCAGCACCGAACGCGGCAGCAGATCCGGGATGCGGTCCAGCCACAGCGGCTGCGGCGCCAGCCCCCACGGCGCAAAGAGGCTCTGGCCGTCAAACTGGCGGCGGCTGCGCACCTGCCCGGCGTCCAGATAGAACTTGAGCACTGCCTCCTGCCCGCGCGCATGGACGCGCCAGAGCAGATTGCTGCTGCCCTGCCAGTGGGCGACGATTTCCAGCGGCTGGCCGGCAAATGCGCTGGCCGGCGCGCCGCTGAGATAGGCTAGAATTTCTTCGTCAGAATTCGCCACAGTCTTTGCTTACAGCCGTCTCCGCTTACAGCCGTCTCCCTTTACATGCGCAAAAAATTGGCCAGCAGATCTTTGCCATGTTCGGTCAGAATACTCTCCGGGTGAAACTGCACACCGTAGAGGGGCAGCGTCTTGTGGCGCAGCCCCATCAATTCGCCTTCCGCCGTAAACGCCGTCACCTCCAGGCAGTCGGGCAGCGGCTCGTCCACGATCAGGCTGTGATAGCGGGTGGCGTTGAGCGGGCTGGGCAGCCCTTTGAAAACACCCTTGCCGGTGTGCAGCACCGGGCTGACCTTGCCGTGCATCAGGCGTGGCGCCCGGATCACCTGGCCGCCAAAGACATAGCCCATGCACTGCTGGCCCAGACAGACGCCCAAGATGGGCGTCGTCTGCCCCAGCACGCGGATCACATCGTTGGAGATGCCGCTGTCCTTTTCCGGTGTGCCGGGGCCGGGGCTGATGACGATATGCGATGGCCGCAGCTCCGCCAGCTCTTCGACATCGATCTGGTCATTGCGCCAGACACGAATCTCTTCGCCGGCGGCGGCAGCGGCATGGCCATGCTGGGCCGGCAGCTCCACCAGTTCGCCCAGGAACTGCACCAGATTGTAGGTGAAACTGTCGTAGTTGTCGATTACGGCGATCACGCAGTCACCTCCACCTTTTTTGCGCGCTTCTCGGCAGCGCGGCTGATACGGTTCCAGACGCCTGTCAGCCCCATGGCTTTTTTGACCTCCAGCAGCGTCTGCTTGCCCTCCTCACGCGCCCGCAGCGTGCCATTGAAGAGCAGTTCGTCCACAAAGCCGGTCTGCGCCTCATAGGAGGCGCGGCGTTCGCGCATGGGGTCGAGGAAGTTGTTGAGCGCCGTAACCAGCTTTTCTTTGACCTCAACATCCCCCACCTTGCCGGCGCGGTAGCGCTGTTTCAAATCTTCCACCTCGGCCAGATTGGGGTTGAAGGTATCGTGATAGATAAAGACAGGGTTGCCCTCTACTGTGCCGGGAATATCCGAACGGATGCGGTTGGGGTCGGTGTACATCCCCATCACCCGGCGCGTGACGCTTTTGGCGTCGTCGCTGAGAAAAATAGCGTTGTCCAAGCTTTTGCTCATCTTCGCCTGGCCGTCGGTGCCGACCAAGGTGCCGCCTTCGACAAACGGTTCGGGCAGGGGAAAGACTTCGCCATAGGCATTGTTGAAGCGACGTGCGATCTGGCGCGTCAGCTCCACATGGCTCTCGTTGTCCTTGCCCACCGGCACCAGGTCGGCACGCGGCATCAAAATGTCCGCCGCCTGCAGCACGGGGTAGCCGAGCAGGTTGTACGGGATCTGCTCCATGCCGGCGGCGGTGGCCATATCCTTGATCGTCGGCAGCTGCTGCAGCCGCTCCACCGTCACCAAGCTGCTGATCAGCAGCTGCAGTTCGTACACCTCATGCACGGCGGACTGCAGATAGAATGTCACCTTATTGGGGTCAATGCCGATGGCCAGGTGGTCCATGACGATGGAGCGGGCGTTGTCGGCAATCTGCAGAATACTCTCTTTGTCAGGCTTAGTGGTGAGCATATGCAGGTCGGCCACCAGGAAGAAGCACTCGTACTGCTCCTGGAATTTGAGCCGGTTGCGGTGGCTGCCGACAAAATGGCCCAGATGCAGCTTGCCAGTGGGCCGGTCTCCGGTCAGAATGCGTTTGCGTGCTGGCATACTCTTTTTCTCGACTTTCTCAAGGCCGCACGAAGGCGTGCGGACTACACAAAATACCTTCTAGAGGCCGCGCTCGGCCTGGTCGACGGCCACAGCCACAGCCTTGAGCTTGTTCATGGACTCGTTAAATTCATAGGTGGGGTCACTGTCGGCGACGATGCCGCCCCCTGCCTGCAGATGGCAGTTTTTGCCCTGCATGACCATCGTGCGGATGGCGATGCAGGTGTCCATCTGGCCGCGATAGTCGATATAGCCGATCGCACCGCCATAGACGCCGCGGCGCACCCCCTCCAATGCTTCGATGATCTCCATGGCGCGAATTTTAGGGGCGCCGCTGAGCGTGCCGGCAGGAAAGGTGGCGCGCAGCAGGCTGAAGGCATCGTGCTCGGCGCGTACTTTGCCGCGCACATCGCTGACGATATGCATGACATGGCTGTAGCGCTCCACCGCCATCATGACCGGGACGCTCACGCTGCCATACTCGGCAATGCGGCCAATGTCATTGCGCCCCAGGTCCACCAGCATCACATGCTCGGCCCGCTCCTTGGGGTCGGCCAGCAGTTCGGCGGCCAGGGCGGCGTCTTCCTCCTCGGTCTTGCCGCGCCAGCGCGTACCCGCAATCGGATGCAGATGGGCGTAGCCGTCCTCCAGCCGCACATGCATCTCGGGGCTGGAGCCGATAATGCGCAGCGGCTCCTGGCCGGCGCCGGCCACGCCCTGAAAATCGAGAAAAAACATATAGGGCGAGGGGTTGAGCATCCGCAGCGCGCGGTAGATGGTAAAGGGGTCGGCTTCGGTCTGGCGGCTGAGCCGCTGGCTGAGCACGACCTGGAAAATATCGCCGGCGGCGATAAATTCTTTGGACTGGCGCACCATTTCTTCGTATTCCGCCTGCGTGCGGTTGCTGACCCAGGCGGCGCCGGCGGCCAGTTCGCGTGCGGGTGGCGGCGTGAGCGGCTTGCGCAGGTCGGCGATAATCTGGTCGATGCGCGCCACGGCGTCGGCATAGGCAGCGCGCAGATCCGGCTCGACGCGCATGTTGGCGATCACGGTCAGGCGGTGGCGCACATGGTCAAAGACGACGAGATTGTCGGCGAAGAGCAGCACCAGGTCGGGCACGTCCAGTTCGGCGGTGGCGGTGGCAGGCAGCGTTTCCATAAAGCGCACCAGGTCATAGCCGAAGTAGCCCACGGCGCCGCCGGTGAAGCGCGGCAGGCCCGGCGCGGGCACGGGCGTGCGGTGCTGCATCAGCTCCTTGACCACGGCCAGCGGGTCGCCTTCGCAGCTTTCGAGCACCGTGCCGCCAGCGCCGCCGATGGTGATCTGGTCGCCGCGTGCGGTCACGGTCATGGGTGGGTGGACGCCGATAAAGCTGTAGCGGCCCAACTGCTCGCCTTTTTCCACCGATTCGAGCAGAAAGCTGGGGCCGCGCCCATTGGAACTGCCCTGCCCGCACAGCTTGAGATAGACGGAGACCGGCGTCTCCAGGTCTGCCGGCAGTTCGCGGTGGATGGCCACGAGGTTGCCCTGGGTGGCGAGGGTGCGCACCTCGTCGAGTGTGGGGTGATAGCTGGTTGTCATCGCTTATTCTCCTTGCGCCAATCAAAAAACTCCGCGTCCCTAGTCAAAAGGGACGAGGAGTTTGGATTCCCCGCGGTGCCACCCAGTTTAGGCGAGCCACAAAAAAATCCCTGCCGTGAATGCAGGGATGGGGCCAGCCTCACTTACCGAGAACGGGAGTGCTGCTCCGATTCTCAGCGCCCTGGTAACGGTGGCGTCTCCGGGCGGGACTACACGGTGCACAGGACATCGATCTAGTGCACATTCATCCCACCGACTCCCCGGCCCATTCGCCGCCTGCGCCGCTGCCCTCTTTCCACCGACCGAAGGCTCTCTACAGCTCGCTTTGACAGGTACTCTTCCGGTTCCCAGTCGTTTGTGTTCAGTTAGGTGTATTGTGCACGAGGGGGGAGGGGGTTGTCAAATGGGGAAAATGGCAAAAAAAGGAACAATGTTGATCTTGCGTCGCTGAAAACGCAGCCACTAGCCGTTTATTCACCTCTTGGGGGCAATAATTTGATAGTATGTCGCTAACAGCTTGTAAGGATGCTTGTCTGTCAGGGCAAATTCCAGTTGTTCAAGTTGAGAATAAACAATTGGATCATGTTTACGATCGTTATCGCCCCAATAGCCGGTAATACAAAGCAGCCCATAATCCTTTTCAACATAACAGCCGGATGCAGACTTCTTGTGCGCTGTAGTTGGTCAGTGTGTATCGAAAAGGATTCCTTGTGTCGTGCGTGCATCAATACTGGCCAGCGCATCGACAAGATTTCCGCGCAGAAATGCGGCGGCGTAAACGCCGGAAAATCGATTGATACTTACGAGTGAAATGAATCCACTTGGTTGGATCGTTAAAATCAGATTATGCAGTAAAGCAGGCACATTTTCAACATATTGGAGCACATTATGGCATAGCGCCAGGTCGAATTTTTCGTCGGGAAATAGACGAGGAATTTCTCGCAGATCAGCATGATGGAGATGAACGTCCTCTTGCAGGCCGGCTTCTATGACGTATTTCTGTGCATCATCCAGCATCTCATGTGAATAATCGACAATCTCCACTCTGTGTCCGCGCTCGGCTAATGGAATCGAATCAAAACCGTTGCCACCTCCTGCATCAAGGATGTACAATTTCCGTTCTGGAAGATGTTTGGCCAGGTTAATCTCTGTCTGTCTATACCTCAGCTTATGCCAAGGAAATGCCTGCGATTACGCAACTTTCCTTCTGTAAATTGTAGTCGTATGTATCCTCGATGTAAATCAAACAGAAGGACACTAACAAAGTAAAAAGAGTTAAGCATGAGACTTTAACACAAAGCTTTGTCATATACATGTTGCCGATGAAGGTGCTGGATCGCCTCCCGATACGTCCCGCCCATCACTTTTCAATGCTTATCCTAACCAAGCCCTGCACTTCCTTCTTCATAAACTGTGACTTTTGGGAAACCCTATAACGCCAAAAATCTGGGTATTGACAACGCAACAAATACGTGAAAGAATGAGCACATGCCAATATAGTTGGCATATGCTCACATCTATTCCCTTCTTGAACTAATTTATGAAAGACATACGTCTGATGTTGCGTATTGCCGCACTCTACTATGTGGACGGCATGACGCATCAAGAGATTGCACAGCGTTTTCATGTTTCACGTCAAACCGTGGGGCGACTGCTGCGCGTAGCGCGAGACTCTGGTATGGTGGAAGTACGCATTCACTACCCACGCTCTCTTTTTGTCGACTTGGAAACGGAGCTTGAGCGCGAATACGGCCTAAAGGAGTGCGTAATCGTTCCCAGCGATCTCAGTGCCGGCCCAGAAAGCTTGAAATCGGCGCTCGGTTTGGCAGGCGCCCAGTACATCGTCCAGTGTGTAAAAAACGAAGATATTCTTGGCCTGTCTTGGGGCGTGACGTTGGGGGCTGTGGCGCAGTATCTGGAGCCAAGCAGCGCAACAGGCGTGCGCGTTGTGCAATTGAATGGTGGTTTGGCGCGTGGACAGACGGTCACCAACGCTAGCGAGCTGGTACGCCAGTTCAGTGCTGCTTTTCAAGCTGACGCTTATGGCCTGAACGTCCCTGCCATCGTGGACAGCACGGACATCTGCCGCGCTATCTATTCCGACTCCAACATCAAGTACACGCTGGACCTCGCCCAACAAGCCAATATCTGCATGTTTTCGATTGGGACGCTTTCCTATATGTCTGTACTTGTGGAAGCTGGTTATATCTCTGCTGAGGATGTGATTGAGATGAAAGCCAACGGCGTAGTCGGCGACATCTGTTCACGTTATATCGATGTCTCAGGTCGCGTGCCTGATGCCGAACTGGCTGCACGCACCATCGGCATTGAGTTGGACGAACTGCGCAAGAAGGAAACAACGATTGCCATTGCCGGTGGCATGGACAAACTGAACGCTGTCCGCGGGGCGCTGGCCGGCCGCTACTGCAACGTGTTAATTACCGATGAATTCATTGCGCGTGCGCTGTTGGCACATACGCAGTCAAAAGTTTTAGAGACACCAAATAGGGAAAGAAGGCCAAACTAATGAGAGCTGTCCGTCTCTATCGCATTGGAGAACTGCATGTCGATGATGTCCCTGTGCCTGCAATTCAGGCCGGCGAGGTGCAGGTGCGGGTCGGCGCTGTCGGCGTCTGTGGCTCCGATCTGCCTCGCATTATGCTAAGCGGTGCGCATCGCATGCCGGTCACCATTGGCCACGAATTCGCGGGCGAGATTTCCGCGCTTGGCGAAGGAGTAGACAGTTGGGCGGTGGGTGATAAGGTGACGGTGGCGCCGCTCCTTCCCTGCTATCACTGCCGCTGGTGCAAAGAGGGACTCTACCATCTCTGCACCTCCTATGACTACTTTGGATCGCGACGAGATGGCGCTATGGCGGAATATGTCAACGCACCGGCAGCAAATTTAGTTAAGCTGCCGCCCAACGTGCCGATCGAAGTAGGAGCGATGTCTGATCCTTCAGCTACGGCGCTGCATGCTTTATGGCGCTCAAAGGTGGATCCCGGCGACACGGTGGCCGTCTATGGCGCCGGGCCGATTGGTTTGTATGCTGTGCAGTGGGCGCGTATTCTCGGCGCACAACGCATTGTGGCGGTAGATGTTTGGGACGATAAATTGGACTTAGCGCAGGAGTTGGGCGCCACGCACACTGTCAACGCCCAACGCGAAGACCCAGTGCAGCGGATTGAAGAAATCAGCGACGGCTGGATGGCGGACACAGTGATCGAATTTGCCGGCCTGCAAGCCACCCAGATTCAGGCCATTCGCAGCACCCGGCGGCAGGGAACCGTTGTTTTTGTGGGCATTTCTCATGATGATCTGCAACTGCCTGAAGCAGTGGTGGATCGAGTTATGCGCCACGAAATCTCCGTCACCGGTTCGTGGAACAGCAATTCGATGCCTTACCCCGGACGCGAATGGCAATTAACCGTAGACTACTTTGCTTCCGGACAATTGATGGGTGAAACGCTCATCTCGCATCGTTTTTCACTAGATGACGCGCCGGAAGTATTTCCCAAGTTGTACCGTCGCGAAATGTCATTTAACAAGGTGCTGTTTATCCCTTAGCGTACAGCAGGCTTGATGGGTGAGTGTGTGGTCATGATGGCATCCAATTCCACTTATGTATTGGCAATCGATGTAGGCACCGAAAGTATACGCGTCGGCGTCTATGACCGTGTGGGCCGCCTTCACGCCACAGCTAGCTGCGCCTGCGATCTCCTGACGCCGCAGCCAGGTTGGGCGGAACAGGACCCGCAGCAATGGTGGGCCGCCTTGCGGCGAGTTATCCCCTGCGCACTGCACAAAGCCGGCATTGAGGGGTCGCAGATAATGGCGGTTGCGGTCGATGCCACCGCCTCGACTGTGCTGATGACCGACGCGGAAGGTGAGCCGCTGGGGAACGCTATCTTATGGATGGATACACGCGCTGCCGGTGAGGTAGAAGACATTGCCGCCACGCAACACCCAGTGCTGCGCTACTCGGGGGAACAAGATGCAGTCGAGTGGATGACACCCAAAGCGCTGTGGTTGAAGCGCAACCGACCGGAGCAGTATGCACAAGCGGCACATATTTGTGAATGTTTGGACTGGATAAACTTTAAGCTCACAGGGCAGTGGGCAGCATCGATCTGTCAAGCTACCTGCAAATGGAACTACATCTCGCGCGAAGGCGGCTGGTCGGACGAATTCTTGGCTGCCGTGGGATTGGAGGATGTACGCCGGAAATGGCCGGCACTCGTGCTGCCGCTGGGCGATTGGGTAGGTGCACTGACGGCTGACTGTGCCAAGGAGTTGGGGCTGCGACCAGCCATTCCCGTAGGTCAAGGTGGCGTGGATGCCCATGTTGGAATGTTGGGTATGGGCGTCACCGAAGCCGGCATGCTCAGCATGACAATGGGGTCGTCGGCTGCTTATCTAGGGCTTTCGCAGGAGCCGGTGTGGCACCCAGCCATTTGGGGGCCTTATCCCGACGCAGTGGTGCCTGGTCTTTACGTGATTGAAGGCGGCCAAGTGTCGACTGGCTCGATTACCCGCTGGTACCGCGATGAGTTTGGAGACAGGGAGGCGGCTCTGGCCGAGACTGAAGGGCGCAGCGCCTATGCCGTGCTGACGGAAGCGGCACTAGCGGTGCCGGCTGGCGCCGAGGGTCTTTTGGCGTTGGACTTCTGGCAGGGCAACCGCACGCCATACCGCGATCCCTGGGCGCGCGGCGCCTTTATCGGTCTCACTCTGCGGCACACACGCGCACATCTTTACCGTGCCATTCTGGAAGCGGTCGCTTTTGGCGCTCGCAACGTTCTAAAATCGTTTGCGGAAGCGGGCTGTCCATTTGAGCGGATTGTCGTAGGGGGTGGAGGTGCACAAAACCGTGCCTGGCTCCAGATTCATGCTGACGTTTGTGGGCGGCCCCTCACTCTAGCCGGAGTAGACAACACTTCGCTCTTGGGAACAGCCATTTGTGCGGCGACAGCAGCCGGCTGGTATGCGGACGTGAAGCAAGCGGCTGCGGCAATGAGCAGCACCGGCGATACCGTTGAACCCAATCCAGCCGTCGCGGAACGGTACGACTTCATGTTTGCCAAATATACTGCCGCTTACAGCCAGTTAAAGGAAATTCTGGCGGACTTGTCTCGGTCTATGGGGTAAAACAGCGTGAGTAACATCCTTGTCTTGCAGAATCTAGCCAAACATTTTCCGGGTGTGCAGGCGCTGGCTGATGTGAGTTTCTCCGTGCGAACAGGGGAGGTGCACTGTATCGCCGGCCAGAATGGCGCCGGCAAGTCTACACTCATCAAGATCCTATCAGGCGCCTATCAGGCGGATGCGGGGCAAATCATCTACAAAGATGCCCCAGTTACCATCGCCAATCCCCAGGCCGGGTTTCGTATGGGGATCAGCGTCATCTATCAGGAGTTGGACTTGATTCCTGACCTGTCAGTGGCAGAGAACATCTGGCTAGGGCAGTACCCGCGAGGAAGAGGCGGTCTGATCGCTTGGGGCGGGATGCAAAATGCCAGCCGCGCCCTGATGGAAACGTTGGGCTGTCGTTTTTCGGTGACGCAGCCGGTAGGGAGTCTTAGTCCAGGGGAACAGCAGATGGTGGCGATTGCCAAGTCGCTGTCACACAAGGCTTCCGTGCTCATCATGGACGAGGTGACCTCATCCCTGTCGGACCACGAGCAGGTGCGTCTCTTTCAAGTGATTGCCCGGCTCAAAGCGCAGGGTACAACCATCATCTATATTACGCACAAGCTAAACGAGATTTTTGAACTAGGCGACCGGGTCACTGTAATGCGCGATGGGCGTTACATCGGCACGTGGGACATCGCCGAGACAAACCAGGACTTTCTCGTGGAGAAGATGATCGGTCACAAAATCGAGGCGCGTTCGGATGCTGCCCATCCTGCCACAGGGGACGTGCTGCTGCAGGTGGATGGCGTCAGCAACCCGCATGTGCTGCGCAACGTCTCGTTCCGGCTCCACAAGGGTGAGGTGCTAGGGATCGCTGGCCTAGTCGGTTCTGGACGTACGGAACTGTTGCGTGTCCTATTTGGCCTCGACAATCAAGCCGTAGGACGCATAACGTTGGGTGGCCGTCTTGTTCGTCCGCGCAATCCGATTGAGGCGCAGCGGCTGGGGTTAGCCCTTGTACCGGAAAACCGCAAGACAGAGGGCTTGGTTCTCTCCATGTCTGTTTTGGAAAACTTTATCCTTCCCAGCCTACGTAAGTTTCAGCGTATCGGCTTTGTTCGCGGCGGCCAGGCGCAGGCTGGGGCGGTGGAGACGGCGGCGCAACTCAACACGAAGTTCTCCTCGCTGCATGACGATGTCGTTACGCTGAGCGGCGGCAATCAGCAGAAGGTAGTGCTGGGCAAATGGCTGTTGGCCGGCGCAGATGTCCTACTTTTGGACGAGCCGACGCGTGGCATCGACGTTGGCGCCAAGGAGGAAATTTACCGCCTCATTCGCCGGCTGGCGCAGGAAGGCAAAGGCATTTTGATGGTTTCGTCGGAGTTTCCCGAACTTTTGACCGCCTGTGACCGCATTCTTGTCATGCGAGCCGGCAGAATTGTTGGTGAATTTGATGCAAAAGCGAGCAGGAAAGAAGAAATTATGGAACGGGCGATAGTGGGCGACAATGGCGCGTATGACAGTGAAATAGGAATCCCAAATCTATGACTGCCAATACTTCTAATACTTCTACAACGGCCAGCCAGCGTTGGCTACAGATGCTGCTTCAACTCTTGCGCGAGCAAAACCTGCTAATTTTGTTTCTGGCTATGATTGCCCTGGCGGCTTTCGCCTCGGACAAGTTCTTATCCACGCGCAACATCTTTAATATGCTTCAGCAGTCTTCGATTGTAGGCGTCGTAGCCATTGGTATGACCTTTGTGATCTTGCTGGCGGGGATTGACCTGGGAGTCGGCTCCGTTATGGCCCTGGCGGGAATGGTGGTCTCCATCGGCATTATGCGGTGGGAGATTGGAATTGGGCCAAGCATTGCTCTGGCACTGGCCGTAGGCGCCGGTCTTGGCCTCGTCAACGGCCTCGTTATTACCTATGGTAAAGTGCCGCCGTTTATCGCCACACTAGCCTCGCTAGTGGCCGTGCGCGGTCTGGCGCTGCTATCGACGGACGGGCAGCCCGTCTTCGGGCTGCCGGAAAGCATTCAGTTTCTGGGCGGCGGTTACATCGGCCCCGTCCCAGTAGTAGGCATTATTTGGATTGCAGCCACACTGCTAGCCATCATCGTGCTGCGTTATACACTCTTTGGCCGCTCCCTGTATGCCACGGGTGGCAACTACGAAGCAGCGCGGCTCTCAGGCATCCGCACCCAATTTTTCACCAATTTGGCCTACGTTACCTCCGGCTTTTTAAGCGCTCTTGCCGGTATCTTGCTAGCTTCCTGGCTGACGGTCGGACAGCCGACAGCCGGCGCGGGGATGGAATTAACCGCCATTGCCGCAGTGGTGCTGGGCGGTACAAGCCTCTCCGGCGGTAAGGGCGGCGTTGTCGGCACCTTTATCGGCGTGCTGCTACTCACCATTATCACCAACATCTTCAATTTGCGCGGAGTCTCCTCCTACTTCCAGCAGATATTTATGGGCGCCATCATCGTTACGGCGGTGATTCTCAATAAAGTCATGGCTAACCGGCGCTGATCGATGTAGTTGGTACAAAATAACAAGAGAGGAGGTGGGGCAGTACAAGTTATCGGTTTTATCGTCTGGACGAGTGTGTGATCTGAATCGGCTTCTCTAACACCTAATCAAGGAGAATCAAATGCATGCGGTAAAGCAATGGGCAATCGTCGTACTTCTTTTGACGTCGTTTGTACTTTCGGCTTGTACGGCTACCGTACCGGCTGCACCTGCACAGACGCCGGCTGATGCTTCAGCAGCTACAGATGTCGCTGCACAGGAAGCCACCCCAGCAGCGGAAGGCAGTGGGCTAGTGATTGGCTTTTCACAAGTGACGCTGGATTCCCCTTTCTATGTTGAACTGATGAAGGCCGCTGAAGCGGAGGCCCAAGCCCAAGGAATTGAGTTTATTTACGTAGATGCCCAGGGCGACATTGCCAAGCAGAACAACGATATTCAGGATCTGATCACACGCGGGATAGACGTGCTCATCCTCAATGCCGTCAATCCGGAAGGCGTTGTCCCGTCGGTCAATGCACTAAATGATGCCGGCATTCCAATTGTGACAGTAGATCGTCCCATCACACCCAAAGTAGCGTCGCATGTCGGGCGCGACAACAAGGTCATGGGCCGGCTGATTGGCGACTATGCCAAAGAACAACTCGGCGACAGTGGCAAGATCATTGAACTGCAAGGCGATGCCGGCGGCGCTGTAATGATGGCACGCCGCGATGGCTTTGAGGAGGCGTTTACAGACAGCGGCATTGAAATCATTCAAGGCCCTTACGACGAGTACATTCGCTCCAACGCCGTAAGCTCCTTCCAAGATCTGCTGCAGGCCAATCCCGATGTCAACTTGGTATATGGTCACAATGACGATATGGCGCTAGGCGCTGTACAGGTGCTGGAGTCGCAAGGCGTTGAAGGCGTTAAGGTCATGGGTGTAGACTGCTTGATGGAGGCGGTGCAGGCGGTTGTGGATGGCCGCTATGACGCAACCACCGCTAATGACCCGCAGTTCCTGGGCACGCTGGCGGTGCGTGTCGCTGCCAAGGTCGCTGCGGGTGAGCAGGTGCCGGAGTACGTGGATGCAGGCTCGATCCTCATCACCCAGGACAACGCGACGGAGTTCCTCAATCCCGATTTGGTGTTCTGCGCCTATGCACCGGAAGTCCAATACTAAGGAGCCGTCACAAGATAAGTGTCGCATTTTGGACGCCTTCTGGACGAGACCACCTGCTACACTTATCTCATGACGAGTCCTAAGTTGTAGGGTTGGCGCTGCTGTTTGTGTTGTACAAAATTCTGTGAGCCGCTGCACTGCAATTGGGTGCAGCGGCTCATGTCGGAACACCACTTGCGCTTTGTAAGACCACAAGTTAGGGCGTTATTCTTCTCTCCCTGCCCATCCCGCGCTACCCTGGCTATAATTCCCCCTATGCTCGAAACCATCCTGCCGACCAAGCTGCACATCCCGCGCCGGCAGCCGGGGGCGCTGCTGCGCCCGCGCCTGCTGCTGACGGACGAGCAGTTGCGCGCGGCGACGCTGGTGCTGGTTTCGGCCCCGGCGGGGTATGGCAAAACCACGCTGGTGACGTCATGGATCCGGCAGCCGCGGCCCGATGACGGCCTGCGCTTCTGCCGGCTGGCGCTGGATGAGGATGACAACGACCCTTATCAGTTCTTTCTCTATCCTACTTGCTGGCCGCCAAAGGGGCCGCGCCCGCTGTGCCCGCAATCCGCGCCGTCACCACCCTGATGCGCAGCAATATCGTGCGCGGCGGGGAGGATGCGGCCACTGCCCAGCGGGAAGCAGAATTGGCGCTGCAATTGGCCGAGCCGGACAACTTGCTGCGCGGGGCAGGGCTGTTTCAGATTGGCGCCGTCCAACTGCTGTTGGTGAGTTAGGCGGCGCTGCGCGGCGCTGCGCTGCCGAAGGCGCTGAACTTCTTGGGTGTGGCAGGCATCCTGACGCTTGCCCCCTCGCTCGACGTACTGGAGGCTGCGTTCGGGCTGGGCATTCTGGTGTGGTTTATCTGGGTGGGGATCGTCTTGCTGCGCAGCAACCCCAGCCCCGCCGGCGCAGCGGGAGCCGCCCTCAAGCCGGCTTAGGAACGGCTGCCGCCCGCAGCGACAAACGGCAGACGATAGCCGTTAGCGTACAGCTTCTGCTCCGAGCGAACCCAATCCGCCACCTGTTCCGCAACTTGCTGCAGAGCGCACTGCGTCGTGTCGATATACCCGCAGCGCCAGTGCGGATGGCCCCGCTCCCAGCCCGTCCAGCGCTCCCACAGCATCGCGGGGTTTTTGCCCGTATTGATGACATCTTGGCGAAACTGCGGGTCCACATGATGGACCCGCAGCCACGCCGACCAGCAAAGCATTTCGATGGAGGCATTGTGCAGATCGCCGCGCCGCCTGAGACGATCCAGCCGTTCCACGTCGCCGCAGTCCAGCAGGCAAAAGGCGACGTGGTCGAGCTGCGTGACGGACGGACAGGCAAACACCTCGCCCATCACCCCCAGCCCGCAGATCACGCTGTCATGCGAGCGCCTGGCTAAGGCGGTGTGCAGCCACACTTCGGCCACCATCTGGCGCTGCTCTGGAGTGGTCATCATCCCGATTTGTTCTTGAATGGGATGGTGGTCAAAATCGTCCACCGCCACCGCAGGCAGCAGCCGGCGCAGCGCAGGAATGATGGCCGACTTGCCGGAGCCGCTTGCGCCCGTCACAAAGAAAAGCATTGTCCTACGCTCCCTGCTTGCGATCTTGAAAGCGGGCCAGGTGCGCCCAGCTCAGGCCCAGGTTAGGATTCTACCGGCTCGATACACTGCTCCCCCTCATTGCGGGGACTGTTGACATAGCTGCTGACGGGCTGGAGCTTCATCTGCGCCGGGTCATAGGGGCGGAGGAGATGCTGCAGCTGGGACAGGCGCGCGGGCGAATCTTCTGCGCCGCTTCCCAGCCAATCGGCCCAATCATCCTTCTCCAGGATCAACGGCATACGGTCGTGGATGGGCGCCATCAGGTCATTGGCTTCGATGGTCAGAATGGTGCTGCTCTGCAGTTCGCCGCCGTCGGGGCCGGTCCAGATTTCCCACAAGCCGGCCAGGGCAAAGACACCGCCGTCAGCGGGGGCAATAAAATAGGGTTCTTTGCCTTTCCCCACTTTTTTCCATTCGTAAAAGCCCGATGTGGGAACCAGGCAGCGGCGGCGCTTGAAGGCGGCGCGGAAAGAAGGCTTTTCCGGCGCCGTCTCGGCGCGCGCGTTGATCAGGCGCCCCCCTATGGCGGGGTCTTTGGACCAGGAAGGGATCAACCCCCAGTGCACCAGCGCCCACTCGCGCTGCTTTGTGTTCGGATTCATCCGCACAATGCCCACCGGCTGTGTGGGGGCCACATTGAAACGTGGGGCCAGGATGGGCGGCTCGGGCAAATCAAACAAGGTCGCCAACTGTTCGGGCGAGGCAAAGAGTGTAAAGCGTCCGCACATAGGCGTCTTCTCCTTTGAAAAAGCGAAAGCTGTTCCGCAACTGACAGCCGCCATTGTAGCCGCAACCGGGGGGCCATGTAAACCGCCATTGGGCGGCGCTTGTGCTATGATTGGCTGCGCTTTGCTTGCGCCGGTTCTGCGCCGGCTGCTTTTTTGAACTGTTTGTGGACTGTACTGTGACGCATTTATCACCAACTGTATCATCTGCCGGCCAGATCCCACGCGGGGTTGCCGATTATTTTTGGCGGGCGGCCTACCGGCGGCGCACGCTGGAGCAGACGCTGCTGGCCGTTTTCCGCGCCTGGGGCTACGGCGATGTGATCCCGCCTTTGTTTGAATATGCCGACACCTTTGCCAGCCGCGGCAGCAGTAAACTGCAGTCGGAGCTTTGTCGCTTTCTGGATCGCGACGGCAGTATGCTGGCGCTGCGCGCCGATATGACCATCGCCGTGGCGCGCCTGGTGGGCACGCGGCTGCATGATTGGTCGATGCCGCAGCGCTTCTGCTATGCCGGCAGCGTCTTTCGCGATGTCGAGCCGCGTGCGGGGCAGCAGCGTGAGTTCCGGCAGGTAGGCGTCGAACTGTTCGGCAGCGCTGCGCCCGCGGCCGACGCCGAAGTGCTGGCGCTGACGGCGCAGGCGCTGCATACGGTCGGGCTGCACGATTTCCGCATCGTGCTCGGCCAGATGCAATATTTCAATGGGCTGCTGCAGGCGCTGCAATTGGATGCGGCCCGCCAACTGCAGCTGCAGCGCGCCGTCGACCGCAACAATGAAGCCGAACTGGCGGCCTTTCTCGCCGCCGGCGTACTGCCGCAGAGGGTGCACGCAGCTGTGAACGAACTGCCCAGCTTGAGCGGCGCGCAGGTGGACAACCTGCTGGCGCAGGCGGCGGCGCTCGCCCTCAACGAGACCATGCAGGAGGCGGTGGACAACCTGCG
>JBBRBX010000070.1:0-31884 GCA_038205395.1 Caldilineales bacterium
GTCCAGACGGCGGCAAAGCGTGCCCAAGCAGCCGGCGCGAATGATGGCCGGGTCCGGCTCGTAGAGAATCTGCCCCGGCGCCAGGTCGCCCAGCGGCGGCCTCTCCTCATCCGTGGCCACCTGCTCCAGCCGGCCATCCCCAATTACAGTCGCCCATTTGCGCCGCCAGGCCGCGCCGCCAAACCAGAGCACAGCCTCCTTGCAGACGCCCTGATGGCTGATAAACTCCACTCCACAGCCGGCCGGCAGTTCCGCATCCGCTACACTGGGCATCACCTTGACGCCGAGCAGGGGAACGGCCTGCTGCAGGGCAAGCAGCGCCGCCAGCGGGGGCTGCATCTGCTGCAGATGAAAAATGCGCCGTTCATTCACCCGCCGCGCGGGGTCGGCAAAAGCGCCGGCAGCCGGCGGCAGATCGCCCGCCGCCAGATCAGCCGTCCAGTCGCGCGCGTGTACTTCCACTTGGCCGCCGGCGCCCAGCAGCTCGGCATTGGCCTGGGCGAACTTTGCCCGCACCGGGTCCAGTTCATAGGCGATTACGCGGCGGCGCTGGGCCAACGCCAGGAGGTCGCCCCCGATCCCACAGCCAAGGTCGAGCAGAAGGCCGGGGGGCGCATGGTGGTCCAGCCAGGCGGCGTGCTGAGCGGCGACCTCCCAAGCGGTGGCCTGCTCCAGCGCCTCGGCAGTAAAGAACAAGTCGGCGGCCTGCGGAAATTTGGCAGCCGCCCGCCGGCGTAACCGCGCCAGCGTGACAGCGGCGCCGGCCTGCTCAGCCGTCACCCGTCGCCTGAGCCGATCCAGCAGATGCGGCAGGTGCGCGTCGTCTAGATTCTCATCCTGGAGGCTGGCCGTTACGGCACGCCCTGGCGCGGACAGCAGAAAATCCACACTCCTGAGGCCGATCGCACTGACACTCGCCATAGCCCTGCATTGTACATGCAAGGCTGACATCACCCACAAAGTGTCAGACAATTGTAGGCTCGCTGGCTTGACGCTGCCCGCGATCAACGGTTACACTGAGTATCTGCACCAGCTATGGCTTGCGCGAGCACACGGCAACCATTCTCAATCACCGTGCGGGCGCCACAGCCGCACCCGACTTTTTGTAGAACCACGAAGGAGTTTGCATGAGCGTTCAACATGAATCTTTGGATATCAAGGCCGCAGAACGGAAGCCGGAAGCGCCCGAACTGGAATATAAGGTTGCAAGTCAAGATTCTCTGTCAATGTTTTTTGCTGCCATCGGTGGCGCGGTGCTGGGTATGCTGGCCACGCTGCTGGTGCTGGCGCTGGTCAACGGCGGCACCCTCAACTTCACCCATCCGGAACGGCTGGCTGTGCTGGAGGACAACCTGGCACGCGTGAACGATAATGTCGGCGCCGTCAGCACCAACGTGAATGTCGTGTCGCAGCAGGTGACGGAGATCCGCAGCGGCCTCAGCACTGCCCGCAGCGACGTGCAGTCCGCCATGGACCGGCTTGCAGAGCAAGGCGCCAATGTGACCGAGATGAGCAGCGCCGTAGCTGCCTTGCAGGTGACTGGTCAGCGCTTTGACACCTTTGTCACCGCCTTGGATGAAGCATTGACTTCGATGGATCGCGTAGGCGCGTCCAATGGCGTGAGCGCCGGCGCCGGTGCGCCGATTGTGGTCAACAGCGCAGCCGTGCAGCCGGGCAACGTCGCCGTGCTCTTCTTTGCCGACAGCAACGGCAACGGGCGCATGGAAGAGAGCGAGGCCAATCTGGTTGGTCTGCAGTTGAATGTTGTGGACAGCCAAGGCGTAGATGTGGGTGACTACAGTTCCAATGACGCCGGCATTTTGGTCGAGAAGCTGGCTGCCGGCCAGTACACCTTCACCGCCACTGACCTCGCCGGCCACACGCTGAGCGGCGCCGACACGGTGACGGTCAACGTGCCGCAGGATGCGCAGCAGGGGCAGATCGTCTACATCCCGGTCGTTGAGTAAAATTAAGTCCATCAACAAAAAGGCCGCCTGTAGAAAGGCGGCCTTTTTGTTTGGGTGCATAGGTCAGTTGGGAGCACTGGACCTCCACTTCCATCTTTATTCCACCAGCCGCGTATAAACGACCAGCCGTTTTTCATAGGTGTGGAGCTTCCGGTTCCAGCGGCCGGTGCAGGTGATCAGATTGAGATCGCGCTCCAGATCAAAGCCAAAAATCCGGTTGATCGGCGCCTGATCATAGGCGTAGGCGACGGAGTCGATAACGGCGAATTTGCGCTCGCTTCCCGACTGGTCAAAGACGCTGATAATATCGCCCACCTTCAGCTCGCGCAGCCGCCAAAAGACCGCACGCCCGGCCTGGGAGTCCAGATGGCCGGAGATGACGGCATTGCCCTGTTCACCCGGCTTTACGCCTAGATTGTACCAGGCGACATTTTGCGGCGCCTGCGGGACGACGACGGCATCGCCGTCAGTCTTGCCGACTGATTCAATCTGCGTATCCAAGCCTAACTTGCCGATGACCAGCCGTACAGGCGTCTGGTCGTCAGCCGCCGCCGGCGTCATCGCTGCCGGCTGCGCTGTCCCCACTGCCCCTGCCGGGAAAGCGCCGGTCAGCAGGGTTGAACAGGCAATCAGCAAACTCAGCAAGAATTGAAAAGAAAAATGTCCGGCTTTCATCCTCCACCACCTTTAGATGTATTGCCCTGGGACGGGCATACTCTTGCGCCTGTAAAAACTGAGTTTCCGGTAGGAATCCTACCGGAAACTCAGTTTTTACAGACATGAATTAGGAAAGACTACTGAGCCGACATGCCACGGTTGTGCGGGCGCATACCGCCGCCACCCGTAGCGGGCATGGTGGCCGGCATGCTGTTCTGGGGCATCAGGATAGGTGTCACCACCGCCAGCACCTCTTCCATCGACTTGGGCATAGCAAAGGCGGGAGCGGGCGGCTTGCCCACCAGATCGCTCAACACGGCAGCGTGCTGTGCTTCCACATTGTGGATGCTCACAGCCGCAGTAATCAAGTCCGGCGTCATCAGACGCGGGGCCTGGCCCAGGTACGCCGCGGCGCCCAACTCTTCCACCACCTGGAAATAGTCCAAAATGTCCTGCTGCGAAGTCAGCTTGGGGAAATTGTAGCTGGCCTGCGCCTGCACCGGTGTACCGCCCAGCTCCTTGATTGTTTTGACCAGGGTGTCCACATGGGTGGCTTCGTGGTCGCCAAAGGTCTTGAAATATTCGGCGGCGGCGCCGCTCAGCAAGCCGCTGCCGTTGGCTACGGCATAGGCATTGGATTCAAGATGCTCCAGGGTCAGGGCATAGTTAAGAATATCCAGATCGCCGGCCGGAACTTGGGCGGCGACGGTGCGCAATGGCATGGCGCCGGCGCTGGCCTGCGCCACACGCGCGCCCAGTGCATTGGCGCTGAGGGCAGCGGCTACGGTGGCAAGGGCGCTATTGCGGATAAAGCGCCGGCGGCTCATCTGAAGTTCTGTGAGAGACTGTGTCATGGTAGATACTCCTTATGTTGGCAAAGCTGAACACGCAGGTCAGCAATTGTTGTTATCAGGTTTCCGGATAGAAAGCTTCCCGCCTGCACTGCTCAGGCGCCCAGGATCGGATTGACCTTGTCCAGCACTTCCTGGACGGTCAAGCTGGCGGTGAAGGCAGCCGGGACAGGCGCAATGCCGCTCAGCAAGTTGATGATCGCTGCATGGCGCGCTTCCACCTGGACGATGCTGCCGGCGACGGCGAGATAATCCTTGTTGCTGATCAGGGCCGCCGCGCCCTGGTAGGCGCCGACGCCGATATCTTCGGCAACCTTGGCAAAGTTCAGGATGTCGCCGCGGTTGTTGAAGGCGGGAAAGTTGTAGCTGCCCTTAGCCGCCACGGGTGTCGCCCCGGCAGCCGACAACGCCTTTGTCAAAGCATCCACATGCGCCGCCTCATGGCCGCCAAAGCTTTGAAAATAGTTCAGATCTTTGCCGGTAAGGATATTGGTGGCCAGCATCTCCTGATACATGCGGGCCTCCAGGTGCTCCAGCGTCAAGGCGAACTGGATGATATCCACATCAGACAGTTCTTGGGCAAACGCGCGTGCCAGCCCGGCATTTCCGGCCAAGGCTACGCTGCCGCCCGTGCTGCCCTGTACATAGTTCTTGCGTGACTGGGCAAAATCAAAGAGTTCCAATATGTTGGTCTGCATGTTCCGTCCCTTCCAAAGAGAATAAGGCGATAATGCTGGTTTATTAGCGGAAGCAGGTGGGGGAACTACCTGTGAGGATGACTTCCGCTTGATTTGCTGTCCACCCCCTCTGACCATCTGAACCCAGCATAGAGCAGGAACACGTCGCTTTCCAGGTCATTTTCTGCTCAATAACTGCTCATTTCTCTTTTTGTAAGCCTGGCAATCTGACCTGTTAGGTTATGAAAGATGCAGTATAATAATTGGGTGGCGCTGGGAACAGAAGGAGGAGTCGATCAAAGAATATTGGCAAAGAAAATGGCTAAAAATCGAACCTATAGAACCTTCGATCAGGCTAATGAAGAATATTATCGTGCACACCCGCAAGAGATAGATAGTTATCTTCAGACAGCTGTGGCGTTACGCGCAATGGTATTCAAAAGGCTTTATCAGAACAGGCAAAGCCCAGTTTTGAGACCATTAACACAATTATTCATGCGATGGGTTATGGCATTACGTTGCAGAGGCTGAATATTCAGGCTTCCTCTTCCGTCTCTTCCAAATCGCCGGCGTCGGCGTAGAACACCAGCATGACCGAGCCATATTTGCGCCGGTCATACTCGCGCAGGCGCGCCAGTTCGATGGGGGCCGCTTCCACTGGGTGGATCTGCACCACGACAGTGGCATACTCCGCTGTCAAGTTTGGCCGGGCGTCGATAATCTGCAGCGCCTTCTGCCATAATTCCTGATATTGCGGGGGGGCCACATAGATGAAATCGAACGGTTCGCCGCGGTAGCGCTCTAGGAAGACAAAGCTGTCGTTGCGCTCCACCACCGCCTCGGAGCCAAAGCCGCAGTGCGCCAGGTTGGCCTGGATCGTATCCGTCGCCTTGCGGTTGTTGTCGACGAAATGCACAAAGGCGGCGCCGCGGCTCAGACATTCGATGCCCACCGCACCGGTGCCGCCAAACAGATCCAGCACACGCGCGCCTTCGATCCAATCGCTTAAAATGCTGAAAAGGGCGGACTTGGCGCGGTCCGTAATCGGCCGTGTGCTGTCGCCCGGTACACTCATCAACTTGCGGCCTTTGGCACGGCCGGTAATTACACGCATCCACAACTCCTACGCTTGTGCACGTTCAGCGCACCATTGTCATATCCCAAGCGCCGTCATCCAGCAGACGAAAGTAACGAATGGTGGCGTCCTCAAAGCAGGCCAGCAGACGGCCCTTTTCAAAGCGCTGCACCACCGTATGCTGGCAGAGACGCTCTTCCCGGTCGATGGAGCCAAGTTTATCCTGCAGCCCTTCCACCGTGCACCATAGTTTCCCAAAGCCACGCCGCGGCAGGGGCGGTGAGGTGGGAGGCACGCTCAGCGGGTTGCACGACAGCTCCGGCTGACCTTCGCTCCAGGTGTCCAAATACGCCTGCCAGGTCTGGTCAGGGAAAAGCACATAAATTTGCAGTTCGTCGCTAAACCACAGCATAAATCGATTGTAGTCCGGCCCTGTGCCGAACTCGTTGATCCCCACATCGTGGTTGTCGGCCTTGGCCACAGCACAGCCCATCTTGGCCACCAGATCGGGATAGCCGGCTAAGTCGAGGTCATACTGCACCGGGCAGTTGCCCTCCTCAACCACGGGCGGCTCCGAGAGTGTGGGCGTAATGCCGGTGGACGCCGTCAAGGCGGCATCCGAAGCAGGGGGCAGATTGGAATCAGCCGGCTCAGCCGTCGGAATCTGCTCCAAAGGCGCGGGGGTAGGCGTGGGCGGCGGTGCGGTCATCGTTGCCGTGGGAGCCGCAGTGGCGGTGGGCGTGGCTGTCGCTTCGGGCGAACCGGCGCAGCCGGCCAGCAGCAGCGACAGCGTCAAACCCAACAGCGCCGCCAACGTGCGCCTGCTCCAGTTAAATTGCCGTTTCATCATAAATCCACCAATCATCATTACATTAATTGACAAGGATCGGGCCAAGGTCAAGCGCATAGCTGCTTGGCCCGGCGCTGACCGGCAGTCGTTGGCCGGTCACAGGGTGATAAAGCCCCACCACAATGGAATATTCGCCCTTGGGCAGCGTCGCCGGCAGCAGCAGCCCATAGCGGTCAGTAATCTGTTCGCCCGGCTGCCAACTGCTGGTCGGCCGCAGCCACTGCACCGGCTGGCCATCCGCCTGCGCGATCTTGTTGCCTTGCTCGTCCAACAGATGGACAAACACCTGATAATTCTCGTCTACTGCGGTCAAATCCTGCCAGAGCAGCGTCACCAAAATAGCGTCGCCGGGGCGGGTTGCCGCCGTCACGGCATAGCCCTCCAGGCGAAACCAGCCGTTGGCCTCGGTGACGGGCGTTGGGCCGTCCGGATCGCCAAACACAGTGCCGATGCCGGCTTCGGCCAACTCTTGGGCGGGGGCCAAAGCAAACAAGGCAAGCCGCTGCGTCCCTTCGCTGGCAACACGATCGTTGGCCAAGAGAAAATCGCTGCTGCGCAGCGTGCGTTCCCAGCCCGATTGCTCCGGCTGCACGTCGCCGGCAATCACCCACAGCCGCGCATACTGCTGGCGCAGCCGCTCCAGCCAGGCCGCCTGATCCGGCGCAAGCGCATCGCCATCAAAAAAGCCATAAACCGGCAGGCTGCCGCGGTAGCTGTTGGCAAAGCTTTCGCTCGCTTGCGGGCGCAGATTGAGCACGGCATCCCCGCCTCGCTCATCACCTGCAATCCGTACACTCACGGCATCGATCTGGGCATCCTTCTGTGTACCCTGTACATAGGTCAGCACCGCAACCGTAATGGCCAGCAGCGCCACCGCATAGAGCCAACTGCGCCGGCTGTCTTCACTGTCATCCGGCCTGTCGCTGCGCAAGAGCTGAACCAGCAGGATCAGCCCGGCCACCACGCCGGTCAGCGGCATTGCAATCGACAACCAGTTGACTGGCCCGCCCGCAGCGCCTGGCTGCCACCAGGCAAACTGGATATGCTGCGGCTGCAAGAAGTTCCACTGCAGCAGCAGCGGCGAATCGCGCAACTGCGTAAAGGTTTCCGGCGCAAACAGCGGCTGCACATTGGCGGCCAGCCAATCCTGCACCAGCGAGAACGGCACAGCCATCCCCAACCACTGCACCGCCACCGACCAGAAGGTCAACAGCGCAGCCAATATAACGCCGGGCACGGCCCAACGGCGCTGCACCGCCAGCAGATCCCAACCAGGCCCGGCAACCAAGCTCAAAAAAGGCACGATCGGCACCAGAAAGCGCGGCCCCCAGCTATAGCCGCCGTGCCACATATACCATTTGGCATACACAGCCACATACAACCCGGACAGCAGCAGGCTGAGCAGCAGGATGCGGCGATGGCTGCGCCAAAAGAGCACAGCCCCCGGAATGGCCAGCAGCAGGATCGGATTGTACCAGAGAAAGCCGCGTGCCGGCCCTACGGTCAGCCCCCAAAGACCCGCCAGCCAGTCACCGCTGAAGGATTCGGTGGAGACATAGCCTGTATCCAGCGGGTTGCCATAGCGCACCCAGTTCCACCAGAGCGACAGCAGCCCCGCCGCCACCACCGGGATCAGAAAGCTGACGACCGGCCGCCAATTGTGCCAGAAAGCCACCCGCAGCCGCTGCCCCAAGTTCTGCCCAGCACTGCCCGCCACCCGATCCAATACCCAGAACAGCCCCAGCAGATAGATGGGCAGGGTCATCAAGTTGATGGTGCGCGTGAGGTAGGCAATTCCCCAGGCGACGCCTGCTCCAAACAGATACAGTTTGCGCCCCGACTGGGCATAGGCCAGCAGGCCATAGGCCGCCGCGAACAACCCCCAGGCACAGATGGGGTCGCTAAAATAGCCCTGTGTATAAGGCCAGGCCATTGTGGCCAGGCCAAACAGCAGCGCCGCCCCAACCGCCACGGCTCGCGACCAGCCCAAGCGGCGTCCCGTCCGAAAGAGCAGCGCTCCCGTCCAGGCGGTGACGAGCGGATTCAGCAGCAGCGCCGTGTGCACCAGGCCGATGGCGCCCCACTGCTTTGCCAGCCAGACCAGCGGTGCGGCCAGCAGCACCATGCCCAGCCCCTTGCGCGAGTAAAGGTCGCCGCCCACCCCCAGATTGCCTTGCTGGTTGCCCATCCACAGCAACTGGTTGCTGCTGAACGTTCCCTGGCGCACAAAGCTTTCGGTCGTTGCAAACATGGACAAGCCGTCGCTGCTGTCCATACGCCCAGTAAAGGTGAGCAGATAGCAGGCGAGCAGGAAGCCGAACAAGAAAAAAGCCGTGCTGCGATCTTTTGGACTTACATCAAGCGGGCAATTATAGCGGTTATGCATTGCTTCGTCTGCGCCCGACTGGGCGCCCGGTCGTATGCCCGGTCATTCGATCTATCCACTGTATGGGGCGCTCAATCGACATGGATTGGTAACGCCAGATGGTCAGTTGTTGTTCCTGCACCGTTTCCTGCAGCACTGCCTGTATCACTGCCTTCTGCGTCATGCAGCGTCAGCGGGCGGCGCCCCTCGCTGTCATACATCCCCACCTGCAGGCTGTATGCGCCGGGAGCAGCATCCGGCGGCAGCGCCAATGTGTAGGCATCACGGATCACCGTGCCCGCCTGCCAGGTGTCGGTCGGTGCCAGCCCTTGCACAGGCAGATTGTCCTGCTGCGCCACCAGGCGGCCGGACGGGTCAAATAACTGCGTAAACACCGTGTAACTGGCCGCTACAGGCGTCTCTGCCTGCCAGTATAACACCACAGAGAGCGATTGGCCGCTGTGGGCAGGAGCTGTGGCGGCGGCCCGCAGCAGAATCGGGCCGCCCTCAGTCTCCACCGTAGCCAGACCGGGCGCAGGCGGCAGCGCCGCCACGCGCGCCAGACGGCAGTCGTCCAACACCTGCTCATCAAAAAGGGAGACGTCCGGCTGCTGCGCAAAGGCAGCCAGCACAGGCGACCAATCGCCCTGTGCGGCAGGCGGCTGTTCGATCCACCAGAACTCGCCGCCGGCAGCCAGCGCAGCCAGCTTTTCACCCATCACCTCGACTGTCGGCCGGTCGTTGGGGTCATAGCCATCCAGCACGTGAATGCTGTACTGTTGGCCCAGCCAGGGGTAGAGATCGCGCCAGAGTTCAATTTGCGGCGTCACGATCATCGGCTGCGCGCCGCCTGTATCACTGTCTGCACCGCTGCCGGCTTGCTCGGTCAGCAGCACAACCGCCGCGCGGCAAGGGTGCTCAGCCGTGCGCCGATCCCAGTACGCTTGGGCGGCGCGCGGCATGCCGGCCGCCGCCGCCAGCAGGGCGATCCCGACCACGACCCAGGCGGCGCGTGCGCCCCAGCGGCGCATGGTACGGCCGGCAGCCGCCGCCGGCCAGATCTGTCCCAGCCATTCCACAGCCAGCAGCAGCAGCAGCAGCGTGCGCGCCAGCACTGTGCCGGCCAGTATCCAATGTTCGTCCGGCAGCACAAGCAAAAACAATGTGGATTCAACAACATTGATTGCGGTCAAAGCTATTGCAATCACAACACCATGCATAGACGGGTTGAGCAGGACGAGCATGGCTAGAATCCAGACGATGAACTGCGGACTCCAGCCCTTGCTGTAGAGAAACAGCCAGACCACGCTGACGGCGGCCAGCACAACGAGGGTGCGGGGGCGGCTCCAGTCATAGCGGCGCGTGTAGAGCCAGAGGTAGAGCGCGGCAAAGGCCAGTGTGATCAGCCCCCAGGGCAGACGCGTCTGCCACTGGTCGCCGCGCGCCAATCCTTGCAGGTTGCGCATGTCGATGGGCACCAGACCGTAGCCATAGTAGCCGTCGAACAGCGCCCACACGCTCTGCCAGGGCGGGCGAATGGCGTTGATGCGCAGGCTGCTCAGGGCCAACTGCGGGTCGAAGCCGGGGCCGAGCGCCAGCCACCCCACCCCCACGCTGACAGCGGCAAAGATCAGCACATAGAGTGTGGGGCGCAGCAAATTGCCGGGCGAGCGCCGGTTGAACCATTCGTGGCGCAAAGCGTCCAGGCTCAGCCGGGCGCCCAGCCAACGCACGGCCAGCGGCACGAGCAGCACAGGCGTCAGTTTGACCAGAAAACCCAGCGCGGCAGCCACCGCGCTGCCGGCCCAGCCCCCCCGCGCCTTGAGCAGCAGCAGGTCAAGCCCCAGCAGCAAAAAGAAAAGCGGCATCGCTTCAAACCAGCCGAGCAGCGTATACAGCGGCGCAAAGAGCAGCGCGTACAACAGCGCCGGCAGCAGACCGGGCTGCCAGCCGGAAACGAGAGTAGAAGGCAGGGCAGGAACAGGCGTCTCCTCCCCCAGCCGATTGCCCAGCCGGTAAATCAGGATCAGGTTGCCCGCCTCAAACAGCAGCAGCAGCGCGCCGAACAGCAGGTGAAAAAAAAGCTCCGGCTCCACCCAGGGCGGGATGCGGCTGGAAGCTTCAAACACCGGCAGCATCAAGGCAGGGAAGAGCGACGGGTAGGCAGTCCACAGATTCTGAAAGGTGGTGTAGCCGCTTGGCCCCATCTGGCCCCAACGCTGGTAAAAGTCATAATCGGAGTTGTCGGCAAAAAAGCCGCCGGGGCGAAACAGCAGGAGCGCAAAGAGCCGCAGGGCGACAAAGAGCAGAAAGAGCACCCCAAACCAGTAGTGGCGGCTGCGCCAGGCAGCGAAGCGGTTCATAGGCAGCAGTTAAGGGCGCTCTTGGCGCGCGGGCGGCGCGGCGGCGCTTTTGGCTTGCGCCAGGGCAGGAGCGGCGGCAGCCAGCGCAGCAGGCAGCAGCCGCCCAAAACCCGCCACTAGCGTCACAAAGCCGCTGAAAAGCAGAAAGCTCCAGTAGGAGATAAACCGCACGACGAGCACCACCGTGCCTACATGCAGGGCAGGCAGGGCCAGCAGCGCCAGCAGCGTGGCATAGGCAGCGTCGATCTGGCCGACGCCGCCCGGCGTCAACGGCACGGCCGCCAGGACATCGACGGTGAGGGCCACAAAGGCCGCCGCCGGCAGCGACAGCGGCGCCGCCAGGCTGCGCACGACCAGCCAGAGCAGCAAGGCGTCGCCCAGCCAGATGGCGAGGCTTTCGACCACCACCAGCGCGGCGACGGCGGGATGGCGAAAGAGGATGCGCAGCCCAGCGACAAACTGCGCCACAAAATCCAGGCTCACCTGCCAGAAGCGTTGGCGGGCCAGCCAGGGCAGACGGCGCAGCGCCGCCAGCAGAGGCGGCGCCAGCAGCAGCCCCGCGCCAAAGCCCAGCAGCAGCGCCAGCCCCAGCGCATAGCTGGCCAGCAGCCAGCCCGGCAGTTGGTCGCGCAGCAATACAAAGCCAAAGCCGGCGCCCAAGCCCAAGATAGCCAGGATATCCAGCACCCGCTCCAGCACGATCGAACTGAGGCTGCCGGCAACCGCAACCGGCGGCTGGCGCTCTGATCCCAGGCGCAAAACCCCCACGCGCAGCAGATCGCCCGCCCGCGCCGGGAGCAGGGCGCTGGCAAACCAGCCGGCCAGCAGCAGCGCCGTCACATGCAGATAGGGCAGTGGATGGCCCAGGACAGCCAGCAGCCGCTGCCAGCGATGGCCGCGCAGCGCAAAGCTGCTGTAGTGAACAAGCAGCGCCAGCCCCAGCAGCGCCCAGTTGGCCTGGGCGACCGCCGCCAGCGCCTTCGCACCGCCGGCAAAGCCCAGCAGCAGGGCCACACTGGCCGCGCCCAGCAGAGCGATCAGCAGCAGCCGGCGGCGATCCAGACGCAGGGCAGGGACGGATTGGCCGGCAGCCGCCGGCTCAGAGGCACTCATTCGATCCATTTTGCTGGCTGAGGTGGCTTTCGCCAAATTGCGCTGCGGCTGTAGCGGTCCATCACGCGCCGGCAGCTCACGTAGAGGATGCGGCAGGCGTTACAGCGGCAGGCGGTAGATGAGCATGGGCCGTCCATATAGGCGGATGGTGCGGGCGGCGCAAAAGCCGTGGCGTTGATAGAAGCGCTGCGCGCCGGCGTTGGCGGCGTCCACCGTCACGCTGACCGTCGCCAGCCCGCGCCGGCGGCAGGCTTGCAAAAAGGCGGCCAGCAGCACGGCGCCCAGCCCCTGCGAGCGCAGCACCGGATCGACCATAATCGAAAGCAGTTCGGCTTCTCCCTGCACTGCCTGTTCCTGTAAGGGCCTCCCATGCCCTTCTTCCGTGTGCACCAGGAGGGGATAGAAGGCGGTCTGCACGCTGCGCAGCGCCAGGTCGGGGCGCTGCGCCAGCCTGCGCAGCAGCGGCGGCGCCAGTTCACCCCAGCGCTGCCGGCCAATTTGCAGGAACAGATTGCCGATGCCGGTGGTGGCGCTGACATAGCCCAACAAGTTGGGAGCTGCAGCGTCAAGCGCCGCCGCCGGCGCGGCGCTTGACGAATTGTTATTGTTGTCCACTGCGGCAAAGCCAAAACCCGTCGGCGCCTGCGGCAGCGCCCGATAGACGACGGTCAACACGTCGCTGCCCAGGCTGGTGAGAAATGTGCCCGGCTGTCCTGCTATATGCAGCCGGGTCGCCTGCTCTGCGTGCGCGGCTGCCAGGGGCGTGATCAGCACGCTCTGCACAAGTCAGGCCCGCACAAGTTCGTCGGCGACTGTCGGCCAGCGCTTGAAGCGGTCCCAGGCCTTCTCTTCCAGATCGGCGCGGTGGTCGGGATGGGCAATGTCGATCAGCACCCGCGCCCGCTGGCGCAGATTCTTGCCATAGAGATAGGCGATGCCATATTCGGTCACGACATAGTGCACATGCGCGCGTGTGGTGACGACGCCGGAACCCAGACGCAGATAGGGGACGATGCGCGTCACCCCTTTGCTGGTGCTCGACGGCAGGGCGATGATCGGCTTGCCGCCTTCCGACAGCGAAGCGCCGCGCACAAAGTCCATCTGGCCGCCCACACCCGAATACTGGCGCGTGCCCATCGAATCCGCCCCCACCTGCCCGGTCAAATCCACTTCGATGGCGCTGTTGATGGCAGTGACTTTGGGGTTGCGGCGGATGACGGCGGTGTCGTTGACATAGGCGACATCGAGCAGAACCACCTGCGGGTTGTCGTCGATGAAATCGTACAGACGGCGGGTGCCCATTGCAAAGCTACTGACCATCTTGCCGGGGTGGACGCGCTTTTTCTCGTTGGTGATCACCCCCTTCTCAATCAGGTCGATGGCCCCATCCGAGAACATTTCGGTGTGCACACCCAGATCACGGTGATTGGTCAGCGCCGCCAGCACTGCATTGGGGATGGCGCCGATGCCCATCTGCATCGTGGCGCCGTCTTCGATCAGTTCGGCACAGTAGCGACCGATCGAGATTTCCGCCGCTGACGGCTCGCCGGGAGGGAATTCAAGCAGCGGGTCGTCCACGACGACGGCGCTGTCGATATGGCTGATGTGGATCAGGCCGTCGCCATGGGTGCGCGGCATGTTGGGGTTCAACTGCGCAATCACATGCTTGGACATCTGCACGGCGGCACGCGCCACATCCACCGAGACGCCCAGCGAGCAGAAGCCGTGGCGGTCGGGCGGCGACACCTGCACCAGAGCCACATCGAGCGGCAGGATGCCCTTGCGAAAGAGACCAGGCACCTCGCTCAAAAAGACGGGGATATAGTCGGCGACGCCTTCGGCCACGGCCTGGCGCACGTTGGCGCCCACAAACATGGCGTTGGTGTGGAAGCTGTCGGCTACGTCCGCCGAGGCATAGGGGGCCGGCCCTTCGGTGTGGATGTGCACCACCTCCACATTGTGCAGCTCGGCGGCACGGTTGGTCATGGCGACGATCAACTGGGTGGGGGTTGCGGCGCCGCCATGCACAAAGACGCGGTCTCCCGAATTGATTACTTTAACGGCTTCTTCTGCGCTTGTAATTCGCATAGGTTTACTCTCAGGTTTACTCTCAGTTTGAAAAAAACTGCCTATTGGATAGTGCCGTATTCGGCAAAAATTAACACAGCTACACCCCGGCCTCGCGCAGCGCATCCGCCACAATCGCCAGCGCTTCTTCCTGGATCTGCTTAAGATGGGCGGCCCCGCGGAAACTTTCCGCATACACTTTATAGATGTCTTCCGTGCCGGAGGGGCGGGCGGCGAACCAACCGTTTTCAGCGACGACCTTGAGGCCGCCGATGGGGTTGCCGTTCTCCGGCGCGCGCGTCATGCACGCCGTGATCGGCTCCCCGGCCAATGTCTGCGCCGTCACCAGCGAAGGCGACATGTCGGCCAGGACATCTTTCTGCGCGCGTGTGGCAGGGGCGTCCAGACGCTCATAGAGCGGGCTGCCAAAGTTCTTTTCCAGTTCCTGGTAATGTTCGCCGGCATCCTTGCCGGTGACGGCGGAGATTTCGGCAGCCAGCAGACCCATGATCAGACCATCTTTGTCGGTGGTCCAGACCGCGCCCTCGCGGCGCAGGAAAGAAGCGCCCGCACTCTCTTCGCCGCCAAAGCCATACGAGCCATCCAGCAGCCCAGCGACAAAATATTTGAAGCCTACCGGCACTTCGGCCAGCCGCCGGCCGAGATGCGCGGCCACGCGGTCGATCATGGAACTGGAGACCAGCGTCTTGCCTACCGCCGCCGCCGCGCTCCAGCCGGGGCGGTGCTGGAACAGATACCAGATCGCCACCGCCAGATAGTGATTGGGGTTCATCAACCCCGCGCTGCGCGTCACAATACCGTGGCGGTCAGCGTCGGGGTCGTTGCCGAAGGCGACGTCAAAGCGATCCTTGAGTGCGATCAAGTGCGCCATCGCATAGGGCGAAGAACAATCCATGCGGATCTTGCCGTCTTTGTCCAGCGGCATAAAGCCAAAGGTGGGGTCCACCAGCGGATTGACAATCTCCAAGTTGAGGCCATACATCTCGGCGATTGGCTGCCAGTAGCCCACGCTGGCGCCGCCCATAGGGTCCACACCGATCTTGAGACCGGAGGCAGCGATGGCATCCATATCCAAAATATTCTTCAGTTCCACCACATACGGCGTGACAAAATCATACTCGTGCGTGGTGGCGGCCGTTTTGGCATGGCTCCAGTTCAGCCGTTTCACCCCCGCCAGCTGGCTGCGCAGCAGTTCATTGGCCCGCGCCTCAATGACTTTGGTCACACTGGTGTCGGCAGGGCCGCCGGAGGGAGGATTGTACTTGAAACCGCCGTCGTCGGGCGGGTTGTGCGAAGGCGTAATGACGACGCCGTCGGCCAGATGGGAGTGGCGGCCGCTGTTGTAGGTGAGAATGGCGTGCGAGATGGCCGGCGTCGGCGTATAGCCCATGCCGGCCTGCATAATCACCTCCACCTCGTTGCCGGCCAGCACTTCAATCGCGGTGATCTGCGCCGGCTCCGAGAGCGCATGGGTGTCCATACCGATAAAGAGCGGGCCGTCGATCTCCTGGCTGCGGCGGTAGTCACAGATGGCCTGGGTGATGGCCAGGATATGCTGCTCGTTAAAGGAGTTTTTCAGGGAAGAACCGCGGTGGCCGGATGTGCCGAAGGCCACCTGGTGCGCTGGATTGTCGGGGTCGGGCTGGTGCGAAAAATACGCCGTCACCAGACGAGGAATGTTTTGCAACAACTCACGTGGTGCTGGTTTTCCAGCCAGTGGGTGCAAGGCCATGGCAGCGTTCCTTTCTATACAGCTAGGATAGAGACCGGCGGTGCGCCTGTCATGTGACACGTGTCCCTATCTAGCGGCGAGGTGTCACACGTTTTACAGGTTGGCCGCCCAGATCAGGCAAACCGGGTCAAGCAAAACAGGCCATTCTCAACCTACGCTCAATCTGCCATTCCGGCTCTTTACTCGAATTGCTCGCCGGCGTGCTGGGCAATCCGGCGGCCGATAGCCAGAGAGGCGGTGGCAGCCGGCGACGGTGCATTTAAGACATGCAGCATCCGGTAGGCCGGCGCAAACAGAAAATCATCCACCAACTGGCCATCGGACGCCATCGCCTGCGCCCGCACGCCCGCGCCGGCGGGTTCCAGATCGTCCACTTCAATGTCGGGGAGCAGGCGGCGCAGCGCCCGCCAGAAGGCATAGCGGCTGTAGGAGCGATAGTATTCGCCCAATCCCATCCGCCAGTAGCGGCGGGCCAGTTCCCAGAAGCCGCGGTTGGCGCTGATCTCCCAGGCATCGCGCACGTTGAAGCTGAATTTGCTATAGCCTTCGCGGCGGAAGGCAAGAACAGCGTTGGGGCCGGCCTCAATGCCGCCGTCAATCTTGCGCGTGAAATGGACGCCCAAAAAGGGAAACTGCGGGTCCGGCACGGGATAGATCAGACCGCGCACCAGGTGGCGGCGCTCGGCCGCGACTTCATAGTATTCGCCGCGAAAGGGCACAACGCGCATTTGCGGCTCCACCCCGCACAGGCGCGCCACACGGTCGGCATGCAGCCCAGCGCAGGTCACCAGGTTGCGACAGCTCACTTCCCCCTGCGCCGATTCGAGAACAAGCCGGTCAGGCTGCCGGCGGCAGCCGGTCAGCCGCCAGCCCGTGCGCACCTCGACGCCCTGCTCCGCCAGCAGCCGCCGGTAGGCCTGCGCCACCTGCCGGTAGTCGACGATGCCGGTTTCCGGCACCCACAGCCCGGCGAGACCTGCCACATGCGGTTCGTATTCCTTCAACTGCGCCGCATCCAGCCGGCGCACTTGCAGCCCATTGGCCAGCCCCCGTTCCGCCAGCGCCTCCAGGCGCGGCAGTTCGTCCGGCTGCAGGGCAACCACCAGCTTGCCGCAGCGCTCGTGCGCAATGCCCTGCTCCCGGCAGAAGGTGTATAGGAGTTCGCGACCCTGGATGCACAGTGTGGCTTTGAGCGAGCCGGGCTTATAGTAGAGGCCGGAGTGGATCACCCCGCTGTTATGGCCGGTCTGGTGGGCGGCCACTTCCTTTTCGGCTTCCAGCACGATCAGAGAGCCGGCCTGGCTCTCGCGCAGCGCCAGCGCGGTCGCCAGCCCCACGATCCCGCCGCCGATGACGGCAATATCAACGCTACTCATCCGGTTCTGGCCTCCTTCCGTTGAACGTGCAGCTTCCTTGCCGCACGTAAGTTCCGGCTCTGACTTTATTATACTTGATCTTGCCATATCTTACCGTCTCAGCCCTTTTTTATGATACACTGCACCGAATTGAGACAGCACCCTACCAAGCCAGGAGGCACATGATGACAACAACCACATCTGCGGCGGCCCCGGTCGTACAAGATGGCGTACACGACGATGTACAAGACGGCGTACTCGACCAGGCTCTGCTCCTCGAACATGACCGGCAGCAACTGCACCCCTATCAGCATCCCAGCACCCACGCCAACCCGCTGGTGGTGGACTCGGCGCAGGGGGTCTGGCTGCACACCGCCGATGGACGCAAAATTCTCGACGGCATGGCCGGCCTGTGGAATGTCAATGTCGGATACGGCAATGAAGAGCTGCCCCTGGCCGCCTATGAGCAGATGAAGAAGGTAGCCTACACCTCCAACTTCGCCGGTATGACGACGCCGCCCGCCACTGAGTTGGCCCATCGCCTGGCCGGGCTGGCCCATCCCACCCTCAACACCACCTTCTTTACCTCCGGCGGCTCGGAATCCAACGATTCGGCCTTTAAGACGGCGCGCTACTACTGGTATCGTCTCGGCCAACACGGCAAGGTCAAGTTTATCTCGCGCCAGGGCGGCTATCACGGCATTACCGTCGCCGCCACGGCGGCCACCGGCATTCCCCGCTATCATGCCATGTTTGGGCCGCTGATGGCCGGCTTCAGCCACATTCCTGCGCCCAACCCCTACCGCTACGCCGGCGACATCCGCGCAGGCGAAACGGTGGGCCAGGCGGCGGCGCGTGCGCTGGAGGAGGCCATTCTGCATGAGGGGCCGGAGACGGTGGCGGCTTTTATCGCCGAGCCGATCCAGGGTGTAGGCGGCGTGATCGTGCCGCCCGACGACTATTTCCCCCTGGTGCGCGCCATCTGCGACAAGTATGATGTGCTGCTGATCGTCGACGAGGTGATCACCGGCTTTGGGCGCACGGGCAAGCTCTTTGGCCAGCATCATTGGGGGCTGCGCCCCGACATTATGTCGTTTGCCAAGGGCATCACCAGCGGCTACATGCAGTTGGGGGGCATCCAGATTTCCGACGCCATTTTCGAGACCATCGACAGCGCCTCGCCCGCCGACACCTGGATGCACGGCTTCACCTATTCCGGCCACGCAGCTGCCTGCGCCGTCGGTCTCAAAAATCTGGAGATCATCGAGCGCGAGCAGTTGGTGGCGAAGGCGGAGCAGATGGGCGAGCGGCTGCGCGACGGGCTGCAGAAGCTGCTGGATTTTGAAATGGTCGGCGATGTGCGGGGCCGCGGGCTGATCGCCGCGGTGGAAATTGTCGAGGACAAAGAGAGCCGCACACCGGCCCCCGCCAAAGCCATGCAGATCGCCAATGCCTGCCTGGCGCGCGGGCTGCGCACCCGCCCGGTAGGCAACAGCCTGGCCTTTTCGCCGGCGCTGACCATCAGCGCCGAAGAGGTCGACTTGATTGTAGAGCGCCTCGGCAGCGCCATTGATTCGATCTAGTGCTTGCCCAGCGCAACCTGTTGGCCGCCACATACGCGCTGCAGCCAGGCAATTTATCGGCAGCCTTCCTATACAAGCGAGTTTCCGCTGAAAATCCGCTTGCAGGAAGGCTGCCCTGGCAATCCTAAAATCAAACAAAACAAGGTTCCCAAAAGGACGGCCCTATGAACCCGACTGAAAGTGTGACGGACAGCCCGGCCCTAGCCGCCCCTCATCAGCTTGAGGCGCGCGCGGTCGTCGCCGCGCTGCAGACGGACCCGGCGCGCGGGCTGAGCAGCGAGGAGGCGCAGCGCCGCCTGCAGCAGTATGGCCCCAACCAACTGCAGGCCACGCCGCCCGTACCCCAATGGCGTAAATTTGTGGCGCAGTTCACCAATCCACTGGTGCTGCTCCTGCTGGTGGCGACGGTCATCTCGATTATCGCCTGGGTTATCGAAGGCGCGCATGGGCTTCCCTACGAAGCGCTGGCGATCATTGTGATCGTGCTGCTCAACGCCATTATCGGCTATTTCCAGGAAGCACGTGCCGAGGCTGCCGTCGCCGCGCTGCAGAAGATGACGACGGCCATGGCCGGGGTGCTGCGCGACGGGCGGCAGCAGCAGATCACCTCGCAGGAGCTGGTGCCGGGTGACATCCTGCTGCTGGAGGAGGGCGATTCCATCGCCGCCGATGGGCGCATGGTGGAGATTACTTCGCTGCAGGTGGCGGAGGCGGCGCTGACGGGAGAAAGCCATTCCGTCACCAAGGAGTGCGCGCCGGTCGCCGCCGAGGCCGGGATCGGCGACCGCCTCAACATGGTCTTCAGCGGTACGGTTGTCACCTTTGGCCGCGGCAAGGCGGCCGTCACCGCCACCGGTATGCAGACGGAGATGGGCAAAATTGCCGGCATGATGCAGGCGGCCCCGGAGGAAGATACGCCGCTGCAGTTGGAGATCGCGCGCGTCGGCAAGCTGCTGGGCATCGCCGTCATCATCATTGCCGTGTTGATCGTCGGCACGGTGCTGCTGGTCGGCCAGGTGCGCTCGTTTGAGGGGTTGGTGCAGGCGCTGCTGTTGGGCGTCTCGCTGGCGGTGGCCGCAGTGCCGGAAGGGCTGCCCACAATTTTGACGGTCGTGCTGGCGCTGGGTGTGCAGCGTATGGCCAAGCGCAATGCCATCATCCGCAAGCTGTCGGCGGTGGAGACGCTCGGCTCGGCTTCGGTGATCTGCTCGGACAAGACCGGCACGCTGACCAAGAATGAGATGACGGTGCGCACGATTGTGACCCCCAGCGGGCGCGTCGATCTGACCGGCATCGGCTACACCCCGGAAGGGACGCTGGAGCTGCACGGTGGCGGCGCCGTAACCGACCCCACGCTGCTGGAAGATGTGCGCCGCACGCTGATCGGCGGCTCGCTCTCCAACAATGCCGTGCTGGAGCAGGCGGATGATGTCTGGACGATCCAGGGCGACCCGACCGAGGCGGCGCTGCTGGTGGCGGCGCGCAAGCTGGATATCGGCCCGCAGGAGCTGGACCAGCGTTTTGCCCGCATCGGCGAAGTACCCTTCTCCTCGGATCGCAAGCTGATGAGCACGGTGCAGACCGATGCGGATCATGAGAATTCGGTCTCCGTGGTGGCCAAAGGTGCGCCCGATGTGCTGCTGGCGCGCTGCACGCACGAACGCTGCGGGGATGAGGTGCGCCCGCTGACGGACGCGCAGCGCAGCGCAATTGCGGCAGCCGTCGAGCAGCTGGCGGGCGAGGCGCTGCGCACCCTGGGTGTGGCCTACCGGCGCATCGGCCACGAAACCTATCGCACCACGCCCAACGCCGAGAAGGAAGCGCTGGAGAGGGAACTGATCTTTGTGGGCGTCATCGGCATCATTGACCCGCCGCGGCCCGAAGCGCAGCAGGCCGTCGCCACCGCGCAGAGCGCCGGCATCCGCGTGATGATGATCACCGGCGACCATCCCGTCACCGCCGCCACGATTGCGGCCGAGCTGGGCATCGCCAAGCCGGGTGTGCAAGCCGTGCCGGGAGCGGAATTGGAAAAGATGGACGACGATCAACTGCTGGAGACTGTGCGCAAACGCTCGGTCTTTGCGCGCGTCAGCCCGGAGCACAAGCTGCGCATCGTCAAGGCGCTCAAGCAGGATGGGCATGTGGTGGCCATGACGGGCGATGGCGTCAACGATGCGCCGGCGCTCAAGACGGCGGATATCGGTGTGGCGATGGGCATCACCGGCACCGACGTCTCCAAGGAAGCCGCCGACATGATCCTGACCGACGACAACTTTGCCACGATTGTGGCGGCGGTCGAGGAGGGGCGCTCGATCTTTGACAACATCCGCAAGTTCCTGCGCTATCTGCTCTCCTCCAACATCGGCGAAGTGCTGACGATGTTTTTGGGGGTGGTCTTTGCCGGTATCTTGGGGCTGGTTTCGGAGGCGGGTGAAGCCTTTATCGTGCCGCTGGCGGCCACGCAGATCTTGTGGATCAACCTGCTGACCGATGCGGCCCCGGCGCTGGCGGTGGGGGTCGACCCGGTGGACCCAAATGTGATGAAGCGTTCGCCGCGCCGGCGCAGTGAGCGGGTGATCGACCGCGAGATGTGGTTCGGCTTCTTTCTGGTCGGCACAGTAATGGCCATCGCCACCCTGGCAGTGCTGGACATGGGTTTGCCGGGCGGCTTTTTTGCCGGCAGCCACGATATGACCTACGCCCGCACGCTGGCCTTTACGACGCTGGTCTTCTGCCAGTTGTTCAATGTTTTCAACTCCCGTTCGGACTATACCAGCGCCTTTGACCACCTTTTCACCAACAAGCTGCTGTGGGGGGCGGTCGCCCTCTCCGTGCTGCTCCAGATCGCGGTCATCTACGTGCCGTTCCTCAACACGGCCTTCAACACCACACCCATCACGGCGGCGGATTGGGGCTTGACCATCGCCATGGCCAGCCTGGTGCTGTGGGTGGACGAGATCAAGAAATTCATCCTGCGCGCCAGCGGCTACGCCGACCGCAAGACCCATGCGATTGTGCAGCAGCCGGGGTAGCGGCAGGCGGAGATGGAAACAGGATTTTAAGATTTGCAGGATTTTCAGGATTTATACTGGATGGAGGATGAGGGAGAGCCATGATGTTGGAAGCACTGCGTGAAGAGGTGTGGCGGCTGCATTTGGAACTGCCCAAGAACAACCTGGTGGCCTGGACATCGGGCAACGTGAGCGCGCGCGACCCGGAGTCGGGGCTGATCGTGATCAAGCCCTCCGGTCTCAAGTATGCCGATCTGCGCCCGGAGAATATGGTGGTGGTTGATCTGGAAGGGGACATCATCGAGGGTGATCTCAAGCCGTCTTCCGACACGGCCAGCCATCTCTACATCTACCGGCAGCGGCCCGACCTCAACGGCATTGTGCACACCCATTCGCGCTATGCCACCGCCTTTGCCGCCATTGGCCAGCCGATCCCCGTCTATCTCACGGCCATGGGTGACGAATTCGGCGGCCCCATCCCCTGCGGCGGCTTTGCGTTGATTGGCGGGGAGGAGATCGGCCAGGTCGTGGTCGAATCCATCGGCAGTTCACCGGCGGTGCTGCTCAAGAATCACGGCGTCTTCACCGTAGGCAAGGATGCCGAAGCCGCGCTCAAAGCCGCCGTCATGGTCGAAGACGTCGCCGCCACCGTCTGGCTTGCGCTGCAGATCGGCCAGCCGGAAGTCATCTCCGCCGAAAACGTCGCCAAGCTACACCACCGTTATATGAACGTGTATGGGCAAGCGTGACGAGCCGGCGCGAGCACTGATCAGCGCGATTGGCGAACGTTCGTTTGCGCGCGACCGCCGGTGAATCAATTCACCGGCTACCCCCATGCGAAACCCACCGAGGTGGGTTGTGCCGGCGAACGTCTCGCCGCGCGCCAACCGGTTTTGCATGGGGCCGCCGCTGGCGGAATCTCACCTTCCCCCATTTCTGCGCCACTCTCATGACGAGGAGGGGGTCTTTCAGACTCTGCGCCTCTTCTCCGCGCCTCTGCGTTGCTTTTACTGCCTTTCCGCGAAGTGTCGCAGAATATGGTAAGGTAGTAAAAAACGAGATCTCATAGGCGGCGAAGCGGCCGGCATCATCGCCGGCCTCACCCGCTACAACGGCGCCCGCCGCGCCCAAAGCCCCGGCCTCGCCGCCGCCCACTTCCAGGCCACCAGCGCCGCCTACAAAGCGCGCCGATCGCGAGATGTCCATCACTTCTCTTCCGTACTCAACGCCTCGAAGCCGGAGATAACATCGAACAGTTCCTCGTCGATACCGCTCTGGCGCACACGGTGGAATGTCCTGTTGAGCTCTTCCAGCAGTTCTTCGATGCTTTTGTCGGCGCGCTGCATCGCCGCCAGGCGGCTCGCGTTCTCGCTGGCGAGGGATTCGGCGCACGCCTGGAAGAGCGAGACAAAAAGATATTCGCGGATGAGCGCGCGCAAAGTCGCGGCGCCGTCATCCACGACCTCAGGCAAGTTTCCTGTCGGCCAGGGAAGTTCGGCTACCTTGCGTCGCCAGTTTTCGTCCAGCGGCAGCAGTCGCCGATTGACCGGCACATAGACCGCTGCGGACTCCGGGTGGTTGTAGAAAAGATGGAGTTCGGCGACCTCATCCCGGCTGCGGCGCGTCTCGCTCTCCACCAGAATCTGCCCAACGAGCCGGGTAATGGCTTTAACGGAGGTGGGCACGGTGAAGAGCCCTATCACCGGCAACCCCGCATCAACCAACCGCGCATGAATCCGCTCACCGACGGCCCACACCCGTGGCTCCCCGGGCAGAGCTGCCAGCGTCTTGACCGCATAGTCGGCCACCACATCATTGAACTGACCCACCAGTCCCTGGCCTGAACCGAATACAACTGCGCCAATCGTACCCGCAATGGTTTGTCTTTTCCATTCTGCCAGCAAGGGCGCCGATCCGCTTTTCTGGAAGCATACGACCAACCCCAGTTCCACCGTGCGATAGTAGTCATCCAACGCTGCTACCGATTGCGTGTATTGTCCGACGCTCGAGGCGGCCACGGCCTTCATCGTGCGGACGACCGATTTGAGATCCCCGGCGCGGCCGATCTTGCGGCGCAGACTTGCCGTGGTGTCGCTCATGGCTGCTCTGTGAGTTGCGACCCAGGCAGAGGCGGGTCAGTTCTGCGATTCTCTTGACGGTGCAGCCGCCCGAGGGTGCTCTCGATCAAATTGCTCAACTTATCTACCGCACCGTCGACGGCTTCGTCCACGGTGGCAGCCTGGTCAGTGACCGCGAAGGGCTGGTGGCCTTCGAGGTGCGCTTCAATCACACAGCGGATGTCGTCATTGCCGCCCTTCTTGTCGCTGTTCTCATCGCTCAGATGGACCTCCACTTGCGTGATGTGATCGCTGAATCGGCTCAGGGCACTCTCCACTACGCCACTGACCTGAGTGGCCATCGCCTCGTGACCTTCGATGTTATGGTCGGTATTGATTTGGACTTGCATAGTGTTCTCCTGTTGTAATTGTGATTGTCTCAATATCGGTAGGTGGCGGCCAGTTCAGTCCGCCCCGGCAGCCGCATTGCGAAACCGGATCGGGTACTGCTGATTCTCGGGACGGCACCGATGAGTCACCTGGTAAAGCGAGAGACACGGCGGCTGGTGAACCGATGCCAACTGGGCCAGCGATTTGATAGTGAGCAAAGTTCTCTGCTGTGTCATTTCCTGCCTCTTGTCTTGCGATTCAGTCATGTCGAAAACTCAATAATCGCTTAACGGAAATGGCATAGCAAGGCGCCTTACCCATTGGGCTTGACCTCTGTCTGGACTTTGGGGCTGGTATCGGGTTCAGGTTTGGGTTGGAAGCGAGCCAGCGCCTTGCGGGCGATTTGGATGATCGTTTCACGATCCGCATCGCTCAACTCGTCGGCCGTTTCCAATCGTTCGCGCACCGCTGCCGGGATATCCGCCACCTGGCGCAAGGCATGCTCGGCATCCGTCATTTGCTCAAGCGGCACGGGGTCGAAGAGTTGTGCGCTCAACGCCAGCAGTACAGCAATTTGCGCTGGCACGGAGACTGGGGAGAATTCCGATTGTTTGAGGCAAGCGCGAATGCGTTGTCCATGCTCGATGATCTTGCGGGTCTCCTCATCCAGGTGGGCGCCGAACCGGGAAAAGGTTTCGAGCTCCTCAAACTGGGCGTAGGCGAGTTTGAGGTCGCCGGCCACTGCGCGATAGGCCGCACGTTGCGCCTTGCCGCCCACGCGCGAAACAGATTTTCCAACATCGACCGCGGGCAGGACGCCCAACTCGAAGAGCACTGGGGAGAGGTAGATCTGCCCATCCGTAATGGAAATCAAGTTAGTCGGAATGTAGGCGGAAATGTCCTGCGCCTCGGTTTCAATTATGGGCAACGCAGTGAGGGAGCCCCCGCCAAGCTCTTTGCGCAGGTGCGTCGCCCGTTCGAGCAATCGCGAGTGGATATAGAAGATGTCGCCGGGAAACGCTTCTCGACCGGGCGGACGGCGCAGTAAGAGAGAGAGTTCGCGGTAGGCGCGCGCGTGATGGGTAAGGTCGTCATAAACGATCAGCACATCTCGGCCCGCTTCCATAAAAGCCTCGGCGATGCTGGTCGCCGCGTATGGAGCGATGTAAGTTAGACCCGGAGGGTCGTTGCCCTCGGTCACGACGAGGACGGTGTAATCCATCGCGCCTTTTTCCCGCAAGGCTGCCACGGTCTTGGCGACGGCGGACGCGCGCTGACCGATGGCACAATAAACGCACAGCACATCGCGGTCGCGCTGGTTGAGGATGGTGTCAATCGCAATGGCGGTCTTGCCCGTTTGGCGGTCCCCCAGAATCAACTCGCGCTGGCCGCGCCCGACGGGAATGAGCGCGTCGATGACTTTGAGGCCGGTCTGGAGAGGCACCGTGACGGGCGCGCGGTCCATGATGGGCACAGCGGGACGTTCGATGGGCAAGCGCTTGCTGGAGGCTACCGGCCCGTTGCCATCGAGTGGCCGGCCGAGCGGGTCGATGACACGCCCCAGCAAGCCATCGCCCACGGCCACGTCCATGACTCGGCCCGTGCGCTGGACTTCATCACCCGCGTGGAGATGCCAGTATTCGCCGAGTAAAACGACGCCAATTTCGCCCGCGTCCACGTTAAACGCAATTCCCAGCACATCGCCGGGAAATGACACCAGTTCATCAAAGCCCACGCCGGGAAGACCCGACACCTTTGCGATGCCGGCGGCGACGGCGGTCAGCGCGCCCACCTCCCGTGGCTTTAGTTGCGGTGCGAATGCTTCGCGCGCTTGGCTTAATTCAGCAAATGCGCTGTCGAAAACGTTCTGGAGACGCTCGGATTCCATGCTCATTAGCTCTCTGTTTCGGGCATAGGTTCTTCAGGCTTGGGCTCGGCTCTGACCGCAGGTTTGCCCTTCCCTTTCAGTAGCTCAGCGACGCTCTTTTCCAGCGACGCCAGATAATCCGCAATACTCCACGCCACCTTTTGCCCGTTCGTCGTAAGTTCAATGCCGCTGACCAGGTCTGGCGCGGTCTCGAACCGGATGTGGATTTCAGCCGAAAAGGTTTCGTTGAGCGCGTTTTGGATCGCATCACGTTGCTCCGCAGGCAGGTCAAACGCGCTGCGTACAAGGGCGGGGTCAGACACCGTCTTAAGAGCCTCGCCGAGGACCGCTTTCGCCTGGTCGTCCATCTCTCGCAGGCGGCGAGTGAACACGTCGCCCAGGCGTTCTTCCAAACTCGTCGTAGCGAGATCCATCAGCGCCTGTCGTGCGATGGAAAACACTTCTTGCTGGGTCCGGCGACTGATGGCTTGGTTCAGATTATGGGCGTCGTTTCTCAGCGTTTCCTGTTGCTTGGCACTCAAGGCGTCGACCGCCTGCCGCGCTTCATCAAGGAGCCGCTGACGTTCGGCATTCGCCTCGTCCGTCGCCTGGCTCAAGAGCGCTGCGCGCTGCTGGTCGAATTCCTCGTTCTTGTGCTGGAACTCGTCGCGCTCGCTTTTGGCTTCGGCCTTTTTCGCGTCGGCGTTTGCGAGTTCGATGGCGATCCGCTGCTCCCGCTCATCGATGGCGTGAAGGATCGGCTTGTACAAGAAGCGCTTCATCAACCAGACCAAGATGAAAAAGTTAAGCACCTGCGCACCTACGGTGAACCAATCAATTAGCATAGGCTTACTTTCCTGCTGCCTGGGCAATGACGTGGTTCCAGAACGGGTTGGCGAAAATGAGAATCATCGAGACCACGAAGCAGTAGATGGCCGTGGACTCGATCATTGCCAGGCCGACGAACAAGGTGCGCGTGATGGTGGCGGAGGCGTCCGGCTGCTGCGCCAACGAACTCAGCGCCGTCGCGACGGCCCTTCCTTCTGCCAGCGCAGGCCCCATCGTGCCGAACCCAGTGGTGATGCCGGCGATGATAATTGACGCCACCGCAATAATCGTCATGCTATCCATAGGACCTCCTTTTGTGGTTGTAGTTCATGTTTCAAATTTTTGCCCCGGATTCAGGCTCAGGCTGGCGCACACGTGTGGCGGCCGCGATGTAAACCGCAGCCAGGATGCTGAAGATGTAGGCCTGCACCATACCGGTCAGCAGGCCAAGCACCGTCATGATGATGGGAAAGATGAAAGGCGTAATCGTAAGTAGGATCGCGACAATCATCGCTCCACTCATCATGTTGCCGAAGAGACGGACGGCCAAGGCCAGCGTGCGCGAAAGTTCACTAATGATGTTAAATGGCAGCATAATGAAGGTCGGCTCCATATAGGACCTGAGGTAGTTGCCCACCCCTTGCTCCTCGATGCCGAAGTACGGCACGGCCACAAACACGCACAGCGCGAGGGCAATCGTGGTCGAGAGCGAGCCGGTCGGCGGCTCGTAGCCCGGAATGATGGTACAGAGGCTGGCGGCGGCGACAAAGAGGAAGAGCGTGCCCAGAAAGCCTAGATATTTCTGCGGCTGCTGCAGGCCGACCTCTGCAATTTGCTGCTCGATGCCGGTGACGACGATTTCCAGCAGGTTCTGCCAGCGGGAACGTTTCAAATCTGTGGACAGTTTGCGCGTGATGAGTCTTGAGCCGACGGCTAGCACAAGCATCAGCCCCCACGTGAACACAATGGTGGCGTTGAATTTGAAAAACCCGTACTGCCAGTAGAGGATCGCATCGGGGCTAAGATGCACGGCTAGCCTCCTGTCCTGTGTACGTTGGCACTTCCGCCGCTCGGGTCAGCCACATCACAATCAGGCGCGCCATGATAAACCCGACGAGACACACCAGCAGCCGCTCCCAATGACCGCGTGCGATAAAATAGAAACCGGCCAGGGCAATGCTCGTGCGCAACAACAGGCTGCCCAAGAACCAAAGCGCCGGCTGTTTGGACGAAAAGCCCTTGCAAACCGTCCACCAAAGGCCGCCGAAATATATTCCACCGAGCAAAACGCCCGTCGCCAAAGCCAGCGCCAGACTCAAAGTCTCATTCATGATGGTCCCCCTGTTCTTTGCGTATTTCTTCGTCTTCCTTGACAACCCAATGCCAAGCATTCAAACAACCGATGAGCAGGCCGGTTACCAACAGCATCAGCGTCCAGGAATAGCTTCCTACATAGCGACTGTCCAACCAGATGCCAAGGGCCGCGCCGAGCAGTGTCGGAAGCACCACGGACCAGCCGATAAGCCCCATCATCCCCAAGCCAAACCAAACGCCCTGCCCGGCGTTGCGCTGCGCTTTAAGCTTGCGTTCAGCCTGGGCGCCGACCTCTCGGCTAAACGCACTCTGGTCTTGCGCGTCCTTGACTTCCGTTTCGTCACTCATGCTGAAACTCCACTAAACGGCGGATGAAACCGCTCTCCAATTTCGCCATTACCAAGCGGACGCTCTGCTCCCGTTCGTTCAGCTCCAGGAACTCCCGCTCCACCGTCGCCCGCAGTTGGCCCAGATCCGTGCCGCCAAAGGCGTTGCGTACGGAGACGAGTACGTCCAGGCCGGTCTTGACGAGCACCCCTTCATCGACGGCCACGTAAACCTCGCCCTCTGTTTCGTTTTCATAGATCAGAATCCCAGGCGCCAGCGCCGCGACGCAGTCGAGTCGGTGGGGTAAGAGTCCGAACGAGCCTGCACGACCCTCGGCAACGATACGCAAAACGTCGTTTTTTTCAGCGAAGATTCCGAACGGCAGGAGAACTTTAAGCTTCATGCGTGCTGGCGGCATGTTGGACCTCTTGTTTCTCGAGCGGTGCTTTCTCTTTTGCTTCGTCAATCGCCCCGATCATGTAGAGCGCGCGCTCTGGATAGTCTTTAAATTCATCGCGCAAGATTCGTTCGCAGCCATTGAGCGAGTCTTTGAGGCTGACGAGTTTTCCCTTGATGCCGCTAAACTGCTCCGTAGCGAAAAACGGCTGCGTGAGGAATCGTTCCAACCGTCGGGCGCGGGCGACTACCTTGCGATCTTCGGACGCCAGTTGTTCCAGGCCGAGCATCGCGATGACATCCTTGATATCTTCGTACTGTGCCAGCGTCCGCCTGATTTCTTGCGCCAGGCGATAATGTCGTTCACCGACGATACCAGGCGTAGCCATTTTGGAACTCGATTGCAGCAGATCAATGGCCGGGTAAAGTCCTTGACTCGCCCGCTTGCGCGAAAGCACGATGGACGCCGAAAGATGCGAAAACGTATGCACTGCCGCCGGGTCGGTCAAATCGTCCGCCGGCACATAGACCGCCTGGATTGAGGTAATGGCACCAGTGTCGGTATTGCCGATGCGCTCCTCCAGCCGCGATAACTCGGTACCCAGCGTTGGCTGATAGCCTAAGCGCGAGGGCATTTGCCCCATTAAACCGGACACCTCCATGCCGGCCTGGATGAAACGAAAGATATTATCGATCAGCAGCAGCACGTCGCGATGCTCGTCGTCGCGGAAGTACTCGGCCATCGTCAGGGCCGCATGACCCACACGGAAGCGACTGCCCGGCGGCTCATTCATCTGAGCAAAGACCATCACCATATTCGGCAGTACACCGGCTTCCTTCATGTCACGATAAAGCTCCTCGCCTTCACGACATCGTTCGCCGATCCCGCAAAAAATGCTGACCCCCTGCTGGTGCCCGATCATATTGTGAATCATTTCGGTGAGCAGTATGGTCTTACCTACGCCCGCACCACCGAACAGACCTGCTTTGCCGCCACGTTCGAGCGGCACCAGCACATCAATGACCTTGATCCCCGTCTCGAAGATCTCGGATTTGCTGGACCGCCGTGCCAACGGCGGCGGGGCTCGATGGACTGTGCGCCATTGGACATCTGTGAGTGCCGCTTGGCGGTCGATGGTGTTCCCGAAAACGTCGAACATGCGCGAGAGAATGCCCTTCCCAACCGGGGCCTTCAACGGTCCGCCCGTATCTTCCACCACCATGCCGCGGGCGAGGCCTTGCGTAGGCGTCAATGCAATCCCGCGCACGGCCTGCGCGTCGAGTTGCTCCAAAACCTCAATGGCAATCTCCCCCCCGTTGGCGTATAGTAACGAATAGATAGATGGCAAATGCTCGTCGAAGCGTATATCCACGACGCTGCCGCGCACCGAGACTATCGTGCCGAGGGTCGAAGGGCTGATTTTATCGCCCATGTTAACATCTCCTTGGATCGCTTGCTTCAATGAGCTTAGATCCGTTTACGGATGGACTTCAATTCCTTGCGATGCGTCTGATCGGCTCTCGGATAACTCAAGAGCGAGGGCCGGCTGGTTGGTAAGATTATGTTCATAACAGAGGATGCTGAGCGATGCGGTGTCGAGAAGAAAATGTTGCGCCTGCTCAATGGATAGCCCAATCCACCGAGCCGCGAGGACGCGCCCAAAATGGCCATGGGAGAAGAGCGCTATATTTCCATCCAGCGCGCGGAGACGGGCTATAATGCGATCTGCGCGAGCAGAAATCTGAGCGGGTGTTTCACCGTGCGGAGAACCGTCCCAAAAAAGATTCCAGCCCGGTCTCGATTCGAGAATATCCGCGGGAGTGCGTCCTTCGTCGTCGCCATTGTCCCACTCTGCCAGGTCGGGTTCGATTTCGGGTATCGGCCCCAACCCAGCCAGCCTACACGTTTGTCGCGCGCGTTGCAGCGGGCTGGTCAGCACATGGGCAAATAGGGTGGCACGGAGACACAACCCAACTTTCCGCACGGCGTCCTCGCCGTGCGCGGTCAACGGAATGTCCGCGCGGCCAGTGTATTGGCTGGAGAGTGACCACTCGGTCTCGCCGTGTCGAATGAGGTAAAGACGCACCGGGCTGCTTGTTTTCATACTCCTGCCCCTTCCATCGCATCATTGTATCCGCCGCGGCGCGCAGCCCAGTTGCACCTGGCGCGATGAAGCAGGGCCTATTGGGCCGCCTTTACGTTGATGTCCTGGCCCGACCATAGTGCCAACGCCGGTTGCTGAATGGCGCGGTCAAACGAGAACGCCAGCGCCCACGGCAGTCGCGACTTGAAGCGGATATTCATGGCATTCAAACGGGCCGAAACCAGTTCGGCGGATTGGCCGCCCGACAAGAAGGCGATCCCTGCAACGGCAGCGGGGACGGAACGCGAGAGACAGCGTACCGTGGCGTCGGCCACCTCGTCCACCGTTGCTTGTTTGGGGCAGGTCAAGCCCGGCAGCACCAAGTTGGGCTTCAGGAGCATGCCTTCCAGCATCACCCGTTGCGTGTATAATTGGTTGAAAACCGTGTGGAGAACTTCCTCCGTTACCGCATCAATCCCCTGACGGAGCGTGTCGCAGAATATTGTAAGGTGGTAAAGAACGAGATACCATAGGCGGTGAAGCGACCGACAAAGGCGTTACCGTGTAGATAACTTTCACTCCACCGCCTATGCACACCAGTATAGCACAACCCACCTCTTTTTCGACAGCCAATTTTGGCGAAGCTGCCATGACGCTGCTGCAAAGCTACCTGGCCGAAACGGCGCAGGCGCAGCAGTGGGCGCAGGCGCACCCCCACCAGCCGCGGCGGGCGCAGGACCAGGGCGGCGGCGCGGCGGCGCTGGGCGAGTGGCTGCTGGAACTGGCCAATGCGCAGATCCTGGCGCAGCTGCTGGCGCATGAGCAGGAGAATCTGCTGGTGCGGGTGCGAACGCGCTTTGTCCTTGATGACCTGGTGGCCGCCTGCGCCCCCTACCAGCACGAACGGGGCCGCCCCGGGCAGCCGCCCACCTTC
>JBBRBX010000071.1:0-30632 GCA_038205395.1 Caldilineales bacterium
TACCAGAAGGAGACCATTTCTGCTGGACGCTCGCAGCGACCCCAATCTTATGTTTTGTGCCAGGTCGTCGGCCTGCTGCCGCCATCCAGCCCCAAAGCGCCGCTGCGCCTGACACCAATCTTATGTTATGTCCAACCCTCTCGAACGAGGGATTGAAATCGCTGAGCTACTGGGGTGAACCTCCCCCTCTACCGCTCCACCCCGATAAACCCGTATTCCTCCAAAATTGCCTGGCCTGCGGGCGATAGGACAAACGCCACAAAGGCGGCGGCGGCGTTGGGTTGGCGGCTGTCCGCCACCGGCGCCAACGGGTAGGTGGCGATGACATTCAGCGCCTCCGGAATTGCAAATTGCTGCACGGCCGGCGCCTGCGCAGGGCCAATATCGGAGCTGTATACCACGCCCGCGTCCGCTTCCCCTAAGACAACCTTGGTGAGCACCGCACGCACGTTGTCTTCATACGAGACGACATTGGCCAGAACACTTTGGCTGTAGTCCGCGGGAAATTCAGGCGCATCGACAGCCTTGGCCAGAAAATCCAGCGTATACTGCCCCACCGGCACGGCGGCATCGGCCAGAACGAGCTTTATACCCGGCCTGGCCAGGTCCACCAGCGTCTCCAGACGCGCCGGATTGTCCGCCGGCGTCACGACCACCAGCCGGTTGCGCACAAAAGGCTGCACAGATGCAGCGTCAATGCGCCCGCCATCAACGGCAACCTGCATCTGCTTCGTATTGGCCACCGCAAAGACGTCCGCCGGCGCCCCATTCACCAACTGCTGCGCCAACTGCTGTGAGCCGGCAAAGCTGAACGTGACCTGCACGTCCGGATTCTCTGCTGCAAATGCCGCCGCCAGCGCAGAAAAGGCGTCAGTCAGGGACGCCGCCGCCAAAACGACAAGTTCGGTGGACTGGGCGGTGGATGTTGCCGCTGGCCCACTCTCCACCGGTGCGGGGGGCGCCGACGCTGGCGGCGCCGGCGCCGGTGTACAACCTGCGCCCAGCAACAGTGCCAACAACAAAATCCAGACGCGGCGATGGTGCATACAATTCCCTTTCTCAACCGACATGGAAGATGTGTGAATGACTACATTGGGGATAAACATCACTCGCCAACACTATACGCGCCGCCCCCTACGATTGACAAATTCCCACAAATTTGCCGCTGTTGACAATCCGCCACCCCGTGCTATGCTACGAGTCGGATGGTTGCGGGTCAGGCCGTTCAAGTCGCGGCGTCAAGAGATGCCCTGCGCGTGCGCATCATCGACCAGGGCCGGGATCGCACCATCCCCGCCACGACCACACCCAACATCGCCGCCTAGCTGGCCGGTCAGCAGCCCCCGCGCGGCTGGGATCTTTTTATGATTCGCGCGCTGGTTGATGAATCGAACGCACCTCCGACGATGCCCGGCACACCATCGAGCTAATGATGAAGCGGCGCAAGGAGAACTGAATGCAAGAAGAAGAGCAACCGGCCCCAGCCGAGAAAGAACCCCACGACGAAGCCATGGAGCGTGCGCTCGCATCCAACTGGGCCAAACCCGTGGATCATATCGAAACCGATGAGGTGCCACCCGGCGCCACCAACCTCAATGTTGAGGGGCGCGACGTGGTCAACCCTACGCGCGGCTTTGGCAGGCTGTGGCGGCGCACCTATCGCGTGCGGCTCAGGGGTATACAAGCCACCCCCGCTATGGTGATGGCTTATTGGAAGGAACACTTCCCGGAATTTCAGCCGCACGAGAACCGCTTCCGCCCGACCAGCGGCGGCGTTGCCCCTGGCGAGCTGGTTTTTATTGACACGCAGTTGCTCAGCGCGCCCGGCATCGGCAACCTCACCCCTATGGCCAGCGGTGTCATGGTGATCTATGCCGACGACGAGTCATTTACGGTTATGACGCCGGAAGGCTTTCCGGTTTCCGGCTGGAACACCTTCAGCGTCTATGAAGATAAGGGCGACCTGGTGGCCCAGGTGCAGTGCCTTGAGCGTGCTACTGACCCTATCTACGAGTTCGGCTATCGCTTTATGGGCGGCGAGCGCAAACAGGACGCCACCTGGAAACATGTCCTGCGGTCGCTGGCCACACGCTATGGCATTGATGCGGAAGCGGAAGCCACCAAAGTATGCATTGACAGCAGCCTGCAGTGGCGCAACGTGGGCAATGTATGGAACAATGCCTTCATACGCACCACACTATATAAGGCCACAACGCCGCTGCGCCGGTTGGTGCGTTGATGCATTTTTCCACCAACAACGGATACGGTGATTTTTCTTTATGAGCCAGACGCCAAACCTGTTCACACGCGCCAGCCTCGGCTTTGTCCGGGTCGCCGCCATCTCACCCGAACTGCGCGTGGCCGACGTCACCTTTAATACGCAAAAAACGCTGGAGGCTCTTGCCGCAGCCGCCGACCAAGGCTGCCAACTAGCGCTCTTTCCCGAATTGGGGCTGACCAGCTACTCATGCGCCGACCTCTTCGCCCAGACGCTGCTGCTGGAAAACGCGCGCGCTGCGCTGATGACGGTGGCCGCAGCCACAGCCCAATATGAGATCGCCGCCGTGGTGGGGCTGCCGCTCCAGGTGGCGGGCCGGCTCTTCAACTGCGCCGCGCTGCTCGCCGGCGGGCAGATTGTAGGCATCGTGCCCAAAACATTTCTGCCCTCCACTAACGAGTTCTATGAATCGCGCTGGTTTACCTCCAGCCTGCGCGGCGTCCCGCCTACCCTGCGCTTTGACGACAGCGAGGTTCCGTTCGGCGCGGACTTGCTTCTGCGTGCGACCAATATACCCGGCTGTATTGTGGGTATTGAGGTGTGCGAAGATCTATGGGCAGTTAACCCACCCAGCGGCAACCTGGCGCTGGCGGGCGCCATCATCCTCGTCAACCCGTCTGCCAGCAATGAACTGCTGGGCAAAGCCGAATATCGCCGCGATTTGGTGCGCCAGCAGTCCGCCCGCTGTCTGGCCGCCTATGTCTACGCAGGAGTGGGTTCAGGCGAATCCACGACCGATGTGGTCTATGCCGGCCACGCTCTGATCGGCGAAAACGGCAACATGCTGGCCGAAAGCGAACGCTTTCACTTTGAAACACAGATGATTCTGGCCGATATCGACGTGCAGCGGCTGGTCAGCGAACGGGTCAAAAACAGCAGTTTCAGCCAGGCGGGGTTGCCGCTGAACTATCGGCTGGTCGACTTCTTGCTGCCGCACAGCGCGCAGCCCATGCCTGCGCCCATCAACCGCCCGCAGCTCTCGCACCTCCCCTTTGTGCCGTCTGACCCGGCGCGACGCGCCTACAACTGCCGCGAAATCTTCAACATCCAGTCGACAGGCTTGGCCAAGCGGCTGCGTCACACCCACGCGCGCACGGTGGTGATCGGCGTTTCCGGCGGCCTCGATTCAACCCTGGCGCTGCTGGTCATCGCCAACGCCTTTGAACGGCTGGGGCTGGCGCCCGCCGGGATTATCGCCATCACCATGCCCGGCTTCGGCACCACCTCGCGCACCCGCTCCAATGCTGAGCGGCTGGCCGAACTGCTGGGAACAACCCTGCGCGTGATTCCTATCGCCGACGCTGTGCGCGGCCACTTTCGCGACATCGGCCATGACGAAGCCACGCATGATGTCACCTATGAGAACGCCCAGGCACGCGAACGCACGCAGATTCTGATGGATGTGGCCAACCAGACCGGGGGATTTGTCGTCGGCACAGGCGATCTCTCGGAGGCGGCGCTGGGCTGGATGACCTTTAACGGCGACCACATGTCGATGTACCACGTCAACGCCGGCGTGCCCAAGACGCTCGTGCGCTATCTGGTGGCCTGGTGCGCCGAAGAACTTTTTAGCGGCGAGACGTCGCAGGTGCTGCACGACATTGTCGCCACGCCCATTACCCCTGAACTGCTGCCGCTGGGGGAGGGTGACGTCCTCGAACAGAAGACGGAGGAAACCATCGGCCCCTACGCCCTGCACGATTTCTATCTTTTTCAGACCGTCCGCCACCAGGCGCCGCCCGCCAAGGTTTTCTTTCTGGCGCGCCAGGTTTTTGGCGACGAATATTCAGCCGCCACGATTCTGCGCTGGCTGGGCGTCTTTTATCGCCGTTTCTTCAGCCAGCAGTTCAAACGCTCCTCCATGCCCGACGGCCCCAAGGTGGGAACGGTGGCGCTCTCGCCGCGCGGCGACTGGCGCATGCCCAGCGACGCCGCCAGCACCGATTGGCTCAGCGCCGTCAGCGAGCTGGAAGCCGTAGTCGCCAGTGAAAACACAGGTGAGCCGCAGACCGAGTCGGAAGTGGCGCTGCTATGAGCCGCCCTGATACCGGCCGCGCAGATACGGGTCGCTATGATGCCGTAATCATCGGCTCCGGCCCCAACGGTCTGGCGGCGGCCATTACGCTCGCCCAGGCGGGCCGGCAGGTGCTGGTGATCGAAGGCCGCGAAAGTATTGGCGGCGGCACGCGTACGGCGGAACTGACCCTGCCCGGTTTTCAGCATGATGTCTGCTCCGCCATTCACCCGTTGGGCGTGATGTCACCGTTCTTGCGTGGGCTGCCGCTGGCCGACTATGGGCTGGAGTGGCTCTTTCCGGAAGTGTCGCTGGCGCACCCGCTGGATGGCGGGCGCGCCGTGGCGGTGACCAAATCGGTGGATGAGACCGCAGCCGGTTTGGGCCGCGACGAAAAAGCGTACCGCCGGCTGATCGGACCCATTGCCCGTGACTGGCAGGCAGTGGTTGCCGATATGATGGGGCCGCTGCGCATCCCGCGCCATCCCTGGCTCTACATCCAAAATGCGCTGCCCTTCCTGCTGCCCGCCACCTGGGTGGCGCGCATGGCCTTCCGCGACGAAGCGGCGCGTGCAGTGTTTGCCGGTATGGCAGGCCATTCGATGCTGCCGCTCAACCGGTTTGCAACGGGCGCATTCGGCATGTTGTTGACGATGAGCGCCCATGCCGCCGGCTGGCCCGTCGCCCGCGGCGGCTCACAGACGATCAGCACTGCACTGGCCGATTATTTGCGCACGCTGGGCGGCGAAATTCAGTGCGGTTGGGAGGTCAAGACGCTGGCCGAACTGCCGCCCGCCGCCGCCTATCTGTTCGACACCGCGCCGAAAGGACTGCTCCAGATCGCAGGCGACCAGATGCCGGCAGGCTACCGCCGCCAACTGCAGAACTATCGTTACAACCAGGGCGTATTCAAGATGGATTGGGCGCTGTCGGAGCCAATCCCTTGGCAGGCGGAAGCCTGCCGGCGCACGGCGACACTGCACCTGGGCGGCACGCTGGAGGAGATCGCCGCCTCCGAGTCGGATGTCTGGCACGGCAAGCTGCCCACGAACCCTTATGTCCTGCTGGCACAGCAAAGTGTGATCGACCCGTCGCGTGCGCCGCAAGGCAAGCAGACCGTCTGGGCCTACTGCCATGCTCCCGCCAACTCCACCGCCGACCTGACGGATGTAATCGAGCGCCAGGTCGAACGCTTTGCGCCCGGTTTCCGCGACACCATCCTTGCGCGCGCCACAAGCAACAGCGTCGAGATGGAGCGCTACAACCCCAACTATGTGGGGGGCGACATCAACGCCGGTGTGCAGGATCTGCTGCAGCAGTACACGCGCCCGGCGCTGAGTATTACCCCCTACCGCACGCCTGTGCCCAACGTCTATATCTGTTCCTCCGCCACGCCACCCGGCGGCGGCGTGCACGGCCTCTGCGGCTACTTTGCCGCCCAGACCGTTCTCAAAGATCAGCCATAAACGCCTTCACCGCCGCCACTGCCGCGCGCCGAAGGGACTACGCGCTGTGCGATGCAGCGATCCAGCCGCCCAGGGCGCTGAATGTGGCGCTGCCTTCGCTGACAAAAAGTCCCAGCTTACCGGTGGGGTGGTCATAGCCCCGCATACAGAGCGCCACCGCGCCATCCACATAGGCGACAAACGCGCTTCCATCCAACAGCAGCTTGACATGGACGATACGGTCCGCAGCCGGCTGCCACGGGCGTTCCAGCATAAAGGGCTGGTCGCCGGGTCGCGGCCAGCGGTCAAAGACGACCCGCCGCCGCTCCGGTTCAAAACGAAGCTGATAGTAGGAGTTCAACTGCTCATCGCTGCGCAGCAAAAGGCCAAACCCGCGCGTGGCGGCGGCAAATTCGATGGTTGCCTGCACCAGGTTGGGTTCTTCTGCCGCCTCGATCGCAAACCAAGCAAAATGGTCGGCTGCATCCAGCACAACTGTTGAACCGTCCTGCCGCCAACCGCGGCTGCGCCGACTCACCTGTAGAGCGACAGGCCGGCTGAACTGGACAAGCAGAGAAAGCGGCGGCGCAACGGCGAGGGCGCCGTCCTCCTGCTGCAGCAGTTCATGCACAACCAAGTTGCCACCCCACTGCCAGCCGCCTGTATCCGCTTCGTCCACCCGGCTCGGAAGCCAGCCGAAGACATAGCGGTGGTCGCCATCTGCGGCGGTTTTCGCGGCATAAAAGGCGCGGCCATCAAAGGCATCGTTGTCGGGGGCAAGCCACGGCCCCGCCAGCGAGCGGCTCATGCGGTAATGGGTAAGCATGCGTTCGGAAAAGGTGGAGTAGACCAGATACCACCAATCGCCCATACGGAACAGGTCGGGGCACTCGTGCGTAAAATATAAACCCGGCGACCACAGCGGCTCACGCAACTGCCAACTACACAGATCCGGCGAGGCCATCACTGCGGTGCAGCCGCGCCGATTGTCTGGCCCTTCCTTCGTGCGCGCCGCCAGCAGCATCCAATACTCGCCGGCTTCCTCGTTCCAGAAGACAAACGGGTCGCGCCAATCATGTGGTTCATAGTGATCCGGATCGGCAAACAGGATGGGATTAGCCGGGTCTTTGCGCCAATGGATGAGATCAAGGCTGGTGGCGTGCATAATAGCCTGCTCCGGCAGCCCGCGGGCGCGCAGGTGCGGGTTATGGCCGGTGTAGAAAATATGAAACAGCCCCTCTTTTTCCAACACGCAGCCGGTGAACACATACAGATCCTGTTCCTCCACCGTCCCGCGCGGCAGTGCCTCCCCATGATCCGTAAACGTAACAAAATCTTGGGTGGAGAGGTGAAACCAGGGCGTACCTTCACCGGACAAGGCGGGGTTGCGGTAGTCCTTGAGGTAGAACAGATGATAGGTTCCTTGCCAATAAAAAGGATTAAAATCTGCCGCCCAGCCATCAGACGGTTTGTAAAACAGAGACATACCGAGTCCTTCCGCTGCGACTGCCTACACCCTCTCAGCCAGCCAATCAGCCACTGCATCCGTCGCCAGATCCATCTGCTCACCGCTGGTCAAATCTTTGACTGCCACCACACCCGCTTCCACCTCACGCGGACTGATCAGGGCGGCATAGCGTATGCCGCGCTCTTCAGCGTATTTGAACTGTTTTCCGAAGCGATCCTGGTCGGGATAGAGATCCACCCGCAGACCCGCCGCACGCAGTTGCGTTGCCAGCCGGAAGGCGGCGTTGGCAGTCGCCTCGTCATACTGTGTGACCAGCACCTGCGGCTGGCCGGCCAGGCGCAGCGGGAACATGGCGCGCTCTTCCATGATCAGCAGGATACGCTCCAACCCTAGACTGAAGCCACAGGCGGGGATGGCCTGCCCAGAGAACATGCCCACTAGATCGTCATAGCGTCCGCCGCCGCCGCCCGACCCGCTCAGGCCGGGAAATTCGATCTCAAAGATTGGCCCCGTGTAATAGCTCAGCCCGCGCGCCAGGTACGGGTCCACACGCAGATAGTCCGCCGCCGGGCCGCCCGCGCTGTAGCGCAGCACGCTTTGCAGCTCGGCCACGCCCTGCGCCCCCGCCGCACTGCCGCCCAGCCGGTCGGTCAGCCAGGCCAACGCCTCGTCATTGGCGGCAGGCGCTGCTTCCAACATCGCCATCAGCCGCTCCGCTGCCTCGGCGCCAATCCCGCGTTCGGCCAACTCGCGCTGAACCCCCTCGCGACCGATCTTGTCCAGCTTGTCGATGGCGACCAGCGCGTCGCCCTCCTGCGCCGGCGGCACGCCTGCCGTCTCCATCAGCCCGCGCAGGATGCCGCGATGGTTGAGGCGCAGGGTAAAGCTTTCCCGCCCATGAAAGCCCAGCTCCTCCAGCACCTGCGCGCCGGCGGCCAGCACCTCAGCCTCGACCATCTGGCTTTTGGAGCCGACAATATCCACATCGCACTGGTAGAACTCGCGATAGCGCCCTTTGGCGGGACGGTCGGCGCGGAAGACGGGCTGAATCTGGTAGCGCTTAAAATAGCGCGGCAGTTTGCTGCGGTGCTCCGCCATCACACGCGCCAGCGGCACCGTCAGGTCATAGCGCAGCCCGGCGTCGGCCACCGTATTCTCCGTCGGCTGCTGCGCCAGCGCCTTGTCCAGCTTATCGCCGCGTTTGAGCACGCGAAAGATCAACTGGTCGCCCTCATCGCCGTATTTGCCCAGCAGTGTACTCAACCGTTCCATCACCGGCGTCTCCAGCGGCTCAAAGCCGTACTGCTGGTACACACGCTGGATCACGCCTACCACATAATTGCGCCGCAGCACATCAAGCGGCAAAAAATCGCGCATACCGCTTAACGGCTCGGTGTTGACCTTGGCCATGCCTGATTCCCCTGCCTTTATTGTGTCGTTAATTCATTACAAGCCGGAGCGCACCACTCAAACTAAATTACGCCGATCGCGCCTCTTAATGCCGCGTCCGGCTCGACATAGGGCAGCCCAAAAGCGTCCGCCACCGCATTGTGCGTGATCTGCCCGCGATAGGTGTTCAGCCCAGACAGCAGCACCTTGTTCTTATGCAGCGCTGCCAACCCTTCGTTGGCCAGCAGCAGCACAAAAGGCATCGTCTGGTTGTTGAGGGCGAAGGTGCTCGTGCGCGGCACTGCCCCCGGCATGTTCGCCACGCAATAGTGCACGACGCCCTCCACGATATAGGTCGGGTTGCTGTGGGTGGTCGGTCTGGTCGTCTCGATACAACCACCTTGATCCACCGCCACATCCACGATCACAGCGCCCTCGCGCATTTTGGCCAGCATGGCGCGCGTCACCAGATGCGGCGCCCGCCCGCCGGGAATCAGCACGGCACCAATGACAAGATCGGCGTTGTAAACGATTTCTTCAATGTTGTACTCGTTGCTGGTGCGTGTGCCCAGCCGCCCATGATAGATGTCTTCCAGATAGACCAGCCGATCATGGTTGACGTCGAGCACCGTCACCGACGCACCCATACCGATGGCCACCTTGGCCGCGTTGCCGCCCACCGAGCCGCCGCCCAAGATGGCGACACTGGCTGGAGCCACGCCCGGCACGCCGCCCATCAGGATGCCGCGCCCGCCCTGTGGCCGCTCCAGGTAGAACGCGCCCACCTGTGTTGCCATGCGCCCCGCCACTTCACTCATCGGCTGCAGCAGCGGCAGACGGCCATCGGCCATCTGCACCGTTTCGTAGGCGATGGCGATCACGCGCTTGTCCAGCAGTTCCTGCGTAAGCTTGCGGTCCGCCGCCAGATGCAGATAAGTGAACAACAGCAAATCTTCGCGCAGAAAATGATACTCAGCGGCAATCGGCTCCTTGACCTTGACCACCAACTGCGCGTCCCACGCTGCGGCCGCCTCGCTGACGATTTCGGCGTCAGCGTCCCGATACTCGTCATCCGTAATGGAGCTGCCAAGTCCCGCCCCGCTTTCGACCAATACCCGATGACCGCGCCGCGTCAACACTTTGACTGCGCCGGCCGTCAATCCGACCCGGCTTTCGTTGTCCTTTACTTCCTTGGGGAGTCCGATAATCATGGCCAGTCGCTCCTTGGTAATATGCCGGTGGAAATGGGTTGCCGTTACGCCAGTTTACATCAGGGGCAGGCGTTCTGTGAAGTAGCTGCCCCGGCCACGCCACAACCTCTTAAGCCATCCGCAGGTTTGCCAAGCGCCCGCTTTCTAGGGACAATGTTCTCTATGACACTTTCATCCTCTACACCTGAATCGGCCCCTGCCGCCACTGTCCAGACGCCTGCCTGGTATGAACGGATTCTCGTCGCCCTCGGCAGCGCCTGGCGTTGGTTTGTGCGTGCACTCTTCAATTTTCGCCGTTTGCTGTTCAAGCGCCGCCTGCCCGACTACGCCGTCATTACCATTGACGGCGATCTGAGCGAGCGCGAGCCGCATATGCCCTGGTATTACGACTTTCTACCTATCTACTCGCCGCCGCTCAGCATCGAGCGCATCAGCCACGCTTTGCATTCTGTGGTGGATGACCCCGATGTGCGCGGCATGATTTTTCTCTTCAAAGGCGCAGGCCCCAGCCTGGCTCAGGCCCAAAGTCTGGCTGCCCTCTTCCGCCGCTTTCATGAATGGGATCATACGCGCAACTCCGGGCGCGTCAACGCCCGCGCCAAACGCATCGTTGTCTACCTGGAGGAGATCAATGGCCCCGCCTTTGCTGCGGCCGCCGCCGCCGATTATGTTGTTGCACCGCCGCTCGCCGAGTGGGACGTCAAGGGCGTGATCGCGCAGCCTACCTATTTCAAGGACACCCTCGCCCGTTTGGGCGTGCACTTCGATGTTGTGCGCGTGGCGCCCTGGAAAACCGCCGCCGACAGCCTGCTGCGCAGCGACATGAGCGAGGCCGAGCGCGAGCAGTACAACTGGCTGTTTGACAGCCTCTACGCCGGCTTGGTCGACGCCATTGCCGAAGGGCGCAAGCTGCCCGCGGATCGGGTGCGCGAACTGATCGATCAGGCGCCAATGCCCGCCGCCGTCGCCTGTGCCGCCGGCCTTTTAGACAGCGTCGCCTATGAGGATGAACTGCCGGCGCTGCTGGGCGATCTGCACGCACCGGCTGCCACCGACCCGGCGCGCCTCAAGCCCTATGCACAGATCAAAAGGCTGCTCCTGCGTCGCGCCCGCCCCACGGCAGCGGCAGCCGTCGGCGTCATCAGCCTGCACGGGTCAATCATGACCGGCCCCAGCCGCTCTTCTCCTGTTCCCTTACCCCTGCTGGGCGAAGAGACGGTAGGCTCCGACACGGCGCAGCAGATGATCCGCCGCGCTGCCAAGGACGACAGCCTGGCCGCCGTAGTCGTGCATGTGGACTCACCGGGCGGATCGGCGCTGGCCTCCGACCTGATCTGGCGCGAGCTGGTGCAGCTCGACCGTATCAAGCCGGTCATCATCTACATGGGGGATGTCGCTGCGTCCGGCGGCTACTACATCGCCGCGCCGGGCCGCAAGATCGTGGCGCAGCGCGCCACCCTCACCGGCTCAATCGGTGTGATTATGGCCAAAGCCGTGACCAGCGGCGCCTATGAAAAACTGGATATAGGCTGGGAAACCGTGCAGCGCGGCCAACACGCCGATCTCTACAGCAGCCTCACACCCTGGGAAGGCGATGCGCGCACCGCCGTCGAACAGAACCTTGACCACGTTTACAAAGAATTCAAACAGCGCGTGGCGGACGGGCGCGGCATTGACCTCGATTGTGTCGAAGAACTCGCCGGCGGCCGTGTCTGGACAGGCGAACAGGCTTTGGCGCATGGCCTGATCGATGTGTTGGGCGATTTCGAGGTTGCCCTGCAAGCTGCCTGCGCCGCCGCCGGCCTGCCCAGCGACGGCAGCGTGCCCACCGTTGCCATCACCGAAGGCGGACGCCCGCTGCTGGCCGAACCGATCAAAGCGGCGCAGAGCCTGCTGGCGCTGGCAGGCCGCGCCCAGACGCTGCTCCTGGCCGATCAACTGCCAAAAATCAAAGGGTAACTGCAAAGGAACCAGCCAACATGCTCGACGTTCACGCCATTCGTTCCCAATTTCCGGCTTTGCAAGAGCCATACAATGGCCGCCCCGGCGTCTTTTTTGACAACCCCGGCGGCACGCAGGTGCATGAATCGGTCATTGCCGCCATGACCGACTATCTCACCCGCCGCAATTCCAACACCCACGGGGTCTTTGAAACCAGCATCCGCTCGGATGCCGTCATCAACCACGCGCGCCAGGCAGCGGCCGATCTGCTGGGAGCCGAGCCGGCGGAGATCATCTTCGGCAACAACATGACCAGCCTTACCTTTGCCATGGGGCGCTCGCTGGCCGCCGAGTTTGGGCCGGACGACGAAATTGTCGTCACCCGTCTCGACCACGACGCCAATGTCGCGCCCTGGCTGATGCTGGCCGAGGACAGCGGAGCCAAGGTGCGCTGGGCGGATGTCGATGTCGGAAACTGCACCATTGATATGGGGCACATGCAGTCGCTGATCAACCCGCACACGCGCCTGGTGGCGGTGGGCTATGCCTCCAACGCCGTCGGCACGATCAACGATGTAGCCACGATTATAGGCTGGGCCAAGGCTGCCGGCGCCTACAGCTTTATCGACGCCGTGCAGTATGCGCCGCACGGCTTGATCGATGTCAAGGCGCTCGACTGCGATTTTCTAGCCTGCAGTTCCTACAAATTTTACGGCCCCCATGCCGGCATCCTCTACGGCAAGCGCGAACATCTGGAGCGGCTGCGCGCATACCGCGTGCGGCCTGCGGGCGAGGAACTGCCCGGCAAGTGGGAGACGGGCACCAAAAACCATGAGGGGCTGGCCGGCGTGGCCGCATCGATTGACTATATCGCCTCCCTAGGCTCGACCTACGGCGGGGCGCCGCTCACCACCACCCGTCGCGAAAAGCTGCGGGCGGCGTGGAAGGTCATCCATGAGTACGAGATGATGCTGATGGACCGCCTGATTACCGGCCTCAAGAGCATTCCCCAGGTGCGCATCTACGGCATCACCGAACGCAGCCAGTGGCCAAGCCGCGTGGCCACCGTCTCCATTCGCAAAGAGGGCAAGACGCCCGAAGAATTGGCCGTCAAGCTGGCCGAGCAAAACATCTTTGTCTGGAACGGCAACTTCTACGCTCTCTCCATCAGCGAGCGGCTAGGCGTGGAACCCAGCGGCGGCCTCGTGCGGTTGGGACTTGCCCACTACAACACCCTCGACGAAATAGACCGCTGCCTGGCCGTCATCGACCGCGCCTAGCAAATCCCTTCCGCAGGGCGCTTCCGAGAAGTTTTCCCAATCAAAATTATTCTGTTTGAGAGGCATCTCGGAGGCGCCGGCAGCACTGTCGCCGCCAGGCGAGTTGCAAATCTGATAGCTTGTGCCGTTTTTGTGATAGCTACGCAGCAGGTATACGCCCCAGAAGAATGCTATAATCAACACAATTGCATCCATTGGCATATCAAGTGGCTTTCCCGACAACCTGCTGAGCCTGGAGCGAAAAAGATGTCATACATTGCTGACCGCAGTCGCCTGTTGCAGTTGCGCGAGGGTGCATTTATCAACCACAAGTATGTGCTGGTTTCCGCCACCCGACCGAAGAATGAGTATGTCGTGCCTTTAGGAGAAGGAGGATCAAGCGTCGTTTTTCTCGCCTACCAAGTTCTGCTCGAACAAGAGGTCATCCCGCGGGCGCTCAAGTTCTTTGTTCTGTCTGCCGCGCTGGCGCAGCAGTATGAAGAGTGCCAGGTGCAAACGGCCAACACGCAGAATGTGCGCAACGAGATCATCCATCTCACCAGCTTGCAGCACACCAACATTCTCAGGGCCACCGACGCGGGCACCTGCGAAATGGAGGAAGGGGAAGTAGACTTTCTTGTCACGGACTACATTCCCGGCCCAACGTTGAATGAGGTCATTGCCTGCCACGGCGCCAAACGCTGCACACCCGCTGCTGAATCCGTCTACCAACAAATTCAGCAGCAGCCCATTCTTATCCTGCGTATGTGCGACCAGATCTGTTCAGCCATTGAGTACCTGCACAGTCGCGAGATCTATCACCGCGACATTGCTCCCAAAAACATCCTGATCCACAGCCAAGAAGGGTGCCGCCCGATTCTCGGCGATTTCACACTGGGCCGGCAGATTCATGCTGGGCAAGGCTGCGATAGGACGCAGCTTGGTGGCGACATGGCCTACGCACCACCGGCTGTTCACCGCCATGCCGACCATACGCTCAGCGCGCACCAATACCAACAATTGGCCCAGTATTGGGACATCTATGGATTTGCCAAGAGCATGCTTGAACTGGATCAACTCTTGTCCCCAAACACTGATGTTGCGTGGCGGCAGCCCTTGCGTCACTATCTGCGCCAGGCGATGAAGGAGGAGCAAGCGGTCAGCGCTACAGCGCTGCATCGGACGATTGGCAGCCTTATCCCTTGAACAGATGCGCCATGCTATAATGGCTGCACCTATACAGCCGCCATTCAAGACTCGGAGAAAATCCTATGCGCGCACCAGTCCGATTGGGCATTGTTGGAGCCGGCAGCATCGCCCTACGCGGTTTGTTTCCCCACCTCACGCTGCCGGATGTGCAGGATCGCGTCCGCATCACCGCTGTTTGTGACCCGGTGCTCGAGCGTGCGCAGGCGGCGGCGGACAAATTCGCTGTGCCGGCAGCCTACCCCACGCTGGAAGCCATGCTGGCAGCGGGCGCTGTCGATGCCGTCTCGATCTGCTCGCCGATTGGGGTGCACTACGAGCAAGGCATGGCGGCGGTGGCGGCGGGCGTGCATGTGCACTTCAACAAAAGCATGACCACCACTGTGGATGAGGCCAACCGCCTGATCGAGGCGGCGGCGGCGCAGGGTGTCCAGTTGGTGGCGTCGCCGGGCGAAATGCTGCGCCCGCGCCACCAGAAAATCAAACAGATGATTGAGCAGGGCGAGTTGGGCCGTCTCACGTGGGCTGTCACCGGCGCAGCCTTTGGCACCTATCACGAAGACGAAGAGAAGGTGCGCGGCGGCAGCGACCCGCTCACCAACATCAACCCGGCCTGGTACTTTCGCAAGCCGGGCGGCGGCCCACTCTACGATATGACCGTCTATGGGCTGCACGCGCTCACCGGCATTCTGGGGCCGGCGCAGAAGGTGACAGCCTTCTCCGGCGTGCGTGTGCACGAGCGTCCTTTTCAAGACCAGATGCTGCCCACAGACATGGACGACAACACGCTGATGGTGCTTGATTTTGGCGATTCACTCTTTGCCTTTGTCTACGGCGTAGCCGCAGGTGGCTTGCCCAACATGGGCCGTCCGCTGATTTTCGGCACAAACGGCATCATCAACGGCTCACTGGTCAATGGCCAGCCGATTGAGTATCCCGGCATGGAACTAGACGCCGAGTTCGGCATGAACGGCTCGCTGCCGCATGTGGTGGGGGCGCATCGCACAATGGAGGAGGCGCACGTCTACGAAGACGTGATGCAGTTGGTGGACTTGCTGTTAGACGGCGCACCGACGCTCGCCGGCCCCGAACACGCCCGCCACGTGATCGAAATCTTCGACGCCGCCTACCGTTCAGCGGCCAGCGGCGAAGCCCAGCCGCTGCACACCACGTTCTAGCGGAAGACTGCCAAACTTTGGTGCAAACCAGACGCCCGTAGTAATCAGCGGTTTTGACAGTGCCGGCGCCGGTGTCTTGCGGTCTGCCCACCACCTTGTGATGGGCAGACCGCTTCTTAGTTACTGCCTCACATCCGGCATGTACAGCTTAGAACCGCCATCCGGCTCATTGATCGGTTCTTCGTTGGTCGGCGTCACTGACTGGATACCCATGTCGAGCGTTAGATTGCGCTGCCCGCCCGCCAGTTGGCCGGTGTCCGACGTACGGCCGTCGGCATCCGCATCGCTGTCGTTCGTGTCGTCACCAGCATTGGGGACGGTCGGAACGTAGTCCGGCGGCAGCGTGTTCAGGTCGAAGACTACATAGTAGGAAGTCAGCGGCACATTCGGGAAACCGTAGATGCCATTGGCATTGGTGGTTGCCGTCAGCGGCTGTCCCTCCAGCAGCACAGGCTGCTGCGTGGCGCTGTCGTAGAGTGTCACGACGACGCCCGGCGCCCCCGGTTCCAGCACGACATCGCCTTGGAGTCCATTCTTGTCATTGTCAAACCAGACACGGTCGCCCAATGCCGCCAGCACATAATCCTCCACCTCGCCGCTGAAGGCAGTGCCTGTGCCAGCCTGTACTTCGGCTGCAACCAAAGCCAGACGGAAGCGAGTGTAGACGATGTCGACAGCGCTGCACGGCACAGGAATTTCGACCACTTTCGTCTCTGTACCGATTGTGCCTGGGAATCCTTCGCCGGGGCCAAATACACCGTCGCCATTCCAGTCAAAGAACGCACCATAGTTGGCAGGCTCATTGCTGGTCTCCGCCGTCAACTGGATGCGCGCCGTCCGGCATGGCTGCAGCGGCGTCAGGAAGAGCACGCCGTCTTCGTCGTCTATTTCGCCATTGGCATCGTCGCCGTTGGCCTGCACAACCGGCTGCCCATCTCCTTCTGCATCCACCAGCGCACCCAAGTACAGCCCTGGGACAATGATGTGGCGTGCCGCATCCGCCGGATTGGGCAGACCACTGGCCTGCGTCGGGTATTGGGTCGGGTCATCGCCATAGTCCGCCGGCCGCCAGATGCCGAAGTCACGGCTGAGGTCGGCGCCATTGGCGTCGGTCAGACTGTTGGGCAAATCAAACACATCCGTAGCATAGTAGCTGCACAGGTCACTGCTGCCGCTGCTGCTGCCGTCACTGTCCAGCGTATCGTCGCTGCCCTGATTCTGCAGCGTGGGCGAATAGCCGGCCGGCAGGCAGAAACGCACCTGGTAACGACCGGCCGCCAACTGCGGGAACAGATAGTAGCCCGGCTGCCCGGTGCCGTCCGGCCCAGTAATGCGGAAGCCCAACAGCGCGCCGGCCTCATTATACAGTTCGACGCGCACGCCGTTCACGCCGGCGCTGCTCTGCTCCACAGACTGCTGGATACCGTCCTTTTCCAGCCCCGGCACATCCAGCCATACCAGATTGCCCACGGCATACCCGCCACTGGGGGCCAGACGCATGCCTACCTTGTTCGGCTCCGCCGGCAGCAGAGTCAACGCATCGGCGTCGTTGCCCGGCTGGCCATCCACATCCTTGGCCTCGCTGGCGGTAAAGCCAAACGAATTCCAAGCAATCTGGCAGGCAGGGTTCGCCGCCGGGTCAAACGCCGCCCCTTCCGGCGGTGTTGAACAGGAGGCATCTGCCGGCGCACCGTTGGGCGCAACCATGGGCCAGTCAAACTTCAGCGCCCCAAAGCGCGGCAGCAGCAGACAATCACTGGTGCGCTGACCGCCGGCATAGGTGCAGAAGTCCAGCTTAATCGCCCGCACGCTGGTGGGGTCGGCAGGCACCGTTGTCGACCACTGCGCATCCGTGCAGCCGGTGGGGTTGACCCCCAACTCGGGCCGGCAGGGGTTGTCCTGTGTGCTGTAGAAGATTGTGAGCGGAATGCCGGCCGGCCCGGCTACGGCAGCCTGCAGATTAGGCCGCCATTGGCTGAGGCGAGCCGACAGATCGACGACGCCCGTATCGCCAATGCGCGGGAAGAGGTCGATCGCCACAATGTTGGTTACGGAAATGTTGCTGGTGTTGGTGATAAACAGCCGGTAATCGACAGGGCCACCCGGCACCGTCAGCCCCAACTTGTTGTAGTCGCCATCTTCGCAGGCAGGCGTGCCATAGGTGGCGCAGTCGATCTGCCCGCGCACGAACTTCTCCGAGTCCATCGCCAGCGCAATGCCTATGCGCACCGGCAGCCGGCTCTGGCAGGATATTTCGCTGGTGTTGGCGTCGCCATCCAAGTCCTGGGTGTCGACATAGACGCTGTCTCCGCTGCACAACAAGATCGAATTCTGGTCGCGTTCGGCGTCATCGGGGTCAGCCGGCGCCGACCAGTCAAGCAGCGCCGCCTGGTTGAGGTACTCGGTTGGCGGCGTGCCCTCTTTTACCTGCACACGATACGTCACCACCAACTGTGCACCCGGCTGCAAGCTGTAGGCAGGCGCGCCGGTCCAGCCCCAACGCAGCAGCGTGCGCCCTGTGCCGTTAAAATCATTCAACACTTCAAGCTGCGGCGCCGGCGCGCCGGTAGCGCTGGCGGCAGAGTCAAAAACCGCACTGCCGGGCACATAGACAAATTGCGCCGGCAAAAAGTCGGCAATCAACGGGTTCTCCAGCGCCAACTGCGCCGCCGCCTCATTGCGCAGCGTCACACGATAGTCGATAAAGTCCAACGGCTGCGCTGTGTTGCGGTTGGCGCTCTTGGCGATACGCGAAATCGCGCGCGCGGCAATGAGGCGAATCGTGTTACACGTCTGATCGGTCGCACCCGGCTCCAAGACCGTCGCCGTCGCGCAGTTTATAACTGTGGTCGGCGGCAGCGGCGGCAGTGCCGGCGCAGCCGTGATACGGCCTACCACCGCCGCCCGCCACGGCTCCGACGATACAGGCCGGTCACCAATTTCCCAGCGCAGGCGCGTCACAATTTGCCCGCTCCCCAACCCCAAGCCGGCGACGCTGATGACAGCGTCAGTGCTGAAGGGGCTGCCGGCCACTGGAATCCACGTGCCCGACTCATTGATCTGGTAGGAAACTGTGACCGGCTGTGTCACTGTGCCGCCCGCCGTCAGCGAAACCAGCTCAAACCCGGCGGCAGGCAGCACATCCGTCACAACGACCCCCGCCAGGGGCAGCGTACCGTTATTGATCGCGCCCACGGTGTAGGTCACCGTCTCACCGGAGAGCGCCTCGCTCCCGGATGAAGACTGGGTGGTGGCAACCTTGCCCACGCGCACACTTGCTGACGGCTCCACGACCCCAAACGGGTGCGGGACAGTCAGCGTGCGTACCGTCTGCCCTTCGCAGTAGGCAGGCAAACCAGCTGCGTTGGAGCAACCCTCTGGAACGCCCGTAGCGGTCAACACATTGACCTGCTGTGTGGCCGGTACGCTGTCATACTGCAGCGTCACCTGCCTGGTGAGACAGCCGCCGACCTCCACTGTAGGCAGCGTGAGAAAGCGCACAGTGCCGCCCGTATTAGGGGCGACCGCCGGCGTATACTCCCAGTCCACACCCTCCGTACCCTGCGCGTCGATGAATTTGGCGTCGGGCGGCAAAGTGTCGGTCATGATCACACTGGTAAAACGCACACCACCCGTGCCATCAGGGCTGCAAATCTGGAGGTTAAAAGTTACCGGGAAGCCAACCACGGCCGGCCCACCGTTTTTGAAGGCGTCCATCTCAAATTGGCCGGTTGCCGTGGTGGTGACCGGTGGCGTCGTCACCGGCGTTGCATTGGAGGCGGTGAAGGTGGCGGTGTTCTGTGCGATTGTGCCGGGGACCGTGCCGGGCGGGAACAACACCTGAAAGCGCAGAATGCCTGTGCTGCCGGCTACCAGCGGGTCTTTGAATATCCAGCGCAGTGTGCCGCCAGTGGCGCCTGCCCCCGGCGTAAATTCGATGGATGCGATATGAATCGTGGAAGTGGCCGAATCCGGGATGTACTGCACCTGCGGCGGCAGCGAGTCTGTCACTTGCGGCGCAGTACAGTCATCGACAATGCTGGCGCATTTGTAGGATAGAACATATTCAAATGGAACGCCGGACTCCACTTCGGCAGTCGAAACGGATTTGGTCAGCGCCAATTCCGCCGAACTGCCTGCCAACGTGCGCCCTGCCAGCGGCGGCAGCAGCGACAGCAAAAACAGCAGAACGGCAGCCGCAGCAGCAAACAGCCGGCGGCCGGCAGTGCGGCTCAGCGGGGAACGAGACGGATGATGCATAGGGATAGCCTCCAGAAAAGCATTGTGAACGGGATGAATGGGGTTTGGTGGCCACAGTAGAGAAAACCGGAAATCCCTATCATTATAAAAGGCGCCGCCGATTAGGCAAATGGCATTCCCGCCGTTCAGGTGCTTTACGTTATCCCCATTACCCTATTGCTTTGACGCAGCCGCCGGCTGATGCTAAAATCGCACCGGTTTCCAGCCTGCCGCAGACTGGTATACAGCCCGCCACGACTACTAGACGCAGGGTATGTGCCATTTTTTGCACGCACGTATGGCGCTGCTCAGCGAAACCGCCCAGCAGATCGCCGCCACCGCTTCTGTAATCGGCCGCTCATTTGATCTGGAGACGGTGACTGCCGCTTCGGGGCGCAGTGAAGAGGAAAGTGTGGAAGCGCTTGAGGAACTGCTGGCGCGGCGGTTGATACTGGAACAGGAAAGTGACTGCTTTGACTTTGCCCACGCCCAACTGCGTAGCCTGATCTACGCTGAAACCAGTCAGGTACGCCGCCGGCAGCGAAGACGAACAGGCTATCCCACTGCTGCAGGCGGCGCTGGAGTTGTGCCTGCGTGTGGGGGACCGCCACCGTGAAGCTGCCTTGCGCAATAACTTGGCTGACCTGTATCATGCCAATGGACAGCCGGAGGCGGCTATGCAGCAGCTCAAACAAGCCGTCGCCATTTTTGCCGAGATCGGAGTGGAAGCCGGACCGGACAACGCCGAGATATGGAAATTGAGCGAGTGGTGACACCCATCTGAAAAATAAATTTCTGCAAGGGGCACAGTTTTGCAGCGCAGCACTACCCAGCAACAAAAAGGATAGACCGCATGATCCAACTTCGCCGCTCTCGTTGGCGGCGCATGGCCGCTGCCGCCGCCGTCGCCCTGTTTTTGCTTCTGGCTCTTGCGAGCTGCAGCGGCAGCGCCCGGCCCACGGCGGCGGATCAGCCGGCGCGGCCATCCCCGGCTGTAAACAGCACAGCCACGCCACGCCCAGCCCCAGCCACCCCGGCGCGCAACACCCCGGCGCGCATCGATGGCCTGGCGGTCATCTATGTGGATGAGTTGCCGCGTGAAGCACGAGAGACGCTGCGGCTGATCGAGCGCGGCGGCCCCTTCCCCTACTCCAAAGACGGTGCGCTCTTCCAGAACCGCGAGGGCATCCTGCCTAAACGCTCGCGTGACTACTACCAGGAGTACACCGTGATCACACCGGGCGAAAATGACCGCGGTGCGCGGCGCATTGTGGCGGGCAGCCAGGGCGAGCGCTATTATACAGCCGACCATTACGACAGCTTCGCCCGCATCATAGAGCAGTAGGTGGAACCAGGTAAAACCATGAGCAAACTACAGTCAGTACTTCAGCAGCAGGCGGCGCCCGGTGTCTATCGGTTTCCCTCACGCGCACAGCCGTCTACGCTGCAAGCCGAAGCCAAGGCGCAGGGCTGGCAGCTTTTCCACCTCGACGGCGCCACGATTTATGACAAAGCGAGCTTTCTGACTGCAGCCAAGCAGGCTTTCGCCATGCCTTCCTATGTAGGCAATAACTGGGACGCATTGGAGGAGGCTGTCAACGATCTGGCGTGGGCGCCGGCTGCAGGCTATGTGGTTGTCTACGATGATGCGGCCCACCTTGACGATCACGATCCGGCGGCATTCACTGTGGCAGTAGATATTTTGAACTCTGCAGCGGAAAACTGGAGCAAGGAAGGAAAGCCGTTCTACACCCTGGTGCGTGGGGCGGGACGAGTGGCTGCGGCGCTTGCCTGGTGGCCTGCTCCCATTGCGTAACACATTTCAGTAAATGCTTGCATCGACTCTGTAAAAAATTTGTTTTTATGCCGGATAACGCTAAATTGGCGCTTTAGCTGAAAACCATCGACCTGCATAAGCCACAGATCGCCCGCTTGCACCTCATCTGCCACAAGCATTTGGGATATAACTGCCACCCCCATACCACTGATGGCAGCACTCTTCAAGCATTCAGAACCATTGCAGTCCCAAGCAAGCTGCCACTTGGCCCCATAAGCTGCCATCGTATTCTCAAATAATTCGCGTGTCCCACTGCCTCGTTCACGCACAAGAAACCCGTACTCACTTAGCTCACCAAGCGAAATTCTTTCTACCTGATAAAGTGGATGGTCCCTGCCACAGATGAGGACGAGTTCGTCATCCATAAATGCCGTGGAAAGAATATCCGGTGTGTGCACAACCCCTTCCACTACAGCAAAATCGAGTTCGTTCTTGCTGACCAAGGTTTCAATGTCTTTCGTATTTTTAGCCACGGCTTTGATATGGATGGAAGGGTAGGTGGCAGTAAATTGATTGATAAGGCTTGGAAGCAGACAGGTGGCAACTGTCATACTGGCGCCGATCCTGATGATTCCAATCTTGTCGGTATTTTTCAGCGCTTGTTCCATTTCATTAAACAAAGCTGTGATGTGCCTGGCGTAGCTCAAAAGCGACTTGCCGGCTTCCGTTATATAGAGCCGTCTGGACAGGCGGTCAAACAGCTTAATACCGTAATACTTTTCAAGATCGGCAATTGCCTGGCTCACAGTTGGCTGTGCGACAAACAAAGCCTCAGCAGCGGCAGTCATGCTGCCTGAATCCACTACCGCAATAAATATGAGTAAGTGTCTCAGCGTCATCAGTCCCCCACTATTCGATAAAACACATAGGCAATTATCTATTGTATCTATAATATTATAGATATTTACAAATGATTCCCCAAACAGTATAGTAGAACAAAAAGCTGTAAAAGGATTCCTAACATGACGCAAACTGCTAAGTCTGCCGACCACACTCTGGCGGAGCCCCAAATTAAAATGATACTGCCAATTTTGCCGGGAATCTTACTTTGTCTTGCCATCGCCGCGCCTGCCTGGCTGCTGGGCAAGGCATTTCCACTGGTGGGCGGCCCTATATTTGGTATTTTGTTTGGGATGAGTATTACGCTGCTGTTTCCCAAGCTGCTACTGGCAGAACGAACTTTGGGCAGGAAAGCGTCGGCGCAGACTTTCCGGCAATTTGATCAGGGCGTCAAATTTACGTCCAAAAAGCTGCTGCAATATTCCATTATTCTGCTTGGGTTTGAGATGAACTTATTTAACGTTATTGCGGTTGGAGGCCAATCGCTGTTTGTGATGCTGTTCACGTTGTCAGCGGCGTTTCTGACCGCTGTTTTCATGGGGAAGGCATTAAAAATCCCCGGCAAAATGACTACGTTAATTGGGGTCGGCACTTCTATTTGCGGTGGTTCAGCCATCGCAGCTACGGCGCCAGTCATACGCGCTGAGGACGACGATGTGGCCCATGCCATATCCACTATTTTTCTATTCAATATTATCGCTGTCTTTATTTTTCCGGCAGCAGGCCATCTGCTGGGGATGAGTGACGCCGGCTTTGGTATGTGGGCTGGAACGGCAATCAACGATACTTCCTCCGTTGTAGCCGCGGCGGCAGCCTGGAGTTCTGCCGCCGGCAATAACGCCGCTCTCGCTTTTGCGACCATTGTCAAGCTCACGCGCACACTGATGATTGTGCCGATAACTTTGGTGCTTGCTATCTACACCGCCAAAAAGGCCAAGGAGACGGCAGGCGCCGAAACATTTAACTTCGCTAAAGTCTTCCCGTGGTTCGTCCTTGGTTTTGTGGCGGCAGCGATAGCCAACACGTTTGCCGGCATCCCAGCACCAATTTCTCATGAACTGGTGACAATCGGCAAGTTTGTCATCGTTATGGCCATGGCTGCCATTGGACTCAATACCAATCTCAAAAAACTAGTCACCAATGGCTTCCGGCCAATCTTCTTAGGCCTTTGCTGTTGGTCTGCCGTGGCTGGTGTATCACTGCTTATTCAGATTGTAACAAAAGCTTGGTAGAGAAACGCGTTCAGGTCGCTGCCAGCACCGCCAGCGTCTCCACATGCCGCGTCTGTGGAAACATGTCAAACGGCTGCGCCCACTGCAGGCGATAGCCGTAACCGGTCAGAAGCTGCACGTCGCGTGCCAGCGTGGCCGGTTCGCAAGAGATGTAAAAAAGGCGCGGCGCTTGCAGTGCAGCCAGAGCGGCCAGGGCACGCTCGTCCACTCCTGTGCGCGGCGGGTCTAAAATGACGGCATCCCACGGCTGATCAGCCAGCGGTGAGCTGCACAGCATCGCCGCCACTTCACTCGCAAACACGCTGCCGGCCACCTGCGCCGCCTCCAGGTTGCACGCAGCATTCGCCGCCGCCACAGCATTCGATTCGACGCCGGCGATCTGCGCCACCCGCCGCCCCACCGGCACGGTAAACAACCCCACCCCGCAGTAGAGATCAAGCACACGTTCGACACCCGTAGGGGACAGCGCGGCCAGCAGCGCCCCGACTAGCAGTTCAGCCACGGCGGTATTGGCTTGAAAAAATGCTCCCTCTTCCGCACGATAGGCAAAGCCGCCCACCGTGATTGTCTCTGACCACGAACGCAGGACAAGCTCGCTCGCTGCGCCGGCCTCAGCACTGCCGGCAACCGGCGCAGCCACCTGCTCACGCAGCACAGGTTCCAAGATGGGACAATCATTCACCGCCACGATGGCGTGGGAACGGGCAGCGCGGTAGCCCAACTTGCCCTCTGCGGTCACTTGCAGCCGGGCGTGGTTGCGGTACTCGTAGATGGAGGGGCTTGCCACACACGGAAGCACCGGCGGCTTGGTCAGTTTGCCGATACGGGTGAATTGCTCGGCGACGGCGGCTGTCTTGAAGCGGAGCTGCTCACTGTAGGTGATGTGCTGCCAATCACAGCCGCCGCAGATGCCAAAGTAGGGGCAGACCGGTGCCACTCGCTCCAGCGCCGCCGTCAGCCGCTCGACGATTTCCCCACGCGCAAAGCTGCGCTTCTGTGTCACCAGCCGCACGTGCACACGCTCACCGGGCAGACCAAAAGGAACAAAGACAATCAAGCCTTCATGGCGACCAATCGCTTCGCCGGTAGGGGCCATCCCCGTCAGTTCCAGCGTCACCACTAGCTGCGTTTTCCGCCGCTGGGCGTCGCGCATCAAAGTTAGCGCCACGCCAGCACAAACTGACGCTGTTCTTCGGTTTCGGGTGACTGACGATAGCCGTCGGGCGTCTCCTGCCGCAGCCGCGCAATTTCCGCCAGCGCCGCCGCGCCTGATGTGCCATGCCGCACGAGATAACAGCCGGCCACCGTGCCGGTGCGACCGATGCCGCCATAGCAATGTACATAGACCGGACATCCTTGCGCCACGGCAGCGTCAATCGCATTCAAGACGGCGAGCATGTGCGCCGGAGCCGGCGCACACATGTCACGGATGCTTATCCGCTGGTGTGTCACGCTGACGCCGCGCTCGGCAGCCAGCTGCTGCACCAGCGGCCAATAGGGGCGCAAACCATATTCGCCTGCCTCAGTGAGGTCGATAAACGCCCGCACGCCCGCATCCAGCAGATCGCCCAACTTTGTAAGCGCCTCGCCACCCAAACGCGCTCCCGGATACTCACCTGCCAACAGCAAGCCTGGAACCACCCAATAGGAATCGGCAGTAGGATGCGCGTTCATTATATCTCCTCCACTTCGTCAACCGGCGTCGTAAAAAAGAGCGTCGTCCCGCGCCCCGGTTCGCTGTTGGCCCACATGCGCCCGCCGTGCGCTTCGACGATGGCACGCGAAAGAAACAGGCCTAAGCCGGCGCCTGCCGTCGTGCGCCGCAGTGAACTGTCTACGCGGTAAAAGCGCTCAAAAATGTGTGACAATTCGCTGCCTGGAATGCCGACCCCTTGATCGGCCACAAACATCACCACCTGCGATTGAAAATCGGCATCTCTACTTGAGGCCTGAGCTGCGTTACCTGTCTCTCCTTCTGAGGTCGGATGCTCTATGGGCACGCTCTGCGCTTGCGCCGGCTGCAGCCAGCCGCCGATGCGAATCACCCCGCCGTCAGGCGAATATTTGATGGCGTTTGAGACCAGGTTGGTCAGCACCTGACGAAGCCGCTCTTCATCACCCCGCACCAACGGCAAAGGAGCAGGAAAATCGAGCAGGATGCTGTGATTTGTGGTCTGGATGCGATATGCTTCCGCTACCTTGCGCGCCAGTTGCTCCAGATTCACCCCATCAATGTCCAGCTTTAGCCCGCTGGCGGCAATACGGCTCACGTCCAGCAGGTTGTTGATCAACCCCTCCAGCCGGTCCGCCTCTTCCTCGATGATCTCTAATCCTTGCCGCGCCGTCTCGCTGTCCCAACTGGCGTCCGGGCGCGCCAGTGTCTGTGCATAGCCTTTGATCAGCGCCACCGGCGTCTTGAGTTCGTGACTTATGATCGAGGTAAAGGTAGATTTCATCTCCTCTTCCTCGCGGAAACGAGTGATGTCGTGAACATTGGCAATAATATTCATCAACCGCCCATCTTCGCCCGTCAGTGGTGTATAGGCGACAGTGACGATCAAACGCTTGCCGCGATGCGCAAACTCACCCTCACAATAGGCGTTGGCAGGCAAAGTCTGGCTGGTATAGGCTTCATCTTGGCAAAGGTGATAGCCGCTGACATTTTCCAACGGCAACACAACCCCGCAAGGCCGCCCAATGGCGTCCTCCGCCGTCATTTCCACCATCGTAGCCAACGCCTGGTTAACCGCCACCACCTGCCTGTCCGCACTCAAGATCATGATGCCGTCGGCGCTATTTTCAAGAATAGTAGCCAGCCGCGTGCGCTCGGTTTCGAGCAGATGAACCAAACTGGCATTACGTACGGCGATGGCTGCCTGTTCGGCAAATCCTTGCAGAAACTGCCAATCCAGCTGGGTGAAGGCATAGTTGCCGCGAAACAGATAGATGACGCCCAACATCTCGCCTTCAAACAGCAGCGGCAGCGCCAACACCTGCCCCAAGACTTCGCCCAGTGTTTCCTCCACCTCACGCACCTTGGCGCTGAGATCAATGGCAGGCGGTCCGCTGGCTTCGGTCTGGGCGAGAGCCGCCTCGCGCAGCGCCGCCAATGTGGCGACATCAAACAGAGGGGCGAAGGCACGCAGCGATTCGCGCGCAATGTTGTAGACGGCGCGCACTTGAAAACGCGGTGCGACACGGATGGCCGAATCCAGCGGCGGCGACTGCGGCTGCAGCAAAATCATGCCCGAAGGGCAGCCGACCATTTCGGCAGCGCTGCGCAGGATCAACTCCAGCAAGCTGGGCAGTTCGAGGCGTGAGGTCATGGCGCGCGTAATGCGCAGCAAAAATTCGCGCTGGCGCAGTTGATAGGTCGCTAGCAGAGTAGGGACATTGCTTGCCATGGGCGGTTTGCCTTCCTGGCGAGTTAGGTGCGCGAACTGCCGCCGGCTTGCGCATCGGCCAGCCGCTGCGCGCCAAATGAGTCGGGCAGCAGTTCGCGCACGCTGGTCGTATAGTAGTTGCCGGCCGCGTCACTGACATATACGGCCATATCCGGCCCCAATTCGTTCATCACCTGGCGACAGGTTCCACACGGAGAACCGCCGTTAGCCGTAGCGACCGCAATCGCCACAAAATCACGCTGGCCTTGCGCCACGGCAGATGTCAGCGCGACACGCTCGGCGCAGATTGTGGCGGGATAGGCGGCATTTTCAACGTTGCAGCCGGGAATCACCGCACCACTGCGCGTCAGCAGAGCCGCACCTACGGTATAGTGGCTGTAGGGGGCATAGGCACGTTCGCGTGCCTGCAGAGCAGCAGCGATCAGTTCTTGTGGCGTCATATTAGTTTTCCCCCATTATGAATGATTAGTGAGGCTGGGCGCGTTGAGCGTCGTTTTGCGGCTGCGCAGTCGTTCCTGCGCCTGCTCTTCCGCCACTTTCTCTACCGGCGGCAGAATACGGTCGGCGCGCACCTGGTTGATGCGTCGCCCATCCAGCGAGACCACCCGCAGCCGCCAATCCGCCAGGTCCACCGTCTCGCCCTGTACAGGCACGTGACCCAGCCGGCTGTAGATCAGACCGCCCAACGTGTCGGCGTCTTCTTCATCCAGGTCGATGTTGAGCAACTTACCCAACGTATCCATGTCGAGCCGCGCATTGAGGATATAGGCGTGTTCGCCAAAGGCTTGGTAGAGGAGCGCTTCGTTGATGTCATATTCGTCCTGAATTTCGCCGAAAATCTCTTCAATAATGTCTTCGATCGTCACCAGGCCGGCAATACCGCCGTATTCGTCGACGACCATCGCCAGATGGATGCGCTGAAGCTGCATTTCGCGCAGCAGTTGGTTGACTTTTTTAGAAGCAGGCACAAAATAGGCGGGGCGCAGCAGGTCGCGGATCGGCACATCGTGGCGGTTTTCGCGCAGAAAGCGCAGCAGGTCTTTGGCATAGAGCAGACCAATGATGACATCCACATGCTCTTCATAGATCGGGATGCGGCTGTGCCCGTGCGCCATAATTTCTTCCAGCGCCTCTTCCAGCGTACTTTCCACCGGCAGCGTTCCCATGTCAATACGCGGCACCATCACCTCGCGCGCCACAGTGGTGTTCATATCCAGGATGCCGGCGATCATTTCCTTCTCGCTCTCGGCAATTGACGAGTTTTCCTCGTCGACCTGCATCAGACGGCGCAGGCTGTCTTCACTGAGAAAAATGGCGTCATCGTGTTCGCGCGGGTCTTCTCCGCTCAAGCGCACACCGGCGCGATAAAGCAGAAAGGTAAAAGGCGACAGCAGCACGATCAGGCCGTGTGCAAACGGCGCCAACTGCAAGGCCACTTGCTCGGCATTGACCACAGCCAGCGAGCGGCCAATGATCTGCACGGCCCCTAATGCGAGCCACGCCACAACAGTGGCCAGCACCACAGTCACCAGACCGGCAGAGGCGGGGTAAATATGGCCGGCGGCAACCCCAGCCGAAAGCAGCCCGATCGTCTTGACCAACATCGACGTCAGCCAGAATTGCGCCGGTTCCTGCAGCACGCCTTCGACCAGCGCAGCACGGCTGTCCCCCTGTTGGCTGCGCTGCCGTACAACAGCCCGATCCACTGCGGTCAAGGCAACTTCGACCGCAGCCACAAATCCAATCAAAAGCGCAGCCACAGCCAACGCCAGCCACGCCGCATAATCATATTCCACAGGTCAATCTCCAAGCACCCAATGCCACCACTACAATTACTGTCCTATCCCTATCAAGCCTGCGGTGGCAACTCATCCGTCGTTCGGCTCTGCTCCTCACGCTTAGAGGCAGTACGCGCCGGTACGCCGTAGACCAGCTCTCCGGCGGCCACATCACGTGTCACAACAGCGCCCGCCCCGGTATGTGCACCATCCCCAATGGTCAGCGGCGCTACAAGCATCGTGTCGCTGCCGATAAATACATTTTTGCCCACCACCGTCTTGTATTTGTGCTGCCCATCATAGTTGCAGGTAATTGTGCCCGCACCGATGTTGACGTTACTTTCGATCTCGGCATTGCCGATATAGCTGAAATGGCCCATCTTGGTGCCGGGGCCAAGATAGCTGTCCTTCACTTCACCAAAGTTGCCCATGTGCACGCCTTCGCCCAGATGAGCACCCTTGCGCAGCCGTCCAAAAGGACCGATCTCCGCCCGCCGTTCCAAGCGCGCACCTTCCGCCACGGCATAAAAGACGCGACATTCATCGCCGATTTCACAGTCAGTGATGTGGCTGTTGGGGCCAATCAGACAGCGCCGGCCAATGCGTGTCTTACCCTGCAAGAAGGTCCCCGGCAGCACCGTCGTATCCATGCCGATTTCGACGCCGTCATCAATATATGTGTTGAGGGGATCAAGGATGGTGACGCCGGCCAGCATATGGCGTTCAAGGATGCGCCGGCGCAGCACAGCCGCAGCGTGCGCCAGGTGCACGCGCGTGTTGATGCCGTAGACCTCTTCCAGTGGGGCCGGCGCCGACACCACCGCCCGCCCTTGCGCTACAGCCATGGCGACCAGATCGGTGAGATAGTATTCGCCCTTGGCGCTCAGCGGCAGTTGAGGCAAGTTCGTCCACAACCAGGCGGCGTCGAAACAGTAGAGGCCGGGATTCAACTCGCGGATGGCAGCTTGTTCCGCGCTGCAGTCCACTTCTTCGACAATTGCGCAGACTGCACCGGCGGCGTCACGTATGATACGGCCAAAACCCTGCGGCTCCTCGCGCGTCACTGTCAGCAGAGCAATTGCTGGGTTATCCTGCGCCTGCCGGCGCGCCAAAAGCGCCGGCAGTTCAGCCAGCGTTTCACTGCGCAGCAGAGGTGTATCCGCATAGGCGACCAGCACAGCATCCGCCTGTCCCTGCAGCAAGGGGGCCGCCTGTTGGACAGCGTGGCCAGTGCCAAGCAGTTGGCACTGTTCCGCATAACGCACACGCTCGCCCAGCAGAGCCTGCACCTCTTCTTTGCCGTGGCCCACCACCACAACCGGAGGCGAATCGGCCACGGGTGCAACGGCAGCCAGCGCCCATTCGATCATGAGTCGCCCCGACAGCGGATGCAGCACTTTCGGCAGCTCGGATTTCATGCGTGTGCCGTAGCCGGCGGCAAGAAGGACAGCAGCAGTCGTCATAGGCAGCTCACAACAGTAAACAAGTAGAGACAGGAAAAGGAGAGGCTAGGCGCGCCAAATGAAAGAGGCTTGCAGCATAAGGCAAGCCTCGCAGGTGCGCTTATTTGTGGTGCAGTTAACCAACGCTGGCGGCGATCGCTACTACGGTATGCAGTCGAGGTACGTGGTGGTTCGTCGCTCATGGGTCATTCGGGCTAAGTGGTGGAACGCCAGACACGGTTCTGAACTCGGTGTCTTGAATTCAGTTACAGCCTGGAATTCTACCACGCCCGATAAACGTCTTACAATCGCGGGACGACTTGACGTCCCAAATAGGAGAAAGAGAGTTCGGTTGGCGATGGCCTACTCTCGCATGCAGCGGACCGCATACTACCATCGGCGCTGGCGGGCTTAACTGCCGGGTTCGAGATGGGACCGGGTGGACCCCCGCCGCTCATATCACCAACAGAA